>RGCC01000114.1 GCA_009919335.1 Alphaproteobacteria bacterium
CAAAACCCAGCTCGTCAGGCGCACATCAACGCTGGTTTGCCGCAAGAAAGCGCCGCATGGGGGATCAACCAGCTCTGTGGTTCGGGCTTGCGTGCGGTGGCGATTGGGGCCCAGCATGTGCAACTTGGGGATGCCGATGTTGTCATCGCCGGTGGCCAGGAAAGCATGTCATTAGCGCCACATGTTTCCATGTTGCGGACAGGGGCGCGCATGGGCAATTTGGCCTTTATCGACTCTATGATCATGGATGGGCTGACCGATGCTTTTCATGACTATCATATGGGCACAACCGCAGAAAACATTGCCACCAAGTGGCAGATCAGCCGCGACGAACAAGATGAATTCGCAGTTGCCTCGCAAAACAAGGCCGAGGCGGCCCAAAAGGCCAGTAAATTTGCTGATGAAATTACTCCAGTTCTGGTCAAAACGCGGCGAGACGAGGTCACCATCGACTGTGATGAATATATCAAACATGGCGTCGACATAGCAGCCCTGCAAAAATTGCGTCCAGCCTTTTCGAAGGATGGCACTGTGACAGCTGGTAATGCATCGGGCATCAATGATGGTGCGGCCGCGGTATTGTTGATGAGCGAAGCTACCGCCACTGCTAAAAATATTCAGCCAATGGCCCGGATCGTGTCTTATGCCACCGCTGGTGTTGACCCGGCGATTATGGGGATCGGACCAGTTACCGCGTCGCGCAAAGCCTTAGCCAAAGCTGGCTGGACGGTTGATGACCTTGACCTTATCGAGGCGAATGAAGCTTTTGCCGCACAGGCGATTGCTGTCAATCGCGATATGGGATGGGACCCTGCTAGGGTGAATGTGAATGGCGGTGCGATTGCGATTGGCCACCCAATTGGGGCGTCTGGGGCCCGTGTTTTGAATACGTTGTTATTTGAAATGCAGCGGCAGAAAGTCCAGAAAGGCCTTGCTACTCTTTGTATCGGTGGTGGTATGGGAGTCGCCATGTGTATTGAACGGCTATAGCTGTCAGCGCCAGAACTAACCCTAGCTGAGATCTTGTTAAGAAAGGAACGAAAGTTATGTCAAAGACCGCGATTGTAACAGGTGGAACCCGCGGCATCGGTGCCGCCATTTCAAGAATGTTGAAATCTGCCGGCTACCAGGTAGCCGCCAACTATGCCGGCAACGACGACGCTGCCGCAGCTTTTGCCAAAGAGACCGGTATTGACGTGTTCAAATGGTCGGTCGCGTCTTATGAGGATTGTGACGCCGGTGTTGCAGCGGTTGAAGCCAAATTGGGCCCAGTTGATGTGCTGGTAAACAATGCCGGCATCACCCGAGACAGCGCCTTCCATAAAATGACTCCCCAGCAATGGCATGATGTTATCGACACCAATCTTAATGGCCTGTTTAACATGACACACCAGGTTTGGGGTGGTATGCGCGATCGTAATTTTGGCCGCATAGTGAATATTTCATCGATCAATGGGCAAAAGGGCCAGTTTGGTCAGGCCAATTATTCATCGGCCAAAGCGGGCGATCTTGGCTTTACCAAAGCCTTGGCCCAAGAAGGTGCGGCTAAGGGAATAACCGTCAATGCGGTTTGCCCCGGCTATATTGGTACCGAAATGGTTAATGCGATGGCGGATGAGGTCATTGCCAAAATCACCGCACAGATCCCAGTTGGCCGGCTAGGTTCACCAGATGAAATTGCCCGCTGTGTATTGTTTCTTGTGAGTGATGATGCGGCCTTTATCACCGGGTCAACCTTGTCGGCAAATGGCGGACAGTTTTTCGTCTGATCAACGTCGTGGTTATCGCTAATGATTGAATTACATAAAGGAGACTGAGCTATGTTCCATCCTGATGATTACAAAAAAGCCCTTGATAAAATGGCTGCTACCACACCCGCAGATATAGCTGAAGCTATGAAGCCAGTTGTCGACTATCAGGCCAAATTGTCCAAAATCACCCTCGATGCGACAAAAAAGCATTTAGCCGTCGGACAAGCGATGGTTAACGAAACGATGGAGGCACTTGACCGTCTTGCTAAAACGGCCCCCGCAGCAACCGACATGGCAGCTGCGTCAAGCGAATTTGCCGCTGAACAGACTAAAGCGATGCCGAAGCATATGTCAGCTTTTGTCGATATCGCCAAGTCTGCGCAGGCTGAGACCATAGATGCGATGGTATCTCTGGGGCAAGAAGCCGTGGCTACAGGTAACGTTTCGGACAGCTCCAAAAAAGAGACTAAGTCTAAAAGTATTATTACACCTGTTTCTACCCGAACCGATAATGATACTGCGGCGATGGCTAGTATCAAAAAGGATGTAATGGCCAAGGCTGCCAAGAAGTAGTCTGGTCATTGCATGTAATTGTGTAAAAAAGAGGTGGGATTTACACTTCTTTTTTGCTTGAATACCCACCTGCAGGATTTAGGAGATTTTGATGAACGAAACTGACAAGCCAAGTCTGACGATTCATCGTTATTCGAGCCGCAAATTCTATACCAAAGATACCAAAGAATTTGTCACACTAGATGATATCAGTCGATTAATAAGGGCTGGACATTCGGTCACTATACTAGACAAGAAAACTGGAGAAGACATCACCAATCAATATTTGCTGACGATTATTTCTGAATTTGAAGGGCAAGGTGAACAAGTCATTCCTAAGGATTTTCTGACTGAAATTATTAAATGCTATAGTGATACGGCGACTCAAGTATGGCCAAGAGCCATCGAGCAGATGATGCAATTGATGCAATCAAAAATGGTAGCGGGTATGCTTCAATCATGGCAGGACTTTGGCTCAGCGCCATCCACTTCGCCGCCAGCCACCAAAAACTCAACACCGCATGATTCGAGTCCGAACGCACAAAGCGCCAGTCCAAGCACATCATCTTCAGCACCAGCAGACATTGATCTTGAGTCCATGAAGGAGCAGGTCACAGCGCTGCAAAAACAGTTGGCTGCGCTATCAAAGAAAATATGATTTTCAGCTAAACACATCAAAATGTGCGCACCTGTGCTGATAGTTTTACGTCACAAAAACGAACTTTCCCAAGCTGAACGCGAGTGATGAATACAGAGATTGTTGCGGGGCACGCCGCCACAGTTATTTACATTTTGATTTTATGTCATTTTAGGAATGAATTACGTTTAACAACAATGTTTTCTGAAGGCTCCAAAATTCTACCTTAGGTACTCGCAACCTTTAAAGCTTGAGCGTCAGTAAATTAGTTTGAGCATTCACAGTTTCAAATAACCAAGCTATTTCGCAGTGCTACGATTTCATTCCATGTGTTTTCAGGCAAATCAATTATTCCGCCGGCCTCGTGCCTTAAACGTCGCTCCCTCTGCCCAGGGATCTCGACTTTCTCAAATCCTGGTGCCGGTTTACAGCTAATGATGTCGTCAAAAATTACACTCGCTCGTTTGCGAAGACCATCAAGTGGTGTCATTGCACTTGATCAATTCTGCAGCTAAGGCTAGTCCATAGCCTTTTTGTCCTGCCGCAGGCAAAATTGATCCACCATCAAAATAATCTGCAGGTGTCACTGAAGCCATACCATTTCGATCAATAATACAATTTTCAGGGAGATAACCACCAGCATTTTGCGCAGCATAAATCCAGCCACCAGCAATCATTGACGTTGCAAAATCCAACACAAGTGGCCCGCGTTCATCGCCAGGAAAACCAATGCAATAGGGGTTAGTTGGTAACTTTGGTTCGCACCCGCCATATGGAGCCACCTGCCGCCAAACCTCTCTGTTGCCACCACCGATTAGGATCGATAAAAAACCATCTTCGGCACAATGATCAGCAAAAGAACCATGCCTTCCAGTATGACCAACATTTATGATTGACGTAACACAGATGTGTTTAGTGCGCGCAACCTTGGCGGCTGACTTGTAAGCAAGATCCATAGCGGGTATGCCATGCCCAGCCTGCCCATCAATGATAAGGAAAATTTCATCCTCACGGCTTAC
>RGCC01000115.1 GCA_009919335.1 Alphaproteobacteria bacterium
CCAAAAGCGCCCCGTCCTCTTGTGTGAGGAATTATCATAGAGTGACCGCATGGCTTGGCACTCACAATCAAGACCTTGTGAAAAGTTATCAGAGAATTCAACAGAATAAAATTTCTGGATTGCACATAGCGCTTGCCGCAAAATCGGAAAAACGGCGCTGACAATTCAAATCAAACAAGCCCCTTACGCCCGGTTTAATATGTAATCGCATCACACCTGGCTGGCATTCAAGCCGAATATTTTTCAACTGTTCACATGTGCCGGCACTAAATATTAGTGCAAACCGAAGAGCAAGTCCGACACTGATGGCCTCGGCCTGCAGTTTTGGACCCAGTAAACTTTGCATTTCTTGCGGGTGTGGCTTATTTTGCTTTAATCCCGCATAGCGGTGATACAATGACATTGCCAACCACGTTCTTTCCTTGTGGGTCATGCAATTAACTGGCAAACCAAGAACGCGGCGTGCCGCCAAGTCGCCACGCATATCACTGTGTTCATGCCAGCACATATCCGCGAGGTTGCACGCCACATCCAAAAGCCGTGCAAACTGAGGTTCACGTCCATTTTTCAAAGGGTGCAAAAACTCCATTAGTTCATTCGCAAAACCCGCAAAACGACCGCTAGCTGCAGAAATTTCCTTGCTAATTGCGACTAAAAAATCTGCGCGCTGAGTGTCGCTTAACTCATTGATTGCAATCACTCCATCACGAATACTCGTTCCGCTGACAACGACTCGTCGTACTGCTGAAATGTTGACCAGCGCCCGAATAATCTTTGCTGCCATTGGCATCGTCGCACGACGAGCCAACGGTACACCTGCAAGCGGTGATGATGGCCGAAGAAAATCATTGCAAAGCATTAACGCGCTGTCACGGTTGATTTTGAGGCCGTGCAACACTGGCAACGGATAGTTCTCGCGCTCTATAAAAGCTGATCCTAACGCTCTAAAACTGCCGCCAACACCAAATAATTGTTTTGCGCCGAAACTTTCAATCCATCCAACTCCACGTATCGCATTAATAATTTCACCCTCTTCCGCATTCGAAAGATGACCATGGTTAAGACTAACCGAATGCATGACCACGCCATCTTTTAGCGCTACAATTTCGATGCTTCCACCTCCAAGATCAGCAACTAAGCCATTAGCCTCTGGTACATTTAAAACCAGGCCTCTCGCAACATGGGCTGCCTCTTCCTGCTGCGATAAAATATGAATTGGCTGACCAAGAATTATCTCGGCAGGACGGCAAAACTCCTCACCATTTTTTGCGCGCCTCACCGCGGCAGTTGCTACTGGGTAACAGCTATCGACCTGCATCGCGCGGATTATTGAAGCAAATCGAGTTAGCGTTTCAAGTGCTGCCTCAATCCGTTCGTTTGCAAGCAAGCCTGTTTTATCGAGTCCAGCGCCGAGTTGACAGTTTGAGCGCTCATCAAACAGCGGTGCCGGATAAGCACCATTCTTCCCATAAATTACCAGCCGAACCGAATTTGAGCCGATATCAATTACCGCAATTCGATCTGTTGGCGGCACAGCATCCTGATCAGCAACATGCGAGAGCCGTTCAGGCAATTTCATATTTCGTTGTGTAGCGGAGAGGTTCATTGTCTTTGTGCTTAGATCCTAGAATTGTTAATTTGGTTTTGCCCAACCCACAAAATCTTATGAGATAAAACAACAATAAAATGATTATCAAAGAAAAAGCCTGTTTCATAGGATTTAGAGCGCACCTAATAACCTTAATGCTGCAAGGCAAAAGAACCACTCTCCGCGAAAACAACAAATCTTTGCGGCGGCAGCTGATATTTAAGCTTCCGCCACCAAAACCCGAAGCGAAAAGATCACACCGCTATCCTTTCTTAACGTTTGTCACCCTTATCACAGGCTAGCTTGTTGATAATTGGGCAATCTGGCCGCGAGTTCCCCTGACAACTGCCAGCAAGATGCTGCAATTCATCGCGCAAGGCCTGTAGTTCGGCAAGCCTCCAGTCAATCTCATCAATTTTTTCAAGGGTGATCCGCTTCACCTCAGCGCTTGGCCGCTGGTCATCTTCATAAAGACTGAGTAGTTCACGGCATTGTTCGATGGAAAAACTATAGCGGCGCGCCCGCCCAACAAAACCCAGTTTGGCAATATCCGGTTCCGCATAAAGCCGATAGCCAGATCCAGAACGACCGGCCGGTTCCACCAGCCCGATATCAGCATAATAGCGAACTGTTTTCACCGTCAGGTCAGCCCGCTTTGCCGCATCACTAATTTTATACATATCCGCTCCCATCCTGTATTTTGCGCATTTTAAACGGGCCAGCCTCACCCCATTGGCAAAACCTTCCTTTTACAAGAACCTTATTTTTAAACTAGGTGCGATTGCCGCCTTGCGCAAGGCTTTCAAAGCCGGCGTCTTTTATCAGGTTACCAAAGCGACCAGCTTAGACATGGATGATGCGCTGCGACAGATAGGGGTTATCAAACCCGGCCGCCATGCCGCGCAATCCGCCAAGCGGATCGCTTGAGAGATAGATCGGCACGGTTTCGAGATAGGAACGCCGCCGCCCATGATCATCAAACCGATCAAAAAAACCACTATCGCCAAGCAGATCAGCCAGTTTCGGCACAATCCCACCAGCAATCACCACACCGGCTCGCGCCCCCAAACTTAGCACCGCATTCGCCGCAACCGTTGCAAGGCTTTGCAGCATCAAAGAAACCGCCGCCAACGCAGCCGCGTCACCGACAAGAGCCAAGCCACCAATGTCTGGGGCTGGCCGCTTTTCGCCAGTCTGGCTGTAATAGACCGCCTCAAGGCCCGGCCCACTGATAATACGTTCCGCCGAAACATGCCCAAACTCTGCGGCCAGATCGGCCAGCACTGCCTGTTCGGCCGCGTTGCGCGGTGCATAACTGACATGACCGCCTTCACCCTCGATTATCTGAACCTCTTCACCATCCGGCACCAAGGCAGCAACACCAAGACCCGTTCCCGGCCCGATAACCAGCAATGGTGTCGACAGATCGCCCTTGCCACGGCGCAAAATCTGCCGGTGTTTTTGCGACAACTTAACGCCGCCTTGCAGCAGGTCGCGCTGCGCCAAAGCCTGTGCGGTAAAATCATTCACCAGCAAATAACGGCGCGCACCAATAGCGGCGGTTAGCGCAGCAGCTGCCACGGCAAGCCCGAGCAACTCGATATCCAGCCTGTATTGATTGCAATAATGCAGCAGCGCATCACCAGCTGTCGCAAAATCGGCGCAGGCCAGCACTTCAGGGTCTTGTAGCGCTGCCGGATCACAAGTTTGCGCCGCATCAACACGCTGATGCGCAATACGGACCGACGTGCCGCCAATATCAACAACAAGCCGGGGCATCACTGCCAGCCTCTGGCATTAGCAAGCCAGCCAAGCCCAGCCTCGGTCGATGCCGCAGGGCGATATTCAGCGCCGATATATCCTTCATATCCAGCCGCATCCAATGCCAGCAGAATATCTTGATAGCATAGCTCACCATGATCAGGCTCGCCCCGATCTGGCACCGCGGCGATTTGCACGTGGCCAATAAAATCGAGGTTGGTTTCAATGCGCCTGATCACATCGCCCTGCATAACCTGGGTATGGTAACAGTCAAACATCAATTTTATATTGCCAAGTCCAACCCGCTTAATGGTCGCAATACCGGCCTCGATGGTGGATAGATGATACCCTGCAACATCACGCTGGTTAATCGGCTCGATCAAAATGGTTATGCCATGGCGCGCCGCCATCTTGCCAGCATAGTAAAGCTGTTCGCAATAAGTGGTTTCAGCTGTTGCACCAGCGTCGGTACGGCCGGCCATTACATGAACCGCACCGGTACCAGTCTTGGCGGCATAATCAATCGCCTCGTCAATGTAGCGGCGCGCCTC
>RGCC01000116.1 GCA_009919335.1 Alphaproteobacteria bacterium
ATTTCTGATATGTATCTTTGATAGTATTGTTTTCAATTGCAAAAATTTCTGAACCATCATCATTTCTTAAATTATAGCCCAGCGGGGCATAGAAATAAGTCGAAAGCCTATCGTAAGTCCCCGCAGACGTTGATGTGCTTCCTGGGCCAAAGTTATCAAAAAGGTGGCGATAACCTAAGCCTACGAAAAAGGCTCCAGAGATCGAGTAATACCCCTCCGCGAGTAATTTATAATAGTCATGGTTGTGCGTGCCAGACCCGTCATATTTAACCAATCCATAAGAACCTTCAATGTTCCAAGAAATGCTCTGGCCACCACTTTCATTAGGATTTCTAATGCTTGTCTCATCCCTAATGCCAACTGAAAAAGACAGTGGAAATCTGGATTTTACGGTCATTAAGCCTGGCTCTTCATAGCTAGAGTAATGCCAGTCATAGAATGTCGTTTTCCCGTTTAGGCTTTCAATCGTTTTTGTTTCTGAAGCATTTGCTGCAGCGCAAATGACAATGCTGGCACAAGCCGTTAATGTGGATAATTTCATGAATTCCCTCCAAATGACTAAAATTTAACTTAACCAGGCCAGCGATCATCATCTTTGAAATCATAAGCACAATTGTCTTGATTGGCATACCTACCTGTTTGAATACCACGACATACCCATTGCGCATTGGCAGGTTGATAGTCCCAATCCCAATCGTAATCATAGACAGCGGCGCCACCTCCTCCTCCGCCTGACGATGCTGCAGCACCTATTAATGCAGCCCCAGCAGCTATTCCAAGGATTGTGTTAACAGCGGAGAAGTCTTCATCTTTATGCTTTGACTTATCATATATCTCACCTGATGACGTGCAGGCTGAAATAAAGCTTACGGCAATTAAGCAAGCCGTTAATTGTTTCAATTTCTTATTCAATCTACCCACCCTCACGGCAATTCAAAAGAATCCTTGAGGATCAATAGGTAAGCTCTGATGTAGCTTTAAAGATGGTGCGGGCGCGGAGACAAAGACGCATCCCCCAAGCACCAGTCACTACTGACCTCAAGTAATATCAGTATGTTATAGAACCCTAGACATCCGTATATTAATGTCAGACGTGACCGGTGATCACGTCCCGCCGGTATCTAGTTTGCGGCAAAGCTCTCATGGTGCGGCGCCCTTACCGTCACCCGCTGTACTTAATGATCCCCGCAGGCAAAATGCTGCGTTGCCCAATTATCCCACATAACAACCGTTCCCGGACGCCATTTCACCCGCATCTGATAGCGCGGATTATCAATATGACTATAGAGATGGCGAAGCATCGCATCAGACTCGGCGGCGGTCAGCTCATTTATCGCTTCGGTAAAGGCCGCGTTGACAAATAATGTTTCCTCGCCCGTTACCGGATGAACACGCATAACGGGGTGATTGGTTCGGTTATGTTTACCTATGGTTTTAGCCAGCTCGGCAGCGCGGTCATCCTGTCCGTTCTCGGTAACAAACGAAAAGCCTTTTTCGATCGTGTGGCGCGATGTCAGCCCTCGCAGGAACTGGCGCATTGGCTCTGACAGGCCCTTGGCGACCGCGACCATATCAACCCATAGAGTGTCACCACCAACAGGGGGAACATGAACCCCATGCAGTACGGCAGCAAAAATTGGCACCTCGCGATAGGTCATATCTGCGTGCCAAACCTCATTTTCGGGCGGATTATCATCATCATTGCGGATAATAATAATATCCTCAAATCCAGCCACCTTTGGATACATCGGCACGGCCGGCGCTAATTCACCCAGCAATTTTGCAACTTCGACATGCGTTTGAGGGTCAGGGTGCTGATCACGAAACACCAGCACCTTATTCTTCACCAGCATTCGACCCAGCGCATCAGCATTGCTGCGGTCATTACGCTTTACAAGATCGGCAAGTTGCACATCATTAACCTCAGCGCCAAGCGCCCCAGTCAATGGCACGATTTCAGCATTTTCGAGCATTACAGCCTCCTCCCAAGATTGACCTAGCTGGTAACCATATCAATTACTTATCACCATTAACGATCAATAACCTGCTTGCCTTGCCCCTATTTTACGCACCCGCAGCAACGCACCCCATGGCAAAGCCAGCGCGACTAGCCTTTCAAAAACCTGCAATCGTGTCAATCAAGGATCAATTGGGCCAAGCGGCGGGCCATTAACCGAAACCGGTTGCTGGTTAATTATTAAGCGGTTTTGGTCGGTGATTTATCGAGGATTTCAGCCGCAAACAGCTTGGCACCAGTGGCTAGGTGCTGACTCCAATCCCCAGCAGCGTCACCATCTGCATTATCCGAAATAAACTTGAAACAATGAAAATCAATGGCCTTTTGCCGGCAAATCTTGGCCAGTGCATAAGCTTCCATGTCAACAAGGTCACTGGCGATTTCGGGCGGCGCGCTGACAAATTGATCACCGGAGCTACAGCTTAATCCCTCACCCTTGGTGCTGATTTCGATATCATCTTCAAAGGGCGTTTGACCAAGCGCAAACCCCAGCGCCCGTACATCCATATCACGCTGCAGGAAACGGGTTACGATATGCAAGCCGCTAAGGCCGGGACGAAGCGCGCCGGCACTGCCGTAATTTACCACCTGTTGCGGTTGATATTTCGCAATCGCATCACACAATGTCATGGCCGCATTAATTTTACCAACGCCAGTATAAACAATGTTCCACCCCGCCGCCATTGCACGCGGAAGCTCATTTTCCAAAGCCACCACAAGCAGCGTTGTTTGCGGATTAAATCTAGTCATCATAGCTCTTGAGCGCGATTAGAGGCGCGTTTAAACGCGCCCGTCCGCCAAGAGCAGCCAGCTCAATCACAACGGCGCAGGCGGGCACTATCGCGCCGCAGGACTCAAGCAATGATTTCGCCGCAATCATGGTTCCCCCGGTGGCAAGCAAATCGTCAATTAACAACAGCTGACGCCCCTTTACCGGCGCATCTTGCTGGATGGTTAATTCGGCAGTTCCATATTCCAAATCATAACCGGCACGCACCAGTTTGCCCGGCAATTTTCCCGGTTTGCGCACCATCATTGAGCCGATGTTCAGCCGTGATGCCAACAATGTTGAAAACAAAAACCCGCGCGACTCAATGCCGGCAATCAGGCCAATATCAAATGCCGATAATTGTGCGGCAAACTGGTCGATAGCGTGGTTCATGCCCGCAGCCGATGCTAATAGCGGGCTGATATCACGAAACAGGATTCCGGGCTTTGGAAAATCTGGATAGCTGGCGATATATTCGCCAAAATCAATCAACCCGCTCGACACCCAAAACCTCCCTAACACCGACTCTAGTCGCTTTTACCTGATCACACGTTACTTCTCGCGGATTTATATCGCGTCTCTGCGCACTATAAACCTGATTTACCGCGCGCTAATCCAGCCGTTGGGTGGTGATATTGCTCGTTCTGACCATAAGATCAGGGGCAATCAGAAAACCGCCAAGGCTGATCAGCGGCAACGGCTCATCCGGCGTCATTGCAATACGCAATTTTCCACCTTGACGCAAGAAATGATCAATTGCCATGGCAAGTTTTGCACCCTCTGCCGGCAGTGCCTCACGCATGGCTTGGTCTAGCATCAAACTGATTTCAGCACGCGCCGCATCGACCGATTGTGCCCGTTCTTCGGCAATGATTGCCATCACTTTGCCAAGCAATCCACGATCACGAATATCAAAACTGAAATTGGCAAGCGCCGCATCGGATTGCAACAAAGCAAAGAAAGCCTCCTCACCTTCAAGCTCGGCTGCGTTTTCCATCTTATAAAAGGATGCCAGCGGCATCTGCATAGCCAGATTAAAACCGCTAACAAATTGCTGTTCTATATCCAAATTTCCTGTGCTTT
>RGCC01000117.1 GCA_009919335.1 Alphaproteobacteria bacterium
GCAATGAGCCTGCCCCGATCCATCAGCAAAATCCGGTCGGCGCGCACCACAGTCGCCAGTCGGTGCGCAATAACAAGGCTAGTGCGGTCGGTCATCAGATTTTCCAATGCGTGCTGGACTGCCGCCTCTGATTGCGCATCAAGTGCGCTTGTGGCCTCATCGAGCAGCAATAGACGCGGGTTGCGCAAAATTGCCCGTGCAATGGCAATTCGCTGGCGCTGCCCGCCTGATAGTCGCACACCTTTTTCGCCGACAAACGCATCATAACCACCCTCAATCGCCATGATGAAATCATGCGCCTGCGCCTGTTTTGCGGCCGCGATGATGGCAGCATCATCAGCATCCGGCTGACCAAAGGCAATATTGTCACGCAGCGATGCAGAAAAAAGTGCCGATTCTTGTGGAACCAAACCGATATGCGCACGAAGATCGGCAAGCGATAAATCACGAAGATCAATGCCGCCTATCCGCACCGCACCACCAACCGGATCATAAAACCGCAACAAAAGATAGAAAATGGTCGATTTGCCAGCCCCGCTTGGCCCGACGATCGCGACCCGCTCACCCGCTTTAATGGTAAAGCCAACGTCGCTGATTGCTGGCCGGTTCAGTGCCGCCGGATAGGCAAATTGCACGCCAGCAAATTCACACGCCGTCGCCGCAGCCGGATCAATCAGTTGTGGGCACGCTGACGCGGGCAGGCTAGCCTCGGTATCCAGCAGCTGGGCGATCCGTTCAGCCGCACCGGCGGCGCGCTGAAGGTCACCGGCAAGCTCGGATAGAAAGCCGGTCGAGCTTGCCACCAAGAAAGCATAGAAAATAAACGAAGACAGATCACCGGCGCTGATCCGTCCGGCCATCAGATCCTGCCCGCCAATCCATAGGATGACGCCAATACCGCTAAACACCAGAAAAATAACAATTCCGCTGAGCAACCCTCGAAGCCGCACTCTGGCAAGGCCTGCCGACAATGATAGATCAACCGCCCGTTCAAAATTACCTTTCACGAACTGTTCGCGGCCAAAGGCCTGAACCGTACGGATTGCGCTGACCGTTTCCTCGGCCTCAACCCCAACATCGGCAAGCCGGTCTTGTGCAAGCCTTGATGCAGTGCGCAGCCGTCGCCCCATGAAAATCAGCGGCACCACCACCAACGGCACCACCACCAAAACAACAAGCGACATTTTCGGGCTGGACAGAACCACCATTACCAAGCCGCCGATTAACAGCAGGAAATTACGCGCCGCCATCGACAGCGTCGAGGTCATCACTGTTTGCACAATGCTCGTATCGGTTGTAATTCGCGATAGCACATCACCGGTTCGGGCATTTTCAAACCAACCCGCCGACAGCGTAATCGCATGACCAAAGATGGCGCGGCGGATATCAGCCAAAACCATCTCGCCAATCTTATTCACCATGCTGGTCCGAAGATAACTGCCAAAGGCCAGCACGACAGCGATCATCGCCGTCGCCAAGACCGCCCGATCCAGCAAGGCCGGATCGCGTTTACCAAGACCCTCATCAACAAGATAAGCAAGCCCGCGCCCCATGCCCAACAAGGCGCCAGCAACCATCGTCAAGGCCAGAATCGCCAGCGCGATTCGGAAACGATGCGGTAATAGATAGGGCCAGAACACCGCCAATAATTGGCGACTGCTGTAGCTGCGGGCCGGCGCTCCTGCCTGATCATGGTTAAATACTGCTCCCTGATCACTTTTTTGCCCTGTTGTCATGTTCTAACCCCAACTTTTCATCGATCAGCCCATCAGTGATCTATTTTTAGACCGGAAGGGCTTGCTTCTCGTCGCTATAGGGGATATACCACCAGCGCTGTTTGTTGGCGAGGATCATTCTGCCGCATGGCAAATCAAGCATTAAAGACAAGCAGTAAAGTGTAAAACCGGAGACCGGCATGAAAAAAGATATTCACCCAGATTACCACGAAATCACCGTTGTAATGACCGATGGCAGCGAACATCCGACGCGCTCAACCTGGGGCAAGCCCGGCGATGTGTTGAAACTCGACATTGACCCAAAGACACACCCAGCATGGACTGGTCAGCACCGTATCCTTGATTCTGGCGGCCAGGTGGCTCGCTTTAACAAGCGGATCTATTAGTCATGCCGAGCCAGCTATGAGAGGCCAATTATGAGGGGTCAGCTATGCCGTGATTTGATTGTTGCCTGCGCCGCGGCAAGGCGTGCCGCCGGCACCCGGTAAGGCGAGCAGGACACATAATCAAGGCCAACCTTTTCAAAGAATAATATTGAATCGGCATCACCGCCATGTTCACCGCAGATCCCCAGCTTGATATCGGGCCGCGTTATCCGGCCACGCTCGACACCCATTTCGACAAGCGTGCCAACCCCCTCAAGATCGATCGATACAAACGGATCAACTGGATAAATATCTTTATCGGCACCAAAGGAAAAGAATTCTGCCTCAACGGCCAAATCAGCGGCACAGATTGACGCGCGTGGCAATTCAACCATGGTTCCGACAAGATACAATATGGTGATGCCTGTTGCCGCCATAACCGCCGTTGCAGCTGTATCAATTTCCGCCTTACAAAGCGCGATTTCCTTGGCCGTTGCAGCCAGCGGCACCATAATTTCAGGGATTGGCGCGTGGCCGGTTTTCTGAGCAACCGCACAGGCTGCCTCAAAAATTGCCGTTGCCTGCATCCGGCAAATTTCTGGATAGGTGACTGCTAGCCGGCAACCACGGTGGCCAAGCATCGGATTTGTTTCAGCCAGTTTAACTGCGCGCTGGCGTGCCGTTTCAATCGTCACCCCTGCCGCCGCCGCAACTTCGGCCAATTCATCGGCGGAATGCGGCAGAAACTCATGTAACGGCGGATCAAGCAGCCTTATTGTTACCGGCAAACCCGCCATGATGGTGAATAATTCCTCAAAATCACGACGCTGCATCGGCAATAGCTTGGCAAGCGCTATTTCGCGGCCTGCTGTATCAGCGGCCATAATCATCTGGCGCATCGCAATAATCCGGTCAGCGTCAAAAAACATATGTTCGGTGCGGCAAAGACCGATGCCCTGTGCACCAAAATCAAGCGCAACACGCGCCTCGGTCGGGGTTTCGGCATTCGTGCGCACTTCCATGCGGCGCACGTCATCAGCCCAGCCCATAACACTGGCAAACGCCCCAGACATTTTTGGCTGAATTGTATCAACCTTGCCTGCATAAACCTCGCCGCTAGTCCCATCAATGGTGATGATATCGCCCTCGACCAACACATGATCAGCGATAAAGACCTTGCCGCTAACCTCGTCAAAGCGCACATCACTGGCACCCGAAACACACGCCCGCCCCATGCCACGTGCCACCACCGCCGCATGGCTGGTCATCCCGCCACGCGCCGTCAAAATACCAACGGCGGCGTGCATCCCGTGAATATCCTCAGGGCTGGTTTCAAGACGCACCAGAATCACATCCTCGCCGGCAGCCGCCATTTCCTCGGCACGGTCAGCGTTCAACACAATCTTTCCGCAAGCAGCCCCGGGTGAGGCCGGCAGGCCGCGTGCCAATATGGTTTTTTCAGCAGCAGGATCAAGCGTCGGGTGAAGCAGTTGATCAAGCGCATTCGGATCGACCCGGCATAACGCCTCATCTCGGGTGATCAGCCCTTCATCAGCCATCTCAACAGCCATCCTCAGCGCGGCCTCGGCAGTGCGTTTGCCGCTGCGCGTTTGCAGCATATAAAGCACGTTCTGCTGCACGGTAAATTCAAGATCCTGCATATCTCGGTAATGCGCTTCAAGCGTTTTGCGAACGGCATCAAGCTGGGCAAACACTTCGGGCATTGCTTCTTGCATTG
>RGCC01000118.1 GCA_009919335.1 Alphaproteobacteria bacterium
CAATTTAAAGCATTGCTGCGGCGGTTATGGCTGTTTTTGCTAATGGCGGTAATGATGGTTCATGTTGGCGCGTGGATTTTCAGCCATGTCGATATTATCATGCTTCATCGCGGGTTAGGGGCGCTATTATTGCTCTATTCCCTTTCCAGCCTAATGACAAAAACCCTAGAAATACCGCCGCGCTTAGAGATGTTTCTAGGGCCAGTTTGCGGTGCAATAAATGGGGTATTAACCGGTCTGACGGGCACATTATTTGTACCGGGGGTGATGTTTCTACAGTCAATTGGCCTTGGGCGTGATGCGCTGGTTCAGGCGATGGGAATGTTGTTCGCTGCATCAACCGCGTCATTGGGACTGGCCCTATACCGGCATGGTCTAATGCCGGTATCACTTGGCCTGATGTCGGGCGCGGCTCTGGTGCCGGCATTGATTGGAATGCAGCTTGGTCTACTAGTCCGCCATCGCCTGTCGCAGGAATTTTTCCGGCGGTTGTTTTTGGTCGCGCTAGGCGGGTTAGGTGGTTATATTTTGCTGTCGTAAATGTCTCTTAAATAGCGGTTATCTTGCCTGATCTGTGAATGTTTTTTCCCACTCAAAAACGGTTAAGGCGACGATTTAAAGGAAGTTTCAATGTCTCAAGTCATGATGCCGGTTGATAATTTTTTCAGGTCCGCAGCACGCTGGCCGGATCGGATTGCAGTTGAAATCAGTAATGGTGCTGATCAGCGAAGCATCAGCTATGCCGAACTCGCCGCGTCGGTAAATGCGCTTGCAGCCGGGTTGCAGACGATTGATCCAGCCCCGCAAAGCCGCGTTGGGATCTGCGCATATAATAGTTTTGAGCATCTTCTTGGCTGGCTTGCGGCCTATGCTGCTGGCAAGGTTTGGGTACCGTTGAACCCGCGTAATGGCCGCGATGAGCTTGACCGGATTATTGATCTTACCACGCCAAGCATCATTATTTTTGATGCTGATTGCGGTGAAAAATTTGGGCCAAACGCCGCGCATCTTCTTGCCGGAAAAGATGGGGTGGATGCGGTGCGTGCGAACAGTGTGATGGCAAATCTGCTGACGGCTAATGTAGGCAAGATGCCACGCCGCTATCCGGTTAATTCTGACGATTTGCAGGCGATTAAATTTACCGGCGGTTCATCAGGAATGCCGAAAGGTGTGATGCAAACATATCGTGTATTCAACAGCTGTATCGCCTCGATGATTGCGTCATTTGGGTTTGATATGAATGATCGTCACTTGCTGGCGGCACCGATGACGCATGGCGCCAATACGATGATCTTGCCAATTTTTGCGGTTGGTGGCACGCAGCTATTCATGGGTCAGCCAAGCCCCAGTGCTATCTTGGAGGCCATCTCGTCCATGCGGGCGACGACGATTTTTGTGCCGCCAACGGTTTGCTATATGATGCTTGAAGATGACCGGATTGATGAAATTGACCTTTCATCATTACGCCATTTTATCATTGGCGGTGCGACGATAAGGCCGGATGTTGTGGCGCGGGCAATGCCGATTTTCAATCATGCGATGGAAACCTGTTTTGGCCAGACGGAGGTGCCGCAGATTGCCATCTGTATGCGTGCTGATGACTGGCAAGATCCGGCGAATCACGCATCAACTGGACGCGCCACGGTAATGACGCAAATCGGGATTATGGACGCCGCCGGCACTCTATTGCCCGCGGGCGAGACTGGCGAGCTGGTGCTGGCTGGTGATCTTGTCATGAAGGGTTATTACAAAATGCCGGAAAAAACCGCCGAAACCATTATTGATGGATGGCTGCATACCGGCGATGTTGGCTATGTTGATGAGCGCGGTTTTGTCTTTATTAAGGACCGGATTCGCGATGTGGTTGTTACTGGCGGGTTCAATGTTTATCCAAACGATGTTGAGGCGGTGCTTGGCCAGCATCCCGATGTTGTCGAATGTGTTGTTTTTGGCCTGCCAGACGATAAATGGGGCGAGGCGGTTCACGCCGCGGTCGAGCTATCGAAACTGGCGATGCGTTGCCCCGAAGCCCGGTAGGCAAGGTGCTGCGCCGCGAAGCTAAAATCGTCTTTGCCACTCACTAGGCTGGTGCCAGATCCGTGATATCTATCCGGTGTATAACTATTCGGCTGGCGCGTGATCAAGGCGTTGGTCGCTTTGCTGTTGCGGCAGGATGACCGCCGCTAGCACGATCAGAACCGCAACGGCACTCATGATGGTAAATAATGTCGTCATCGAAAACCCAGCCTGCAATATCAATCCACAGGCTGGCAAAACACTGGCACCAATTGTGAGGTTGAGTAAAAACTTCACGCTGAAAACACGCCCCCGCCACGCATCTGGCACATAGCGCGACAAGATAGCATCGGTGATCGGGATCTGACCAAACACGAAACTCATTGCCAAAAGCATCGCAACAAACAGGGCAAGATCATTGAATTGTGCTGCCAGATAGATGAACAGAACCTGACCAACCGCCATAATGAATAGAATATTTTTGGGTGAATAGCGATCAATCAGCCAGCCAATGGCAATTTGCGAAAATGACGCCACCGCATAGACCAGCGATGCCAACAGACCGGTTATGGCAACAGATGTCGAAATATTGGTCATTGAAATTTCAAAATAGCGCGGCACAACAAAGGTCATCGCGCCAAAGATAAAGCCGCCACTAGCGGTTGATAACGCCATTGCGGCAAGCGCCCGCTTCCAGTTTGGGGCAAAGGAATCAGCCGCGCTGGCGCGGGCTTTTGCCGGGCCATCCTGATCTGGTTTTAACGCCCGGGCAAAGGCCATTCCATAAAAAAGGCAAAACACACCGGGCAGAATAAAGCAAAGCCGCCAGTCGCCAACGGTTAGCAATAGCCCGGTAATTAACGGCGCAGCGGCGACTCCCATATTTCCAAAAACACCATTAACCCCAAGGCGATAACCGATAAATTTATTGCTTTTGACAAGCATCGGAATGCCAACCGGATGATAAATAGCGGCAAAAATACCAATAACGCCAATCGCCGCAGCAAGGTGATATATGCTTTGCGACAGGCCAGCCATTATCGCCCCGATGCCGATGCCAAAATGGAAAATTACCATTAAGAGCGAGCGCGAAAAACGGTCGGCAAGCTGGGCGGCGACAGGTGCCATGCCGCCAAACAGCACAAAGCCAATTGCGCCGTAAACGATAATTTCGTCATAGGTAAATCCGAAATGCCGACCCGCATCATATGCCGCTTTGGCAAAAATCAGCATGATGAAATGGTCAAGGAAATGACTGATATTGATATAGATGTCATCCACCGCTTTGGCACGGAACGGGCGCGTTATACTGTCAATCATCTCAGGTTTCCTGTCACACCGCTGGCTTTAAAAGCCCATCTATTAACAACAAGATCCAAAAATATAGTCCTCGGATGAAAAAAGAGTGGCCTGTCTTCGGTTCTATGGCAAGTCTCAAAACATATCGCCGGCTGGTTTAAAAATTTAGGCGGTCACGAGGTTTCGTAGCGCTATGCCGCCAGAACTAATTAAATTTAACTAAGTAAATTTAAACAATTAAATTTATCCGGCCTATCATGCGGGTTTTCATGGTAATTGCCGCCGCTGTCCGGCTAGAGTGAAGCCGGTGGGGTGCTTTAGCGGTGAATATAGGATCAGATATGCGTGAGGATGAGTCCGAACAGCCATTGACCGAACATCTTGTCGATCAATTTGCGTCTTATTTCCTGATCACCATGCTTGCATTTCATCTGGTTGGCTACATGAAAAAACAATATGAAAAACGGCACGCCGAAGAGCGTTAGATAGCATCA
>RGCC01000119.1 GCA_009919335.1 Alphaproteobacteria bacterium
TGCCGAAAATGCGGCATTTGCGCCTTTGCGTCCCGATTGCACCAGAAACGGATCAGCGGCGCGGATATCAGCCATTAAATCGCGGGTTGCCAATTGGCCGCCAATATTTGCTGCGGTAAAAACATCGCCATTATGCCGCATTGCCGCTGCCCCATTTGCGATCACCTTCGCCGCCAGCGGAATATCGCCGGTGATCACAATATCGCCCGGCACCGCCTGATCAGCGATATGTTTATCGGCCATGTCAGGGCCGTCAGGAACAATCACCAGTGTCACCAGCGGATTTGGCGACGGGCGGATACCGCCGTTCGAGACCAGCACAAGACGGATCTGATGGCGGGTCGCGATCTCTTCAGCTTCAGTTTTGACCGGACAAGCATCGGCATCAATATAGATTATCGACATTTTATCAGCCTTTAATGGTTGCTGCCCAAAACCGCGTAAATCAGACCGCGACTATTGATCCAACGCAACAATCGTTGCCTCAACCGCCGCCTGTTCCAGAACCTCGTTCACCAAACCGTTTTTCAGCGTTTCACCAATTGGCATTTCATCAATGAAAATGCCGAACTCCTCCGTGCCATAAAGATTTGCAGGAACCCACGCAAATAACGGACGGTGGCCTTTGGGGGCGCTTCGCTCAATTTCATCTGACAGCGCCTCAGGTTCGTCAAAACTGGTCGTAACAGCGACGGCAACAAAGAATTTCTGTTTACCCTCACCCGCCACATCAACGGTGACTGGCATCGTAATCACCACGTCATCCGCTTTATTCTCGTTCATATACTGCGCCAGCACACCGTCATAGTCGCGCATAATCACACCAAGCGGCACAAAGTGAGCAGGATTTTTGCTGCTAGGTGGCGCGCTACGCCTTCTTGATGTATTTGCCATAGTTGCTTCCACACACATTGCTACATATCGGCCAGCATTTGATTGCCTTAACCTATCTGTATTTTTCCCGAGTATCTTGATATTCCGAAACGGCCTTTAAATTTTCTATTGAACTCATTATTGTTTTCAAGCTCTAGCGGAGGTGAGCCTCAAAGGCAGAGGCCTCGAATTTTAGCATTAAACGAGATCTGTTTATTAATGGAGACCAGCTCGAAGGGAATAGCCACTACCACGCACCGTTCGAATTAAATTTGGCAATGAACCGTCGCCAGTATGATCAAGTGCTTTTCGAAGACGGCTTAGATGCACGTCAACCGTGCGCTCCTCCACATAAACACCATGCCCCCAAACAAGATCAAGGAGTTGAGCGCGACTAAACACCTGGCCTGGTCGTTCAATAAGAATCGATAAAAGGTGAAATTCCTTAGGCCCTAACGGAACCAACACATTCCCACGGTAAACCTCCACGCGGCTCGGGAACAACCGCAAATCTTCAAATTCCAGGACATCACTCATCGATGCAGGCTTAGACCTGCGCAACAACGCTTTAACTCTTGAAACCAACTCTCGGGGTGAAAAGGGCTTCGTCATGTAGTCATCAGCGCCAGTATCTAACCCCAAGGTTCGGTCGCCCTCTTCTCCGCGGGCACTAAGGATTATTACAGGCAGATATCTTGTCTCGTTACGTGATCGCAAGAGCCTGCATAATTCAATACCAGAAAGGTGGGGCATCATCCAATCTAACACCGCTATATCAGGCCGCCTATCTTCAATCGCCGCCATTGCTTGCTGACCATCTGAGGCAGAAACCACCTCAAAGCCTGCCTTCTTCAAATTAAAAGAGAGCAGTTCTAATTGATTTATTTCATCGTCAGCGATTAATACTTTAGCCAGCATTTCAAACCACCCTCAAATCAAGCCCCCAAAACCCTGCTAGTTCTATCGGCCTTTGGTCGGTCTTCTTCAGGCACGTGGCCCCTAACTAAGAAATGGACTTGCTCTGCGATGCCAGTGGCATAATCGCCAATCCGTTCAATATTCTTCGCTATGAAAAGCAAGTGCGCACCAGTAGCCACCATATTTGGATTTCGTGACATTGATGCAAGCACCTCTTTGTAAAAAGCGGTGTGCATGTGATCGACCTCAACATCACGCCTCCATACCTTTAGTGCCATCTCAGCATCATTATGCTTTAAGGACAGCATCACATCACGAACCATTTCCAGAGTAACATGCCCCATACGGCCAATATTAACACCGGGAATATTTTCGTTACCTAATTCAGAAAGAACCCTGGTGCGGTTGGCGATATTGCGTGCATAATCCCCCATGCGCTCAAGGATGGTCGCAATTTTCAATGACACAAGTACATAGCGCAAGTCCTGTGCCCGGGGGGCTCTTATAGCAATAATTTCAATTGCCTTTTCATGTATTTCAGCTTCTATTTTATCGAGTGCGGCGTCGCCTGTAATTACGGTGTCCAAAATAGCGTCATTCTGAGTTGCCAAACCTTCAATAGCTTTATCAAATTGATTACTCGCAAGCAAACCAAGCTCTTGCAATAAGTCGTTTAATAACTCTAAATCTTGATCGAAAGCAGAGCTGATGTGTTTTGAGTTATCCATTTTTTGTCCTAACCAATTTTACCTGAAATGTAGGCCTCAGTCTGTTCATTTTTTGGCAAAGTAAATATATCTTTGGTGTTGCCATATTCTACCATCTCGCCAAGGTGGAAATATGCTGTTTTTTGCGATACCCGAGCTGCCTGCTGCATTGAATGAGTTACAATTAAAATAGTAAAACGCTGCTGCAACTCGCTTATCAATTCTTCAATCACAGAAGTTGCTATTGGATCCAGTGCTGAGCAAGGCTCGTCCATTAATAGGACATCCGGGCCAATCGCAATTGCACGGGCAATACAAAGACGTTGTTGTTGACCACCAGAAAGACCCGTTGCCTGGTCGGCTAACCTATCGGCAACTTCTTTCCAAAGACCCGCCTTTTTCAAGCTATCTTCGACTACTTCATCAAGTTCATTTTTATTTTGTGCAAGACCATGAATGCGCGGCCCATATGCGACGTTATCATAGATAGTTTTGGGAAAAGGATTAGGTTTTTGAAAAACCATGCCGATACGCGCCCTCAACAAAACAGGATCCACGTCAGGGCTATTAACATCAACATCACCCATGAGGATTTTTCCTTCCACCCGGCAGGAAGGAATTACGTCGTTCATTCGGTTAAAACACCGAAGGAACGTTGATTTTCCACAGCCGGAAGGTCCAATAAATGCTGTAACAGAACGGTCCTCAATATCGATGGACACGCTGTTCAACGCCTGTTTTGCGCCGTAGAAGACGT
The DNA here is from genome assembly GCA_009919335.1 of Alphaproteobacteria bacterium. Classification (GTDB taxonomy): domain Bacteria; phylum Pseudomonadota; class Alphaproteobacteria; order Puniceispirillales; family Puniceispirillaceae; genus UBA3439. The sequence goes on from RGCC01000119.1 coordinate 3,256, forward strand.
TGACGCCGACTGCACTAAGTTTAACCGCCTTAGCTGTTTCCGCTACCGAGTCCATTTTTACGTTACCACTTCTTCTCAAATTTTCGGCGCAAGAGAACAGCCGAGATATTCATTGTGATCAAAAAAGTCAAAAGCACCATGATGGCCAATGACGAGCGTTCGTAGAACGCTCTTTCTGCGCTATCCGACCATATGTAAATCTGAACTGGCAACGCTGTTGCTGGGTCAGTGAGGCTGGCAGGAACATCAACTATAAATGCCACCATTCCTATCATTATAAGCGGTGCGGTTTCGCCAAGTGCCTGCGCTATACCAATAATTGTTCCTGTCAGTATACCTGGTGCAGCTAGGGGCAACACATGATCTGTTGCCGCTTGCATACGCGAAGCGCCAAGTCCAAGAGCAGCGTCTCGAATTGAAGTTGGCACAGCTCGAATAGATGCTCGGGTTGCAATAATGATGGTTGGCAATGTCATCAAGGCAAG
>RGCC01000120.1 GCA_009919335.1 Alphaproteobacteria bacterium
GAAAAAGCGGTGATTTTTCTAATTTCTTCACGCCCGGGACAATTGCCGCCAACGATCAGGTCACGCTGCCGTGTGGTGCGGTTCTCGGCGCTGAATTCCGGCATGAGCCGGGAGGTTCTGGCGAAAATCTGGCCTGATGCGGATGCTGCTCATATCGAGATTCTGGCGCAGTTATGTGGCGGCGCGCCCGGGCGGGCGATTTCATTGGCGGAAAGCGGCGCCGCTGATTGTTATCAGGTTGCCTGCTCGCTTTTGGCTGCTTCCAGTCTTGATGTCGGGGCGATGGCTGCATTGACCGCAAAATGGGGCAAGGGGGCTGCGGCAGGACGGGCCACGCGCGAAGGTGCAGTTTTCTGTTTGGACCGGTTATTACGCCTCGCGGCTTTGACTGCAAGTGGCGGCAAAAACCTGATGCCTTGTGATTTTGAGTCACGGGCAATTGACGCATTATGTGAACGCCATTCAGCGGCTAGTTTGGCCGCATTTCACGATGATTTCTTAAAGGATTCGGCGCGTGCCGAAGGTCTATACCTCGACTTTTCTCAGTTTTTACTGCGGTTAATGACCAAATTATATGAGAAAACCTTGCCCTAAAGGTGTGGCTGGGCTACCTCATTGCAAGGATACCTAAATTTTACCAGCGCCTTTATCCGGATAAACCCTATGAGCAAGACTTATTACATCACCACGCCTATCTATTACGTAAATGACAAGCCGCATATTGGGCACGCATACACCACGCTAGCGTGCGATGTCTTGGCACGTTTTAAGCGTCTTGATGGCTATGATGTGACCTTTTTGACCGGTACTGATGAACATGGGCAAAAAGTCGAAAAAGCGGCCGAAATTGCCGGGGTAAGCCCGCAGGCATTTACCGATCAGGTGAGCCAGAATTTCCGTGACCTGACGGCCAAGCTGAATTTCTCAAACGATGATTTTATTCGTACAACCGAAGACAGACATAAAGCGGCTTGCCAGAAAATCTGGTCGATCCTTCGCGAAAATGGGCATATTACCCTTGGCAAATATGAGGGCTGGTACTCGGTTCGCGATGAGGCCTTTTATACCGAAACCGAACTGGTAGATGGCAAGGCGCCAACTGGGGCGCCGGTCGAATGGGTCGAAGAGCCGTCCTATTTCTTCAATCTTTCAGCATGGCAGGACAAGCTGTTAGATTTTTATCGGGAAAATCCTGATTTTGTGGGGCCAGAGAGCCGCTTTAACGAGGTTAAAAGCTTTGTTAAGGGCGGTCTTCGTGACCTATCGGTAAGCCGCGCTAGCTTTAAATGGGGCGTCCCCGTTCCCGGCGATGATGCGCATGTGATGTATGTCTGGCTTGACGCATTGACCAATTATGTGACGGCAACAGGCTGGCCGGTTGATGCGGCTGGCGGCGATGCGGAAAAACACGCGCGGCTATGGCCGGCTGATTTGCATGTGGTCGGAAAAGATATTTTGCGCTTTCACGCGGTTTATTGGCCGGCATTTTTGATGGCCGCTGGCCTGCCGTTGCCGAAACGCGTTTTTGCCCATGGCTGGTGGACAAACGAAGGTCAGAAAATATCAAAATCACTGGGCAATGTGATTGACCCTAATCATTTGGCCGATACTTATGGGTTGGATCAAACCCGTTATTTCTTGATGCGTGAAGTGCCGTTTGGCAATGACGGCATTTTTTCAGTTCCGGCGCTGACCCAGCGGATAAATGGCGATCTTGCGAATGATCTTGGCAATCTGTCGCAGCGCGTTCTATCGATGATTTTCAAGAATTGTGACGGGGTAATGCCGGCCTTGCCAACAAGCCCAAGCGATGATGATGCGGCGTTGCTTGCCAGTGCGGATGAATTATTGGCGCCTGTGCGGCAGCATATTGATCAGCAGGCATTTCACGAGGCGCTGCGGGTGATTTGGCAGGTGATTTCCAAGGCAAATCGCTATGTTGATACGGTCGCACCATGGGCGCTGAAGAAAACTGACCCGGTGCGTATGGGCGAAGTGCTAGCCGTCCTTGCTGAAACCATTCGCCAAGTGGCGATCCTTGTTCAGCCGGTAATGCCGGACGCAGCCGCAAAGATTCTCGACCAGCTTGGGGTGGCTGGTGATCAGCGGGGCTTTGGCGTTCTTGACGGTAAGGCGCGGCTTGCCAGCGGGCAGGTGATTGCCAAGCCAGAACCGGTCTTTCCCCGTTTTGTTGACGAGGGCGAAGGCAATGCCTGACGATAGCAAACCATTGATGATTGATAGCCACGCTCATCTTGATTATGCCCAGCTGGCCGATGATCTGGACGGGGTGCTGGCGCGTGCGCATGATGCGGGGGTTACACATATCATCACAATTGGCGTCAAGCTGACCACTGCAGATGCGCCAAAGGCAATCGCGGCGGCGAATCCGAATATCTGGTGCTCGGTTGGTATTCACCCGCATGAAGCTGGCAGCGAGCCAGATGCGGCGAATATTGACGCAATCCGTGCGGCGGCTGATCACCCCAAATGCGTTGCAATTGGTGAGGCCGGGCTTGATTATTTCTATGATTATGCCACCCCGCAGCAGCAGGCCGATAGTTTTCGGGCGCAAATTGCGGTTGCCCGCGAACTGGATTTGCCGATCATCGTTCATGCGCGTGATGCGGATGAGGATATGGCGGCAATCCTTGAAGATGAAATGGAGAAGGGGGCGTTTCGCGGGGTTCTGCATTGCTTTAGTTCCGGCGCTGACCTAGCGCGTCGCGCAATTACTATCGGTTTTTACATCAGCTTTTCCGGCATTCTGACCTTTAACAAGGCTGACGAATTGCGTGAGATTGCCGCAGAAATTCCAGAAGATCGGATTTTGGTTGAAACGGACTCGCCTTATCTGGCGCCAGTACCGCATCGTGGTCGGCCAAATGAGCCGGCCTATACCGCGCATACATTGGCAAAGCTGGCCGCAGTTCGCGGGAAACAGCCTGCCGATATGGCAGCAATCACCCGCGCCAACACCGTGCGGTTGTTTAACCGGATGGTCTTGTCATGAGAGTAACGATGCTGGGATGCGGCACGTCGGTTGGGGTTCCGGCGCTGGGCCATGCAGGATGGGGTGATTGCGATCCAAATGACCCGCGAAACCGACGGCAAAGATGTGCGGTGCTGATCGAGGTTAATAACAAGGTCATTCTGGTAGATGCTGGGCCAGATATTCGAAACCAGCTATTGCCATTGGGGCTAAAGCGAATCGATGCGCTGTTAATAACTCATACCCATTCTGACCATGTTGCTGGCCTTGATGATTTGCGCGCCTTTTATTGGCCTGACCGGGTTGATATTCCGGTTTACGCATCAAAACAGAATGGTGCTGAGATTATAACGCGGTTTCCGTATCTGTTTTCAAAACACGCAGACTCGCCAAGCTATTTTGTGCCGCCCATGAAATTGCATCAGATTGCCGCCGGTGATGTTTTGGATATTTGCGGCTGCCGAATTGACGTTTTGCACCAAGATCACGGCAATACGAGTTCACTCGGCTTTCTGTTTGACGGCAAATTTGGCTATTCCACCGATGTCGTTGGGATGAGTGATGAAGTGTTCGATAAACTTGGTGGTGTTGATCTGTGGATCGTCGAGGCGTTGCGGGCTACACCGCACCAGTCACATAGCCATTATGAACAGACTTTTGCATGGATTGACCGGGTGAAGCCGAAAGAGGCCGTGCTGACACATCTCGGGCTTGAGGCAGATTACGAG
>RGCC01000013.1 GCA_009919335.1 Alphaproteobacteria bacterium
TGGTGCTGATCCAAATGGATTGTTTCTCCGTATAATAGAAAAAACTTCAGGATACTGATAATAGTTAATAATTAGTTAAGATACGATAACATCAACGATGTGTTAGGTATTATTTCTGCTGTTTGTGATTGCGTTTGAAAATTGGATTTTCCGCGGCGCATTGCCGTTACCGTTGGTACCAGCTTGCACATTATTTTGTCCCGGAGTTTAACTCAAAATGCGTCCCTACACGAAATCACATATTCGCCAGATCATGTCGGGCCTTATGAAAACCAAACATCATTTGCTGGATACTTACATCGTCGAGCTTGCCGCAAGCCGCTGGATGATGCCGGTTAATGAACGTTCAATTATCCAGATCGAATTGTTGCATCACCGAGATCAGGCGCTGTTATCCAGCACTGTTGCGCGTGATGGCAGTGGCCCGTTAAAAGCGTCGTTCCTGACGATGTTGCTGCTTGAGGATACGATTGCGCATGCGCAGCGCCCGTTTGGTATCTGTTCCGGTGCGGCAACAATAACGTTGCACCGGTTTCTTGATATTGCGGCGATTACCGATGATCAGATGGCCGTTGCCATATCGAATTTCGCCAGCCTGAATGATGTCGTCTTTGCCGATTATGTGGCATTGCCAACGGCTGAACCGCGAGATGGCGAACGCTATAGCATCTAACGGCTTGCTGACGTGCCAAACCACTGGATAATGTCACGCCTGCAATAGTTGTGCGGCGATGTTGGGAATCATCTTGAACTTGGTTGTTGAATGCGCGACAAGGGGTGGGGGCATTATACCGCACCGAAATGCGAGCGATAGCCCACGGCAAGCGATGTGCAAAGGCGATGGATGATGGCAGCTTCACCAGCAAATTTTGATTATGATCTGATCGTTATCGGCGCTGGATCGGGTGGTGTGCGCGCCGGCCGGATTGCGGCTGGGCATGGCGCCAATGTTGCGGTAATCGAGGGGGATCGGCCGGGTGGCACTTGTGTCATTCGCGGTTGTGTTCCGAAAAAACTTTTGATGTATGGATCCAGCTTTTCCGCCGATGCTGAGGATGCGCGTGGATTTGGCTGGAAAATTGATGGTCTGTCGCATGATTGGGCGGCATTGATTGCCGCAAAGGACGCTGAAATTGCCCGTTTGGAGGGCATATACCGTTCGTTGCTGAAGAATGCTGGTGCGACCCTGATCGAGGGCTGGGGGCGCGTTACGGGCCCCAATGAGGTGACGGTTGGCGATAAGGTTTTGCGGGCGGGTAAAATTTTGATTGCCGTCGGTGGCACGCCGCAATTCATTGATGTGCCGGGTATGGAGGCGCACGCAATAAGCTCTAATGAAGCGCTGGATTTACCAGTCCTTCCAAAAGAGATTGCGATTTATGGCAGTGGCTATATCGCGCTGGAATTTGCCGGTATTTTTAACGGTCTTGGGGCGCGTACTCATCTGATTTACCGCAGTGATTTGCCGCTTCGTGGATTTGACGATGATGTTCGTGCGCATATTGCTGCCGCGTTACATGATCGAGGGGTTATCCTCCATCCACAAAACACCATCGAACGCGTTACCGCCGAGGATGGCCGCAAGCAAGCCTGTCTAAAGGATGGCAGCAGGCTGGAGGTTGACGCGGTTATGGCGGCGACTGGCCGCAGACCAAACACGGCCGGCCTTGGGTTGGAGGATGTTGGTGTGGCGCTGGGCAGACAGGGTGAAATCATTGTTAATGTTATGTCGCAAACCAATGTGCCAAGCCTTTATGCGATCGGTGATGTCACTAACCGGATTAATCTGACACCAGTTGCGATTGCCGAAGGCCACGCTTTTGCTGACAGTGAATTTGGTAATCTAACCCGCAAGGCTGATCACACAAATGTGGCATCAGCAGTGTTCAGCCAGCCGCCAATCGCGTCTGTTGGACTGTCAGAAGCCGACGCAGAACAGCGCTTTGGTAAGCTACGGGTGTTTGAAAGTCAGTTCAGGGCGATGAAAAACACCCTTTCTGGCCGCGGCGAAAAAACCTATATGAAACTGATTGTCGACGCGGCGAGTGACCGGGTTGTCGGGGTGCACATGATGGGGCCGGATTGCGGTGAAATCATGCAAGGGATTGGTATTGCGGTAAAGATGGGCGCAACCAAAGCGGACTTTGACGCAACCATTGGCATCCATCCGACCGCGGCCGAGGAATTTGTGACGATGCGTACAGCACGGCAAGATGGATAGCCAGATGGGTAGCCAGACAATTTGTCGCCTATGTTGACACCGCAATAAAACTTGAAAAAACAACGAAAATCCGTGATATTGGCCTATAATTCTGACTGCAGGCGTCGGGCGGCATTGCCGCGATGCCGGTGGCTTCACTCTTAACGAGGATGATAGGGAAATGACTTGGCAACCAAATAGCTGGCGCGGCCTTCCAATAAAGCAGGTGCCGGACTATCCTGATCTTGACCGGCTGAATGCTGTCGAGAAGATCATTTCAGGTCGTCCGCCACTGGTATTTGCCGGTGAAGCGCAAAGCCTGCGTGATCGTCTGGGTGCCGTATCGCGCGGTGAGGCGTTCTTGCTGCAGGGCGGTGATTGCGCCGAGAGCTTTGCTGAATTTTCAGCGAATAATATCCGTGACAGCTTTAAGGTCATGTTGCAGATGGCGGTTGTGCTGACCTATGGCGCCTCAATGCCGGTTATCAAGATCGGCCGGATGGCAGGCCAGTTTGCCAAGCCGCGCTCGGCGCCAACCGAAGTGATTGGTGGGGTTGAGCTGCCAAGCTATCGCGGCGATATGATCAATGGGCCTGCCTTTACCGAAGATGAACGCACGCCCGATCCACGTCGGTTGTTACGCGTTTATGAACAATCAGCCGCAACGTTGAACCTGCTTCGTGCCTTTGCGCAAGGCGGGCTTGCTGATCTGACCAAGGTGCATAGCTGGGTTGCTGATTTCCTGAAAGACACGCCACAAACGCAGCGTTTTGAGGCACTTGCCGAACGTATCGAGGAAAGCCTGAATTTCATGAAGGCGTGCGGTGTCACCGCGCAGACGGCACGGCCGCTTGCCGAAACCGAGCTTTACACCAGCCATGAAGCGTTGCTGCTTGGGTTTGAAGAGGCGATGACCCGCCGTGATACAATCACCGACGAGCAGGGCTGGTATGATACATCGGCGCATATGCTGTGGATTGGCGATCGTACACGCCAGCCCGATGGGGCGCATGTCGAATATATGCGCGGTATTGCCAACCCGATTGGCCTGAAATGTGGGCCAAGTCTCGACCCGGACGAGTTACTGCGCCTTATTGATATCCTGAACCCGAATAATCAAGCGGGCAGGTTGACTCTGATCGTGCGGATGGGCGCAGAGAAGGTGCGTTCAGGCTTGCCGCCATTGTTGCGCGCGGTAAAGGCGCATGGCGCCAATGTCGTGTGGTGCTGTGATCCGATGCATGGCAACACCATCAAGGCCAGCAGCGGTTACAAAACCCGCCGCGTTGATGATGTAATGGCTGAGGTCACCGGCTTTTTTGATGCGCATGACGAGATTGGCACCTATCCGGGCGGCGTGCATTTTGAAATGACCGGACAGAATGTGACCGAATGTGTTGGCGGCGTTATTGATGTAACCGAGGCCAACCTCGGTGACCGCTATCATACGCATTGTGATCCGCGTCTTAACGGGGCACAGGCGCTTGAGCTTGCGTTTCTTCTTGCTGATTTGCTAAAGCGTCGGCGCGGCGTCCCCTCATATATGTCAAAGGCGGTTTAGGGTCAAAAGTTCCGCAAAAGATGCGCCGCAATGCGCGTTGGGGGCATTGATCTTTTTTTACACAAGGTAGACTGATGGCAAAATTTGCGAGCAGCGGGCCGACGCCGGAAACCCAGCCGAGCCTAACCGATGCCTATTTCAAACATACCCGCAATATCGTTCGGGCGAACGGCGATTGTGAGGTCACCTATGCGGTATTTATGCGCCGGCCAGTGACCTTTGCAGGCCGACTGGCGATTGAATGGATTACGGCAATGGCGGCGGCACGCGGTGCCAGTTTGAACATCGAACAGCTGTATGTTGAAGGTGCATGGATCGGTGCGGGTGAGCCGATGTGCTATATCACCGGGCCGTTTTCGGTACTTGTTGATCTTGAAACGATTTTCCTGCAACGCTTGGGGCCGGCCTGTGTCGCGGCCTATAACGCCTATAATATGTGCATGGAATTGCCAAAGGTTGCGTTTTTGGCGATGGATGCACGGCATTGCGCTGGCAGCGAGATGGCGGAGCTGATGGCCTATGGTGCGTCGGTAGGAGCAGCCAAGGCGCGCGCCAAGGCAAATGCAGTCGGATTTGTTGGTTGTGCGACCGACGCAACAGCGCATTTTTTTGGTCAGGAAAAGGGCGTTGGTACGATGCCGCACGCGCTGATCGGATATGCCGGTTCAACAGTTCGTGCAGCCGAAATGTTCCATCAAACAATTCCTGACGCGCCTTTGACTGTGCTGGTTGATTATTTTGGTCAGGAGATTACCGACGGATTGGCGGTTGCTGAGCATTTTCGTGAATTGAGCGATGCCGGCACCCTCTCGCTGCGCATTGATACGCATGGTGGCCGTTATGTCGAAGGACTTGATACCCAGTCATCCTATGCGGTTCTTGAGCGTAATGTACCGCAGGCCTTGCGTGGTTATCGTACCGAGGATGAGCTTCGGCTATTGCTTGGCACGGGCGTTAGCGCGGCAGCCGTTTGGCATATGCGTGAACAGCTTGACGAGCATGGGTTCAACAAGGTGAAAATTGTTGCGTCCAGTGGATTTGGCCCAGATAAATGTCGCGTTTTTGGCCTTGCAAATGCGCCGGTTGATAAAATTGGCACCGGATCATTTCTGCCGCAAATTTGGTCGCAGACATATGCGACAGCGGATATTGTCGCCTATGATGGCGTGCCACGGGTAAAGGCGGGTCGTGAGTTTCTTCTTCGTAAGTAAAGGGTCTATTATCCAATGACAAAGCCGGTTCTTATCGCGCTGGCGCAGATGAATGCGCATCTTGGCAAGGTAAATGCTAATGTTAGCCGCCTTGCCGAGGCCCGCGCCAAATCAGCGCTACAAGGTGCTGAAATCATCGTGACGCCTGAAATGTTTTTGTCGGGCTATCCTTGCGATGACCTCGTGCTGCGCAATGATTTTATGGCTGATGTCGCCGCTGGTATTGATCAGTTGACAGAGCTGACGTCGGATGGCGGGCCGGCGATTGTGGTTGGGGCGCCTGCTGCCATTGATGGTGCCATTTACAATTCGGTCTTTGTGCTTGATGGCGGCAAACAGCTTGCCAGATTCGACAAGGTGAATCTGCCCAACTACGGCGTGTTCGATGATAAGCGCAACTTTACCGCAGGTCAGATGCCCGGCCCGGCGATGCTGCGCGGGTTGAAAATCGGGTTTCCGATCTGTGAGGATATCTGGGAGCCGAATGTAGCTGAATGTCTCGAGGAGTCCGGGGCTGATCTGATTATCGCGATTAATGCCTCGCCGTTTGATATCAGTAAACCAGAACGCCGGATGTCGACGATTGTTGCGCGCACGGTCGAAACTGGCCTGCCGGTCGCTTATGTAAATATGGTTGGTGGGCAGGATGAGCTGGTCTATGACGGCAGCTCTTTTGCCATTAATGCTGGCGGCAAGCTCGCGTGTCATTTGCCCAGTTTTTCCGAGTCTATCGTGGTGATTTCGGCGCAGAAAACCGCCGGAATGGTGGCATTGACTGGCCAGATCACCCCGCCTGACAGTGATCTGACCGCGCTTTACCGCGGTTTGTGCCTTGGGCTGCGCGATTACGTTCATAAAAACGGCTTTCCCGGCGTTTTGCTGGGATTGTCGGGGGGCATTGACTCGGCTTTGGTGGCGGCACTTGCGGTTGATGCGCTTGGTGCAGAGGCAGTTCATGCGGTGATGATGCCGTCGGCCTTTACCAGTCAGGAAAGCCTTGATGATGCTGCTGAAATGGCGGCGGCGCTTGGTATACGGCTAGATACCATTGCGATTACACCGGCGGTAGATGCGCTTGGCACGATGTTGGCTGACCAGTTTGCCGGCACCGCGCCTAATGTTGCCGAGGAAAATATCCAGTCGCGGCTGCGCGGTTTGATTTTGATGGGCATTTCCAACAAACATGGTGCGATGGTGCTGGCGACGGGTAATAAATCTGAATATGCCGCAGGCTATTCAACGCTATATGGCGATATGTGTGGCGGTTATGCGCCGCTGAAGGATGTTTGGAAGGTCGATGTTTTCCGTTTGTGTGAATGGCGTAACCGGCATTTGCCGCGCGGTGCGGCAGGCCCAGAAGGTGTGGTCATCCCCCAAGCGATCATTGATAAGCCGCCATCAGCAGAACTGCGCCCCGATCAAAAGGATACGGACTCGCTGCCACCCTACGACCAGCTGGACGCGATTATGGCCGCGTTGTGCGAGGAAATGGCTGATATCGAAACAATCGTTGCACGCGGATATAACCGTGATGATGTTACCCAAGCAAGCCAGCTATTATTCCGTGCTGAATATAAGCGGTTTCAGGCGGCTCCCGGGCCAAAGATGACGCCGGTTGCTTTTGGCCGTGATCGCCGTCTGCCCTTGACCTCTGGCTTTAACCCGATAAAACGCTAAGGCGCGTGGATATGATTTTGGCCGCGGGCGAAACCAACGCTGAAAGATACCGGCCTTGAGCCAAAAAGGAGTCGTTTGATGACTGCAATTAAAGTCCGCTTTGCCCCTAGCCCCACTGGGCGGCTGCATGTTGGTAATTTACGGACAGCGTTGGTGAATTACCTGTTTGCGCGCAAAACTGGTGGTCAGTTTATGCTGCGGATTGACGACACTGACACCGAGAGGTCGAGTGCGGCGTTCGAGGCTGATATCAGAGCCGATCTTGAATGGATGGGCATGGGCTGGGACTGTGAGGACCGCCAATCGCTTCGCCTTGAGCGTTATGATGCGGCGCTAGCCACGCTGATTGCGGCTGGGCGGGCTTATGCCTGTTATGAGACGCCTGAGGAATTGTCGCTAAAGCGTAAAGCACAGCTATCGGCTGGCAGGCCGCCGGTTTATGACCGCACAGGCCTGAAGCTAAGCGATGATGAAAAAGCCAAATTTGAGGCACAAGGCCGGCGTCCGCATTGGCGGTTTTTGCTGAATGATGCCGAGGTCAGCTGGCACGATATGGTGCGGGGTGATGTCGCCTATCATATGTCTAGCCTGTCCGATCCGGTTTTAATGCGTGAAGATGGGCGGGTGATCTATACGATGGCCTCGGTGGTTGATGATATTGATCATGGCATTACGCATATTCTGCGCGGCGAGGATCATGTGACGAATTCAGCGGCACAGATTCAGCTTTTCGAAGCGCTGGGTGCGAACGCCCCAACGATGGGTCATCTTGCGCTACTGGCTGGTGCTGACGGCGAGGGATTGTCAAAACGCCTTGGCAGCCTGTCGATTGGTGAATTGCGGCAGAACGAGATTGAGCCAGCGGCGATTGCTAGCGTTCTTGCCCGTATCGGCACCGCAGATCCGGTCGAGGCAAAGCTCGACATGGCACAGATCATTGCCGGTTTTGATATCACCCGGTTTGGCCGTGCTACAGCCAAATTCGATCCGGCCGAATTACAGAAAATCAATGCGCAGATTATTCAGGAAATGCCGTTTGAATTGGTCACTGCGCGCCTCGAAGAAATCGGCGTAAAGGGCGATGCACTATTCTGGGAAACAGTGCGTGGCAATATCATGAACCTTGGCGAGGCAAAAATCTGGTGGGATATCTGTACTGGTGAAATAACGCCGATCATTGATGCGAACAACGTTACCAATGCAGCTGCTGCGCTGTTGCCGCAAGGTGATCTTGATGCCTCGATATGGAAAGGGTGGACAACTGCCATCGCGGCCGAAACCGGGGTAAAGGGCAAGGGGCTTTTCATGCCGTTGCGGCTGGCGCTAACCGGGGTTGAGGCTGGCCCTGAGCTGGCGCCTTTGCTGGGTCTAATAGGCCGTGAGCGCGTGTTAAAGCGCCTGCAAGGGGTGGCCGCATGACGGTGCTGAGACTGCATAATACGCTGACACGCAAAAAGGAAGATTTTGTTCCGATTGATCCTGATCATGTGCGTGTCTATACTTGCGGCCCAACGGTTTATGGCCGTATCCATGTCGGCAATGCACGTCCGATCGTGGTGTTTGATGTTTTGGTCCGGCTGTTACGCCTGCGTCACTCAAAAGTAACCTATGTTCGCAATATCACCGATGTTGACGACAAGATTAATGTCAGGGCTAGTGAACGCGGCATTCAGATTGACGAGCTATGCGCCGAAACGATTGAGACTTTTCATCAAGATACTGCCCGCCTTGGTGCGCTGGCACCTGACATTGAACCGCGCGCAACGCATCATATTGCTGAGATGCAGGCGATGATCACGACCCTGATCGAAAAGGGTCATGCCTATGAGGCCGATGGTCACGTGCTGTTTCAGGTTTCGACCATGGATCATTATGGGGCGCTGTCCAAGCGGTCGATGGATGATATGATTGCCGGTGCAAGGGTTGAGGTTGCCCCCTATAAGCGTGAACCTGCGGATTTTATTCTGTGGAAGCCAAGCAGTGATGATCAACCCGGATGGGACAGCCCGTGGGGGCGTGGCCGTCCCGGCTGGCATATCGAATGTTCGGCGATGGCAAAGACCTATCTTGGTGAGGTCTTTGATATTCACGCTGGTGGACTTGATCTGATTTTTCCGCATCATGAAAATGAAATCGCGCAAAGCTGTTGTGCGCATGATCAGCCTAAAATGGCGCATTACTGGCTGCATAACGGTTTTGTGACGATGAATGACGAAAAAATGTCAAAATCGTTGGGGAATATCATTTCAGTCACCGACGCTGCCGACCAGTATCGCGGTGAAACATTGCGTGCGGCTTTGTTGTCGGCGCATTATCGCGCCCCACTGGATTTGTCGGATAGTGCGATGCGTGATGCACGCAACGGCCTTGACCGTCTGTATCGTGCGGTTGGCGATATTGTTTTTGACGCTGACAAGATTGACGCCGGATTTACCGATTGTTTGCTTGATGATTTAAACACGCCCGCGGCAATTGCCCGGCTGCATGAACTTGCGCGTCTCGCAAATAAGGGTGATACGTCAGCCGCGATCGCATTGAAGGCCAGCGCATCAGTGCTCGGGCTTTTGCAACAAGACGCTGAAAGCTGGGCAAAGGCGGGCGATGCAGCAACTGATGCGGCAACTGCTGACGGGATGGATGACGCGGCGATTGATGCGTTGATCGAGGCGCGGAAACAGGCGCGCGCAAATCGTGATTTTGCCAAGGCAGATGAAATTCGCGATCAACTGACCGACGCTGGTATAATTCTTGAAGATAGTGCCGATGGAACGGTTTGGCGGCGACGCTAGTAATGATTAAGCAATTTTGTTAAACCGAAGTCACAAAACCAAACAAATATGCGGTAATCGCGGCATTGTTTGGCACAGGCGGTGGGAGAATATCAATGGGTAGCGATAAGATATGGCTGTTTGACACCACATTACGTGATGGTGGGCAAACCCGCGGCGTTGATTTTTCACGTGCGGACAAGGTTGCTATCGCGCAGGCTCTAGATGACATCGGGATTAATTATATCGAGGCTGGCTGGCCGGGGGCAAACCCAACCGATGATGCCTTTTTCGCCAAGCCCCCATCGCTGAAAAAGGCCAAGCTTGTTGCCTTTGGCATGACGCGGCGCGGCGGGCGCAGTACCGCCAATGATCCCGGGCTAAGCGCGGTGATTGATGCCGAGGTTGATGCCGCGTGCCTTGTTGGAAAAACGTGGGATTTTCATGTCAAAACCGCGTTAAATACGACGCTGGATGAAAATTTGGAAATGATCCGGCAATCATTAATCGCTGCCGCTGATCGTGGCCGTGAGCCAATGTTTGATTGCGAGCATTTTTTCGACGGCTATAAAAATAACCCGGATTTTGCGCTTGATTGCATCCGCGCGGCACAGGAAGGTGGCGCAACATGGGTGGTCTTGTGCGATACGAACGGCGGCACGCTTCCCGATGAAGTGTTTGAAATTGTCAGTGCAGTCCACAAAAAAATGCCAGACGTTCGACTTGGTATTCATTGCCATAATGATGCCGGTGTTGCGGTGGCAAATTCACTGGCGGCAATCGCGGCTGGTGCGCGTCAAGTGCAGGGCACGATCAACGGCCTTGGCGAGCGTTGCGGCAACGCCAACCTGATCACCCTGATCCCGACATTGGTGCTAAAGACTGACTATGAAACCAGCATCTCCGAGGCCAGCTTGCCAAAGCTGATGGGGCTGTCACGGTTTCTTGATGACCGGTTGAACCGTACGCCTGATGCGCACGCGCCTTATGTCGGGGCGGCGGCATTCGCCCATAAGGGCGGTCTGCACGCCTCAGCAGCGCAAAAGGATCCGCGTACCTATGAGCATGTGCCGCCGGAAAAAGTCGGTAATGAGAGGCATTATCTTGTGTCCGATCAGGCTGGTCGTTCAAATATGCTGGCGCGGTTTGCCCAGTTCAATATTGAAATTGACCCCAAGGATAAACGGCTGGATACGCTGATTAGCGTGGTGAAAGCCAAGGAGTTTGAGGGCTGGTCGTTTGATTCTGCCGAAGCCAGCTTTGAGTTGTTGGCGCGCCAGATGCTGGGCGAGGTTCCGGAATATTTCCGCATTGGCCGGTTTCGCGTGATGGATGAACGCAGGTTCAATGCGCGCGGTGAATTGGTCGTTGAGTCCGAGGCGACAACAACAATTTTTGTTGGTGATGAATGTTTCCATGAGGCCGCCGTTGGTAATGGCCCGGTGAATGCAGTTGATACAGCGATGCGCAAAGCGCTGGTGGCAGCTTATCCATCCTTGGCCGATGTTGAGCTGGTCGATTATAAGGTGCGTATTCTCGATGCGGCCGAAGGCTCTGGAACGGGTGCGATTACCCGGGTGATGATCGAATTTTGCGTCCCTGATGGTACCGTGTGGCGCACTGTTGGATTGTCGACGAATATCATTGATGCGTCGGTTGCCGCGCTTGGCGATGGCATGATTTGGAAATTGCAGCATGATCAGATCGCTGGCCCAAAGCCAAAAATAAAATGATGACGTTACCACCGGCGCCAATCGTCATTTTGGCGCGTCCTCAAATGGGCGAAAATATCGGCGCTGCGGCGCGTGCCATGATGAATTGCGGCCTCTCTGAGCTGCGGCTTGTTGCGCCGCGTGATGGCTGGCCGAATCCGGCAGCGTTACCGATGGCTGCAGGTGGTAGCCAGATTATTGAAAATGCGCGTGTTTTTGACAGTCTGGCCGCGGCGGCGCATGACGTGTCCTTGATGCTGGCAGCAAGCGCGAGGCGGCGTGACCTTCCGATTAAAAGTGCTGATCCACGCGCTGCGGCGGCGATGATGCTGGCGCATGAACGGAATAACGCCACACATCCTGATCAATCACCAACCGGCCGGACGGCGATGCTATTTGGGCCAGAGGCATCTGGGCTGGATAATGATGAGGTGGTTCTGGCGGATGTTCTGGTGACAGCGCCGCTAAACTCGTCATATCCGTCGCTTAATCTTGCGCAGGCAGTTTTGCTAATGGCCTGGGAATGGCGGATGGCAGCGCATCTAGAGGCGGTGGCGGGAGCCGAAAATACGGTCGGGCAAGCCGGACATATGCCGCGCCCCGTTCAGGAATTACCCGACGCGCGGCAGGCATCGGTTAAAGAGCGCGATTTTTTCTTTCAGCGGCTTGAAAATGCGCTGGATGATGGCGGGTTCTTTACCGCCCCTGATATGAGTAATGTGGTAAAGCGGAACCTGCGGGCTTTATTTACCCGTGCCGGCCTTTCGGCGCAGGAAATCAGCACGCTTCATGGGGTGATTCAAGCGTTGACGCGAAAGCGGCGATAACCACAGCGAAATTCGTTGACAAACCGCGGAAAACCCCATAGTTTGCCGCAAATTCTCGGGAAAGTGGATTGCACCAGCGGGGTGTGATGCCGGTCAAGATAGCAAATAATTGCGCTATTGCGACCCTACCGGGACAACAACGGAACAAAAGGAGCCAAAAATGGCAAAATCCGATCATAAGCGGCATTCCGCGAAACATAAAATTGACCGCCGTCTTGGTGTAAACCTATGGGGTCGTCCAAAATCTCCTGTAAATTCACGCGAATATGGCCCGGGCCAGCATGGTCAGCGCCGCAAAAAGCCAACTGACTTTGGTGTTCAGTTGATGGCCAAGCAAAAGCTTAAAGGCTATTACGGCAATATCGGTGAAAAGCAGTTCAAAAAATATTATGCCGAGGCTGTGCGCCGCCGCGGTGATACAGGCCAGAACCTGATCGGTATTCTTGAATGCCGTCTTGACGCTGTTCTGTATCGCTCGAAAATGGTTCCAACCGTTTTTGCCGCGCGCCAGACCATCAACCACGGCCATGTTTTGGTAAATGGCAAGCGTTGTAACATTGCGTCAGTCATGTTGAAGCCGGGCGATGTGATCAGCCTGAAAGACAAGGCAAAGAACATCCCAGCGGTTCTTGATGCGATTGCGTCAGTCGAGCGTGATGTTCCTGAATATGTCGATGCTGACCATGGAAAATTCTCGGCAACTTTCGTGCGGGTGCCAGCGCTGGATGAGGTGCCTTACCCAGTTCAGATGGAACCAAATCTGGTGGTCGAATATTACTCACGTTAATCACTGAGGGTGGCAAACAGCCGTTCGAGCCAGATCAAATTCAAAAAGGCGGTACGCAAGGTGCCGCCTTTGTTTGTGCCGTCTTTTTTGGTGCACCCTTTTGGATGCCTCCCTTTTTGATGCCAAAGTCGGCAACCGCTTATCACCCCTATTAAAATCTATTTAAGTGCGTTTATCATAACCCAATATTCACGAGTGATATGGAGGTCTTGATGACTGATGGCGGTGGCAATGCAGATAGCGACTGGCCGGAACGCTATTTTGCGGTGATTTTTACGAGTCAGCGCAGCCTCAGCGGCGACGATATCTATGAAATTGCGGCCAACAGGATGGTGACTTTGGCGCAGCAACAGCCGGGGTTTCTTGGGGTTGAGTCGGTTCGTGCCGATGACGGGATCGGGATTACCGTATCTTATTGGACGGATCGCGATGCGATTAGCCAATGGCGCCATAATGCCGAACATATGGCAACCCAAGCGATGGGGCGTCAGGAATTTTATGATTGGTACCGGATACGCATCGCCGAGGTCGTTTCCGAACGGGCGTTTTTGTCCGATAATATTGTTCAAGGCCAGCCCGCCAGCGATTAGGCAGCGATGCCTAAATCTGCCAGCGGAGTGGATATTTGGATCGGCACTTAGCTTGGGCGGGCGTCAATGCCATGTGTCTGGAACATTTCGGTCAGTTCGCCAGTTTCATACATCTCACGAATGATGTCGCAGCCGCCAACAAACTCACCTTTTACATAAAGCTGGGGAATCGTTGGCCAGTCTGAATAGGCCTTGATACCTTCGCGAATATTATCATCTTCAAGGACGTTGATACCGCGAAATTTCACGCCAAGATGTGATAGCACACCGACAACAGCGGCAGAAAATCCGCATTGTGGAAAAACCGGAGTGCCTTTCATGAAAAGCACGACCTGCTCGCTGGCAATTTCATTATCAATGCGGGTCTTGAGTGCATCATCCAACATAATTCTGCTCCTAAAACTGGGTGTTATGCCCTGTTGGCCTTCGGGGGTTATTCTTGTGGTGCCGATGTTTGCAGGGCCAGTGCGTGTAGCTCGCCGCCCATGCGCCCACCAAGTGCCTTATAAACCATTTGGTGCTGCTGAACGCGGTTTTTGCCAGCAAAGGCAGCCGAGATCACATTACAGGCGTAATGGTCGCCATCACCGCGTAAATCTTCAATAGTTATGGTGGCATCAGGGAAGGCGGCACTGATCAAAGCTTCTATTTCGCTTGCTGCCATTGCCATAATCGTTGCTCCTTATTTCCGCCATTTGGCTTATCGCCGTTTGGTTACCTATATTCTGGCTGTTGCCTGATTGTGCCTAGCCCGCCATCAATGCAGGGATAGTCGCTTCAAAGACAACACCCAACTCACTAACTGATATGGCATCGCTGGCACCGAATTTCAATTCACCGCTAGCCGAAACCTTACCAATCTTTGTGATTTCAACGCCAGCATCTTTTGCGGCTGAAATTAATGCTGAATGATTGGCCGTGGTCACGACAAACCGCGCCTGATCTTCACCAAAGGCCCAGCCATGCAGCTGGCCCGCCTGCGGCACCGTGATATCAGCCCCAAAACCGGACCGGATTGCCATTTCGGCAATGGCAACGGCAAGGCCGCCATCGCTGATGTCATGCGCCGCGCTGATGCTGCCGCCCAAAATCTGTTCACGGACAAAGCTGCCATTTTTTAACTCAGCATCTAGATTAACCGGCGGCGGTGCGTAAATCGCTTGGTCGCCGTGCAGTTGCTGATAAACCGAGGCACCGAGCCAGCCGTCATTCACAATGTCGCTTTGACCAACAACGAAAATATCCTCACCGTCGGCAACAAACCTGTTACCGGCGGCATGGTCAACATCTTCGATCACACCAACCATGCCAATCACCGGACAGGGCTGAATTGCCTTGCCATCGGTTTCGTTATAAAGCGACACATTGCCCGAAACCACAGGGGTATCCAGATGGCGCGCAGCTTCACCCATGCCAAGCACCGACTCGACAAGCTGGGTCATGATTTCCGGCTTTTCAGGATTGCCAAAGTTCAGATTATTAGTGATCGCAAGCGGGGTTGCACCAATCGCTGAAAGGTTACGATAGGCCTCGGCTACCGCCTGTGCGCCGCCGGTTTTCGGATCAGCTTCAACATAGCGTGGGGTACAGTCGGTACTCATTGCAAGGCCGCGCTTGCTGCCATGCACCCTGATTAAGGCCGCATCGCCGCCCGGGCCCGCAACTGTATCGGCCATCACCTGACTGTCATACTGCTCATAGATCCAGCGGCGACTTGCAAGATTAACATCGCCAAGCAGTGATTTCAGCACCGTGGAAATTGGCGCATCACTGGCAATATCTGCGCTCGGCAGCTGCACGCGCACCGGGGCATCGCCATGCGGGCGATCATATTCAGGCGCGTCATCAACCAGCGGGCCAATCGGAATATCACAAGCAGTGCCGCCATCTTTTAAAAGGATCAGGCGGCCCGTTTCGGTAACCCGCCCAATCGGCATGAAATCGAGATCCCATTTGTTGAAAATCGCCCGTGCCGTCTCTGTGGCATCAGGCCTTAGCACCATCAGCATCCGTTCTTGCGACTCTGACAGCATCAGCTCATAAGCCGACATATCTTCTTCGCGTGCGGGCACAAGATCAAGATCAATCTCCATGCCAAGACCGCCCTTTGACGCCATCTCAACCGATGATGATGTCAGACCAGCAGCGCCCATATCTTGAATGGATAATACCGAGTCCGATGCCATCAGCTCAAGACAGGCCTCCATCAGCAATTTGCCGGTGAACGGATCACCAACTTGAACGGTCGGGCGCTTGCTTTCGGTTTCGTCAGAAAATTCGGCTGATGCCATTGTTGCGCCATGAATGCCATCACGGCCAGTCTTGGCGCCAACATAAATCACCGGATTGCCCGGGCCGGTCGCTGCTGAACGGAAAATACGGTCGCTATTGGCGAGGCCAACCGCCATCGCATTGACCAGAATATTACCATTATAGGATTTGTCGAAATTGACCTCGCCGCCAACAGTGGGAATGCCAATGCAATTGCCATAGCCGCCGATGCCAGACACAACACCGCCAACAAGATGTCGGGTCTTCACGTGGCTGGCCTCGCCAAAACGTAACGCATTCAGCAATGCAACCGGACGTGCGCCCATCGTGAACACATCGCGTAAAATCCCGCCAACGCCCGTTGCCGCGCCCTGATAAGGCTCGATAAAGGATGGGTGATTATGGCTTTCAATTTTGAAAATAGCGGCCAGCCCGTCACCGATATCAACCGCCCCCGCATTCTCGCCCGGCCCCTCGATCACTTGCGGGCCGTCAATCGGCAGGGTCTTTAACCATTTCTTCGACGATTTATACGAGCAATGTTCCGACCACATGGCCGAGAATATTCCAAGCTCACAAAGATTTGGCGTCCGGCCAAGGCGCTGATTAATCAACGCCCACTCATCACGCGAAAGCCCCATTGCGGCGGCATTTTCAAAAGTCATTACATCGGATGCTGCGTTCATGATACCAGCGCCTCAAGTGATTTTAACAGGAATGTGGCGCCGTCAGTGCCGCCATGCAATTTTGACATGGCGCGTTCGGGGTGTGGCATCATGCCAAGAACGCGGCCATTGTTTGATAGAACGCCGGCGATATCGCGCGACGCACCATTCGGGTTTGCCGGACCAACCGCGTCGCCGTTTACATAGCGGAACGCAACCTGACCATTGCCCTCAAGCCGGTCAAGCTCGTCATCATCAGCAAAATAATTACCCTCATTATGCGCCACAGGGATGGTCAAATCCTCGCCCATGGCAAGGCCAGCGGTAAAGGGGGACGACAGCGTTTCACATAGCTGCAACCGTACATTGCGGCAGGTAAACTTTAATCCCGCATTGCGAATCAGAACCCCGGGAACCATGCCGGTTTCGGTTAGGACCTGAAAGCCGTTGCAAATCCCCATCACAGCCCCGCCGCGCGCCGCATGGTCAAGCACCGCATTCATAATGGGTGAGCGCCCAGCAAGCGCACCGCAGCGCAAATAATCGCCAAAAGAAAAGCCGCCGGGGATAATCACCAGATCGGCCGGATCCAGCGAGGCTTCTTTGTGCCAGACAAGGGCAGGGCGGCGAGAGGTCAATTGTTCAATGGCAACCATCATATCCCGATCGCAATTCGATCCCGGGAAAACGATGATGGCAACGCGCAAGGCTGAGAGGGTCATGGTCTGTTTCGCATTATTGTTTAGGGGTGACGATTGACGCGATTGGCGTCTATTCTTCGTCGGGAATATCGATTGAATAATCCTCAATCACTGTGTTCGATAGTAATGTCTCGCACATACGGGCAACACGCTGGCGAAGCCGCGCCGGATCAGTCTCGTCAATCTCCAGCAAAATCTGTTTGCCAACCCGCACGTCACTCACCTCGTTAAAGCCAAGATCATTAAGCGAATGCGAGATTGCCCGTCCTTGCGGATCAAGAACGCCCTCTTTTAGTGATATGTTTACAATGGCTTGCATCTTTATGCCCTTTATAGTTGTGTCGTCTGGATGGTGCTATCACCATTTAATTAATCGATTTGTGGCACCTTCACACCGAGGCGCCGCGCAATTTCCTGATAGGCTTCGACCAGCCCGCCAAGATCACGGCGAAACCTGTCCTTATCCATCTTTTCGTTGGTCTCTGCATCCCAGAGGCGACAATTATCGGGGCTGATTTCATCAGCAAGCATGATCTCGATACCATCATCGGTCTCGTAGCGACCAAATTCTAGCTTGAAATCAATCAGCCGAACGCCGATGCCGAGGAATAATCCGGTTAGAAAATCATTAATTCGCAATGTGTCTTCGACGATGATTTCCAACTCTTCCGGCGTTGCCCAGCCAAAGGTAAAGATATGTTCGGGGGCGATAATTGGGTCACCCAGCTTGTCATCCTTCAAACAGAACTCAACAAGCGTGTTATTCAGCATCGAGCCTTCTTCAAGCCCAAGCCGCGGGCAGATTGAACCGGCTGCTACATTTCGTACAACCACCTCAACTGGAATGATTTCCAGTTTGCGGATAAGCTGTTCACGGTCGCTAATCCGGCTGATGAAATGGTTAGGAATACCCAGTTCAGCAACCGCCAGCATAATATGCTCGCTGATATAATTATTCAGTATCCCCTTCCCGGTGATGACGTCTTTCTTCTGTGCATTAAATGCGGTGGCATCATCTTTAAAATGCTGGATTAAGGTGCCAGCCTCCGGCCCGTCAAAAATAACCTTGGCCTTGCCTTCATAAAGCGGTTTTTTACTTGTCATGGTTTAAAATCCCAGTGGTGGCCAGTTTACGGCCAGATTTTGAAAACTAGCCGAATACCCGTTCAAAGATCGTATCAACATGGCGGAAATGCTGGTCAAGGTCGAAAAGCGCATCTAGCTCGCTACTGCTCAAATTCGCTGCAACATCCGTGTCGGCTTTCAATTTATCGAGATAGCTGCCGCCTTCTGCCCAGATTTTCATCGCATTGCGCTGAACATATACATAGGCATCTTCACGGCTGACCCCTTTTTGGGTCAGTGCCAGCAAAACCTGCTGCGAGTGCACAAGACCGCCCAGTTTATCAAGATTGGCCTGCATTGCCTCAGGATAGATCAACAGATTCTCGATAACGCCGGCAAGACGGTGCAGGGCAAAATCAAGCCCGATTGTGGCATCGGGGCCAAACACCCGCTCAACTGATGAATGCGAGATATCGCGCTCATGCCACAGCGCGACATTTTCCAAAGCTGGCACCACGGCGGCGCGAACAATGCGGGCGATGCCGGTCAAATTCTCGGTTAAAACCGGGTTACGCTTGTGCGGCATGGCAGATGAGCCCTTTTGCCCAGCCGAGAAAAACTCCTCGGCTTCACGCACTTCAGTGCGCTGCAAATGCCGAATTTCTGTTGCCAGCCGTTCAACCGAGCTTGCCACCACACCCAAGGTCGCAAAAAACATCGCATGACGATCGCGCGGGATCACTTGCGTTGAGACCGGCTCAATCGTCAGCCCCATTTTTTCGGCAACATGTGCCTCAACCGCCGGATCGATATGTGCAAAAGTTCCAACCGCACCGGATATCGCGCAGGTAGCAATTTCCTGCCGCGCGGCCACCATACGGTCACGGCAACGCTTAAACTCGGCATAAAAGCCAGCCAGCTTTAGACCAAAGGTTACCGGTTCGGCATGAATGCCGTGACTGCGGCCAATGGTTGGTGTGCGTTTATGCTCAAAGGCGCGTGTTTTCAGCCCGGCAAGCAAACGGTCAATGCCACCGATTAACAGGTCGGCGGCGCGCGCCATCTGTACCGATAATGTGGTGTCGAGAACATCCGATGAGGTCATGCCCTGATGCACAAAGCGGGCATCTTCGCCGATATATTCTGCCAGATTGGTCAGAAATGCGATCACATCATGTTTGGTTTCGCGCTCAATCTCGTTGATTCGATCAATGTCAAAAGCGCCTTTTTCCCAGACGACAGCCGCAGCCGATGCAGGAATTACGCCCAAATTTGCCTGCGCGTCACAGGCATGTGCTTCGATTTCAAACCAAATCTGGAACTTGCTTTCCTCAGACCAGATTGCGCTCATTTCTGGCCGGGAATATCGCGGGATCATACTTCTAATACCTTTTGCGTTAAATGGAGCTTGGGTATAGCATTGGGATGGGTAAAAAGCCAGCGCATAACTAGTCATTGTGGCTATTTTGGTAAGGGGTATCTATATGCTGATTCGCCGTTTTGTTGTTGCTGCATTGATGCGCGCCGCGCGCAATCCAGACGTGCAAAAAAAGGCCGGCGAAATGGCAGGAAAAGCCCTTGATGCGGCCCGTCCATCGTTATTGCGCGCCAGCCGCAAAGCCGGCGAGCTTACCCGCAAGGCCGCTGCCAAGCTGCGTGACGACGCCGAGCGATAACGCCAGTTCTTTATATCTTTGGTGCATTTCTGGTGCATCTCTGGTGCATATTGGTGCATCTGTGGAAAGTTCCTGGAGATGGCCGAGGCTTTTCAGGCTAACACAATTTATACCGGCAACGATCAAATGATCATGCAATGTAATCCCCATCACCGCCAACGCCTTGTCGATATCCTTTGTTACCGAGATGTCGGCGCGTGACGGTTGGGTTTCGCCGCCCGGATGATTGTGAACAATGATCACCGCATGGGCAAAGTGCTGAAGGGCAAGATTGACAATTTCGCGCGGGTAAACCGACGTCTGGTTCACCGTGCCGCGTGAAATAGTTTCATCGGCAATCAGCCGGTTCTGGCTATCAAGCAGTAACAGCATCACATATTCGATCGGCTGATGCGCCAATTTATTGATACAGTAATCCTGCACATCCATCCAATGCGTTAAAACCGGTTTCCCTTTGATCCGTGAGTGGCTGATTCGAAGGCCGGTTGTCTCGGCAACCTTAAGCGCGGCAATTGCCGCATCGCCCATATCCTTTACTGCCCGCAACTCGGTCGGCGTCGCCCTTAGTACCGCTGGCAGGCTTATGAATATCTTGACGAGCCGCTTTGCCAAAGGCTTGGTGTCGCCGCGTGGAGCGCCCGCATAAAGCAGCATTTCTAGAATTTCCAAATCGGTCAGGGCAGTGCCGCCCTTTTCCAAAAGCTTTTGCCGCATACGGGCACGGTGCCCCTTAGTATCATGCGATGCTAGCGCGGGTGGCTTGGGCGGGTCTGAAGGTTTGGACATAGCCAAACAGATAACCCATTAGGGTTAAAATTGGGTTAATTGCCCGTTAAAGGGGGGTGCAGCTTGCCGATTTTGTTAGCTAGCATAGGGCGGCAACGTCAGCCCAGCAGGTGATCTTGTGAATATTTCGGCGTCGCCTTCGGTAATGCCGATCGAATGTTCAAACTGTGCCGACAGGCTTTTGTCTCGTGTAACCGCTGTCCACCCATCATTTAGAATTTTGGTCTCGGCGCGGCCAGCATTGATCATAGGTTCGATGGTAAAGATCATCCCCGGTTCAAGCACCATGCCGCTGCCAGCCTCGCCATAATGCAACACGGTCGGGGCTGTGTGAAACACCTGTCCAAGGCCATGTCCGGTAAAGTCACGAACCACCGAATAGCGGCATGATTCGGCGTAGGATTGAATGGCATGACCAATATCGCCAAGCGTGTTTCCGGCTTTGGCCACGGCAATGCCGCGCATCAGGCATTCATAAGTTACCTCGGTAAGGCGTTGGGCTTTGATTGATGGCTCGCCAACATAAAACATGCGTGAGGTATCGCCGTACCAGCTGTCCAATATCACGGTGATGTCGATGTTCAGAATATCGCCGTCACGCAATGTTTTTGGCCCGGGAATTCCGTGGCAAACAACATGATTAAGCGAGATGCAGGTCGATTTCGGAAAGCCCTTGTAATTCAGCGGGGCAGGCGAGGCGCCATGTGCCAGAATATAATCATGGCAAAGCTTGTCCAGATGTTCGGTGCTAGCGCCGGCGATCACGTGCGGGGTAATCATGTCCAATACCTCGGCGGCAAGGCGGCCTGCTTTATGCATGCCAGCAAAGCCTTCGGCACCATGTCGGATCACTGTATCGCTTCGCATTTTTACCCCTATGGAATACCCCTATGGGTGGTCGTCTTCGTCGTGCGGACAGGCGCTAACGTTATTCTTCACTAGTGTGATGCCGCTGGAATAGCATATTTTGTCTGGCGCGAAACCTATAAACTGCAATAAACACCGGATGAGCGGTCTCGGCCGCATCAAGTTATTTGACACATCGCGCATATTTGACCAAAGTCCCATCTTTGATTTTTGTCGCTAAATTCAAGGTTTCCGATCATGACATCTTCGCCGAATCCTACCGCCGCCATAATTGTTATTGGCGATGAAATCCTGTCGGGTCGCACCAAGGATAAAAATATTGGCTGGCTGGCTGAACAGCTTGGCGCGCAGGGCATCCAGCTTTGTGAGGCGCGGGTGATTGCCGACAAGAAACAGGTGATCATCGACACGGTGCAAACATTGTCAAAAGCCTATGATCTGGTGTTTACCAGCGGCGGTATTGGGCCGACGCATGATGATATCACGACTGATGCGGTGGCGGCTGCCTTTGGCGTGCCGGTTATTCGTCACCCCGAGGCTGAACGCCGGCTCATCCTGCATTATGCCAATACCGACCTTGAATTTAATGCAGCACGCCAGAAAATGGCGGATATTCCAGATAATGCTGTGTTGATTGATAATCCGCTATCGGCGGCACCTGGCTATATCATCGGCAATGTTCACGTGCTTCCCGGAGTGCCAACGATCTTGCAAGCCATGTTTGAAGGGCTGAAACCACGTTTGCCGGGCGGTATTGTGATGACGCGGATTACGGTTCAATGTTCGACCGGCGAGGGTAATATCGCCACAATATTGTCAGATGTCGAGGCAAGCCATGACGGGGTTAGTGTTGGCAGCTACCCATGGATGAAGCCGGGAAATTTTGGCACCGCAGTTGTTGTTAGCGGCCTTGATGCCGAGATTACCACAGCTGCAGCAAAGGCAGTCGAAGCCGGTGTGCGGGCGTTTGGCGCCGCGGCAAATATCGTCAATGCCGATGGCACGTTGCAGGACTGAACCGAACAATGTTTGGCATCCCCTGATGCCTTTAACCCCTCGATGCCTTTAACTCCTCGATGTCTTTAACCCCAGGGTCCCTTTGGCCGTGTTGGCTTTGTCGACGGAATTGACGTGCGTGTTGTCTGGCCGGCATTGCGCTGAAATCTTTTGCGAGCGTCTCGCTTCATCTCATCAAAACTTATCGGCTGACCTGACCATGTTTTCGGTGGCTGGCCGCGATCAAACAGCGATATATGGCGCTTTTTGAAAAGCGGAACCAGCACAAGACCGGCAATAAAACCGCCAATATGCGCCATATAGGCAACACCGCCACCATCCCCGCTAAAGGCCTGTGGCGCCGCGGCAAATTGCAGGCCAATCCAGCCACCAAGCACCAGCCATGCTGGCAGATTTATAAAGCGGAAAAAGACGATGATAATCACCAGACAGCGTACCGCGGCCTTTGGGTGTAAAACAAGATAGGCGCCAAGCACCCCAGCAATCGCCCCCGATGCACCAACCATGGGAATGGGCGAAGACGGGTCGATCAGGCCTTGTGACAAGGCAGCGATCAGACCGCACAGACAATAAAAGACGATGAAACGTCCGCGCCCCATCGCCTCTTCAACATTATCGCCAAAAATCCACAAATACAGCATATTGCCGCCAAGGTGTAGCCAGCCACCATGTAGAAACATCGAGGTAAAGATTGTCGCCCAGCTCGGAACAATGATCATTTCGGCCGGAAGTGTATCGCCCTTGAAAACGATCGTGGGAACAAAGCCCAATTGATACAGCGCCAACCGTGCAGCCACCTCGTCAAGCGACTGCTGCCAGAAAAAGATGGCAACACAGGCGGCGATGATTAGCCAGACGATAAAGGGCCGTCGGCCAGTTGCATTTTCATCAAAAAGTGGGAAGAAAAACATAAATATGTCCGCATATGATCATTACCAGCAATCTACCCCGCCTTGAGCGGATCAGCAAATAACTTTGAAGAAAGGCTTTTATCGGCATTATTGTTTGTCAAAAAAGGTCGCAAGGTCACAATTTTGCCAGAAATCAAGCAAACCCTAACAGCATCAAAAGGAGAGAATTAAATGAACATCAAACGAAGCCGTTCCAGCGAGGTTTCGCCCGGACAGCCGAAGATATTCAGGCGATCCATGATGAAGCGAGCGATTATGCGGTCGCTGGTGGGGCTGATGATTTTCCTGTCTTCTTGGGCTGTTTCATCTGTCATGGCTGCCACAATTGTAACGCTGGATAATGGCGTGGAGGTGCGGTTCAAAGACGGTCAGTTTGATGCAAAATCATTTAATATGCGGGTAAATTCT
>RGCC01000121.1 GCA_009919335.1 Alphaproteobacteria bacterium
ATCTTCACCGCCCCGAACCCAATGCCGCAATTCTGCTGCTTCACGTCCGCTTAAATAGGCAGAAAAGGCACTATCGGCAGCATCAAAAACATGATGCCCCTCATCGAACACATAACGCGTTGGTGTGCGCCGGTCATCCTTGCCGGCATAGGCTGCCTGCACCATCACCAACGCATGATTAGTAACAACAATATCAGCGCGTTTGGCCCCGCGAATTGATTTTTCGACAAAGCAGCGATTGTAATGCGTGCAGGCTGCATGAATACATTCGCCGCGTCTGTCAGCAAGCCCGATCGTTTGCGCCCGCCCCAGTAAATCCAGCAACCATGCTGGAAAGCTGGCGCCAGTCAGATCACCATCGCGGCTTGCCTCTGCCCAGCGCGCCATTAGCCCCAATGCGGTGGCATTGCGCGGTCGTCCGGGCATCTGCATCAGCGCTTCTTCAAGGTTCAGCAGGCACAGATAATTTTCGCGGCCTTTGCGGATTACCACCTTTGATGCGCGCGTATTGGCGTCGGGATAAAGCCGTGTTAATTCATCGGCGATTTGATGTTGCAGCGTGCGCGTGTAGGTCGAAATCCAGACGGTACCGCCATTTTTTTCGGCCCATAATGTTGCGGGCGCAAGATAGCCCAGCGTTTTGCCGGTTCCTGTGCCGGCCTCGGCCAACACCATCGCCGGGGCTGGCCCTGCATCAGGCCGGTCAAAACTGGCGGCGACGGCGGCGGCATAATCCGCCTGCGGTTCGCGTAATTCAGAATTGCTGCCAAGCATTTCAGCAAGGCGCTGACGTGCTGCATCGGGAAGCACTGGCTGGGTGCCGGGTTCGGCTTGAGGGGTATAATCAGTATAATCAGCAAGCCGGTTCCAGATCATCGCAAGGCGGCTGTCGGGTGGGCCTGCTGGCGGCATTGGCAGTCCCAAATGCGCCAGAATATAAGGCCCCCAATTCCAGCCACCAGCGGTCATCATGGTGGCAATCCTGCCGGCTTCTTGGCGGGCGTCATCGGGGGCTGCGGCCAGATCGTCAAGCAGGCGAAAGGCGATTTGCGGCAGCAACGTCGCCATGTCCTCACCATTTTGGGGACGTGCCAGACCTAATTGCTGGGCAAGCCCTGCCGGTGTTGGCAGGGCAAATCGTGCCGGCCGGACAAAGGCAAAAAGTTCCATCACATCTAGGTAATGATCAATTTCGACACCTGCGCGCGCGGCGCTCCAGCGGCGGTGACATAATAGCACCACCCCCAAAGCCAGCTCCTGCCGGCCATGCCAGCTTTGCGCATCGCTTTGGGCAAACTAAATGCTGGCTTTATTGCCAACCACTTGCAGGTGGTGCTTGCCCCTTGACCTTGATCGCGGCTCGCCCTAGCTTGTCGGCATTTGACGCGGTGCTGCTGGGTTTGAGGTTATCACAGGATGATACGTAGCCAGCGACCTGCCCCATGATGTGAGAAAGCATGATGATGAGTGACCTAATCGCGAAAATGCAAGAGATTGCAACCGATGCCAAGGCGTGGCCCTTTGCCGAAGCTCGTGCCCTTGCTAGCCGTATGGAAAAGCTGGCTAGCTCAAGGGGTAAAAATGGTCAGGGCAGTAAAGATGAAGTGCTGTTTGAAACCGGCTATGGACCATCAGGCTTGCCGCATATTGGCACTTTTGGTGAGGTCGTCCGCACGAGCATGGTACGGCATGCCTATGAAACGCTGACCGGCCAGAAAACCCGTCTGATCTGTTTTTCCGATGATATGGACGGGTTTCGCAAAATACCTGACAATGTGCCCAATCACGAAATGCTGGCGGCCTATCTCCATATGCCGCTGACCAAGGTCAAAGATCCGTTTGGGACGGCGCCTTCGTTTGGCCAGCATAATAACCTGCGTTTGCAGGCGTTTCTCGATTCGTTCGGTTTCGATTATGAATTCATGAGTTCGACTGATTGCTATTGTGCCGGCAAATTTGATACCGCCTTACTGCAGGTTTTGGACCGGTATGACGCCATTATGGATATCATGCTGCCAACCCTTGGGCCCGAACGTCAGGCAACCTACAGCCCGTTTTTCCCGATCTGCCCCGATACCGGTAAAGTGCTGCAGGCCAAGGTCATTGATCGCAATGTCAGCGCTGGCACAATCACCTATATTGACCCCGATAGTGGCGCCGAACGTGAAATCGGCATCACTGGTGGTCAAACCAAATTACAGTGGAAATGTGACTGGGCAATGCGCTGGTTTGCGCTAGGTGTTGATTATGAAATGAGTGGCAAGGATTTGATTGATTCGGTAACCCAGTCGGGCAAGATCACCCGGGCGTTGGGCGGCACCCCGCCAGCCGGCATTTCCTATGAATTATTCCTTGATGTGAATGGCGAAAAAATCTCCAAATCGAAAGGCAATGGCCTGTCGGTTGAAGATTGGTTGCATTTTGACGTGATTCCAAAGACGGTTGATGAATATTACCAGCATCTTGGCAAATTGCCCGAACAGAGTGATGCCGAACAGCTGGAAAATCCGCTGTGGCATATTCATAGCGGGGTGCCAAGCCAGACAGGTCTGCCGGTTAGCTTTACCTTGCTGTTAAATTTGGCGGCGGTTTGTCATGCTGAAGATCCGCAAATCGTCTGGGCCTATGTCAGCGATTACGCCAGTGATGTCACCGCGCAAACCCATCCCGAACTAGACCGGATGATTGGCTATGCGGTCAATTATTATCAGGATATGGTGCGTCCTCATAAGGTTTACCGGCTTGCCGATGCGGACGAGGCTGGCCATCTTGCCGAGCTGAAATCCCAACTTGCCACGCTGGATGATGATAGTGGCGCCGAGGCAATTCAGTCGATTGTATATGCCACTGGCAAGGCGGCAAATTACGAGAATTTACGCGAATGGTTCAAATGTCTTTATGAGGTGCTTCTCGGCCAATCCGAGGGGCCGCGAATGGGCTCTTTCTTTGCGCTTTATGGCCGTGAAAAAAGCATCCAATTGATCGAGGACGCGCTGGCTGGAAAGCTTGTTCAATCGGCGGATCGTGGCTAATGTGGGGGCTGCTGGCAAAAGTGGCAAAATGCCTGCCAGCCGAGGCTGCACATCGGGCAGCAGTTATTACGCTTCATCATAATCTGGGGCCGCGTCCAGCCCCGTTGACAGCCACGGCAAGCCTCAAGGTTTCAGTGGCTGGCCTTGGTTTTGCCAATCCGCTGGGGCTGGCGGCAGGCTTTGATAAGAATGCGGCCTGTTTTAACGGCGCAATGCAGCTTGGTTTTGGCCATGTTGAGGTGGGCACTATCACCCCAAAGCCCCAGCCCGGGAATCCAAAACCGCGCGTGTTCCGACTGCCAAAACATAAGGCCGTGATCAATCGCTATGGATTTAACAGCCACGGCATGGAAGCCGCCGCGCAAAATCTGCAACAGATGGCGGCGGCCCGTACAGGTATTTTAGGGGTTAATGTTGGCGCAAATAAAACCAGCCCCGCACCGATTGATGATTACCATCACGCGGTGGCAAGGCTGGCACGCTATGCTGATTATATTACGCTGAATATTTCATCGCCGAATACGCCCGGATTGCGTAATTTGCAGACCAAGCAGCATCTTGCTGATTTGCTGGCGGCAGGGCGTTCCGGGCTTGATGATGCAGGGCTTGATCCGGCGTTGCCAGCCAAGCCAATCTTTTTGAAGATTGCGCCTGATCTTCATCCGGGTGATCTGGCGGCGATTGTTG
>RGCC01000122.1 GCA_009919335.1 Alphaproteobacteria bacterium
TTTCTGCTAAGCGGAATATAGTTACCGCAATGCAGAAAATCAAGAGAAAATTACGCAATGCGGAAATTTAACTGTGGCGCTGCACATATTCTCCTGGCGCAGGACCTAAGTCTGGCCATTCAAAATTGTTTAAAACATTGTTTAAAATTATTTTATTTCCTGACATGCCAGCCGCCCATGCCTCCCATGCTGGCCACCAAGATCCGGCTGTAACTGGTAGGTCAAGGAAAGTGTCAGCTGCATATTTGGTTAAATTATCTGCTATGCGGAAATAATATTTCCCAGATTTGGGTGGATTTATAATCCCGGCCACATGCCCGCTCCCGCCCAAAATATAGGTTTTTGACCCCTTGGTCTGGCTGATCCCGGCAAAAGACGAACGCCAGGGTGCAATATGATCCGTTTCAGTGGCGACCGCACAGATTGGTATATCAACATCTGCCAGCGCCAGATCGGTATCAAGGAGCCGCAGCGCTCCACTCGCGAAACGGTTGTTCTGATAGAAATTGTCAAGATATTCGCGCGCCATGCGTCCTGGCAAGTTGGTTGAGTCGCTGTTCCAATATAGCAAGTCCATAACCGGCGGTTTTTGTCCCATCAGATAGGACCGAACCGCCGGGCCGTACACCAAATCTCCTGAGCGCAAAAAACTGAAAGTCTGAGCCAAAAATGCGCCATCCAAAACGCCACTTTCGGCAATGCGATCATGAATTTTCTTGGAATAGTCGGGACCGGTATAAACTGCCAATTCGCCAGGATCATGAAAATCGGTCAAAGTGGTAAAAAAGGTTGCGGAATTGATAAGATAATGACCGGTTTTTTGCAAATAATCTGCCGCCACCGCCACCAATGTCCCACCGATACAATAGCCAATCACATTCGCCTGCGGTTGACCGGTCATGCTGGTCACCTGTTCCAGTGCGGTTTGCACACCTTCGGTTATGTAGTCGTCAAAACCAACATCGGCCATTGTCCCATCCGGGTTGATCCATGACATCAAAAACACCGTTTGGCCAGCAGCCAGCGCAAACTGTATGAAGCTGTTTTGCGGTGTCAGATCTAGAATGTAGAATTTGTTGATACATGGCGGCACAATCAACAACGGCCGTTCAAACACGGTTTCGGTTTTAGGCTGATAGTGGATCAACTCAAACAGCCGATTGCGGAATACCACCCTACCAGAAGATGTAGCCAGATTTTCTCCAACCTTGAAAGCATTGGTATCGGTCAATGATACAGACAGCTGACCGTCACCTTTTTCCAGATCACTCACCAGATTTTCTAGCCCTTCAACCAGCGATTTGCCCTGGGTTTCAATCGCGTGTTTCAATGCTTCGGGATTTGTTCCCAAGAAATTTTGTGGTGACAGAAAATTGATCAGTTGTTGTGAGAAAAACTGAATTTGTCGGGCTTCACCCTCTGACAACCCCTCGATCTCAGCGACCGAGTCCTTAATCACTTCGCTGGACAGCAGATATTGCTGTTTAATCATGCTAAAATAGGGGTTGGTTTGCCACGCTCCGTCGCGGAAACGCCGGTCCTTGGGTTTTGCGTCCTGTGATGCCCCCATCATCGAGGCTTGAAAATCAGACCAGGCCTCAATTGAGGCTTTATAATATCGGACCTGACTTTCGATCAATTTGGCAGGGTTGTTCATCATCTGCGCAAAATAGCTTGATGCTGCCTTGAAAAACAGTTCGGTGCTTGCATTTGACTGTTCTGGCTGTTCGGCTTTTTGCCGCGCCATGATCACAATCAGCCGCTTTGTTAATGCATCAATTTTCTCAAAATTGTCTTTGAGCTCGTCAAGCTGGGACGATTCGGCCATATCGTGATCAGACATCGCTTTTCTTTCGGTCAAATATGTGGGAGCCTGTCCCTAATGTAATTTTGGAACCTATTATTTATGTATACTATACCATCCTACCAGCTTTTGGACAGTTCTATCAAATTGCAGAAGGCGTTTGCGAGCCAGTTCAGTCATTTGTTTGACCAAGCTCCTGGGCTCACGCGCCTACATCCATTTGGATCATTGATGAATGGCTGGTCCAAAGTCGCCGAAAAATCTCTGGAGCGAATGGATGCAAAACCAGAATGGTCGGTCGAGGCATTGACCACATCAGGCGAATCCCGGCCCATCAAACCAGAAATCATTCTCGATAGAGCTTTTTGCGCCCTGACGAAATTTGCCACTACTTCGCAAAAACAATCAGCTGAAACTGTTATGATCATAGCGCCTATGTCAGGCCATTATGCCACGCTGACACGTAATACGGTGGCCAGCCTTGTTCCTGACTGCGACGTATATGTTACTGACTGGAAAAATGCACGCGATGTGCCAAATAATGCCGGTTCATTTAACCTCGATGATTTTGTGGATTACATTGTCGACTTCATCACTTACCTGGGGCCAATAACGAATGTGCTCGCCATTTGCCAGCCAGCGCCACTTACCGTCGCGGCTACTGCACGTCTGGCACTTGACAACCCGGCTGCGATGCCCAAATCAGTGACTTTGATGGGGGGGCCGGTAGACCCTGCCGCCAACCCATCGGCGGTGTCTAATTATGCTGGCAAGACTGACATTCAGCAATTACAGTCAACGGCAATCATGCCGATTGACAGCCAGTATGCTGGCGCCGGCCGCCTGGTTTACCCAGGCATTTTACAGTTAACTGCTTTTATGAGCATGAACGCCGCCACGCATATCGAATCCTTTGTGAGGCAGGTTTGTGCTGAATCAGATGGCACTGCGCATGATGGCGACCGGCATAACAGTTTTTATAATGAATATTTGGCGGTAATGGATATGCCTGCCGAATTTTTCCTTGATACAGTCCAACGCATTTTCAAGGACCGTGACATTGCAACCAATAATTTTGTGCATCATGGGCAAAAACTTGATATCGGGGCAGTGCGCACCACCCGCCTTTTGGTGATCGAGGGGGGACGTGACGATATCTCAGCGCCTGGTCAATGCAAAGCTGCTTTGGGGCTATTCACCGGTTTGCCTGATACACAAAAACACCACATCCTCGAGGAAGGAGCCGGCCATTATGGTATCTTTAGTGGTAAAGCGTGGCGCAACAATATCCGGCCAAAATTCCTTGATTTTATTAGGCAAGGCTGACTGCACACTTTTGCCAGTGATGGCGTTACAGTTTGGGTGCCACGCTCAATCCCCAACAGTGCTGGGTCCTTTGTGCTGTCCTCAAATACTAATCTTTAGAGCTTGAATTTCGTTTTACAGTTAAAGCCGCGATCATTATCGGAGTCTTTGAGGCGAGGGCCTCTAAATATTTGAGATTTGTCTTTATTTGGTTATTTGGTAACTACTAATGTATTCACCGTACACAGCTTGATCGTGTCACCTACACCAATAATACCAGATACGCTTGCAAATCTCTAACTGTGGTTAATTCAGTTGCTTCTCGATGCGTCGATTAATCTGATTTGAAAAAACTGGCATTCCGTATGATCGCAGTTAAGGTGGAACAAAAAGGTAAGGCTTCACTGGTTGGCCAGCGAAGCCTTAGAGAGATAACCTAAATACCCCAGAATAGCGACTGTTGAGCCTTTCAAATCTGATTGCTTTTAGTCTTTGCTCTGGTTCAGAAAAGACACTCGGCATTTTTTATAAGCTGGTGTCTCAAACCGTCTAATTGATGCGTTTCATCAATTCAAAAGCTTC
>RGCC01000123.1 GCA_009919335.1 Alphaproteobacteria bacterium
GATTAGCGCCGCTGGCAGCGGTTGTGGCGGCGGTGCTTTCAGGCTTAGATGCAGTGTTTTTTGCCCGGCTGACGCCAAAAGCTCGTCCTTTGTCTTTGCCGCGATAATTTCGCCCTTGTTAATAATGGCGATACGGTCGCACAGCGCCTCTGCCTCTTCTAGATAATGCGTCGTCAGCACCACCGTAACACCGGCCCGGTTCAGCATTTTGATGCTATCCCACAGCCGTTGCCGAAGTGCGACATCAACGCCGGCGGTAGGCTCGTCCAGAACCAAAATTGGGGGGCGATGCACCATCGCCTTGCCAACTAGTAGCCGCCTGCGCATGCCGCCAGACAGACGACGCGAATAGAAATTTGCCTGTTCGGTCAGGCCGACCATTTCCAGAATTTCATCGGTGTGACGTTCGGATTTCGGCACGCCAAACAGGCCTGCCATCATATCCAGCGTTTCGCGTGGCGTGAAAAAAGCGTCGATGTTCAATTCCTGCGGTACGATGCCGATGTTGGCCCGCGACTGGCGCGGATTATCGTCAATATCCGTTCCCCAAATTGAAATGCTGCCGCTGGTTTTCAGCACAGTTCCGGCCATAATGTTGATAAAGGTCGATTTGCCAGCGCCATTCGGCCCTAATAGCCCGAAAACACAGCCAACCGGCACCTCGATATCAACCGATTTAAGCGCGTGATGCGCGCGCCCGGCGGCATCATATATTTTATTCACCCCGCGCGCCTCGATCGCCAGCCCGGATTTGGGGCTATGGGTAAAGGCGGTATGATGAATGCCAGCATTTTGTACGGTCATGATGGCGCCCCCCTTGTGGATGAAAATTCGTGGATGAAAATTCGGCTTTGCTCACCTGCCAAGATATAGGCCGATGTGTGGGGGGCGGCAAGGGGCGATATCCGCAACAGCCGGGGCCGCGAGCCGCTTTGCCAAGTGCCCGCCTGAAATCTTTTGGGCCTATCGAAAGATTCTTCCGCCGCCTGCGCCGGTTACAATTGCATCAATTGGCAAGCCGCTATAGGTTAAAGGCGGGCAAAAAGGTTTTTGGCCGCAGCGCCATTTTCTGCCACTTTATTCGATACCATTGAGGATAGCATGACCCCAGAACAAGCTAGCAATGCGGCTGATCAATCAACCGCTCCATCATCGTCAAATGTAATCGTGACAAACCAGTCGCGTGTTGCCTGCAATGGTGGCGGCGGAGCGCTTGGTCATCCGCAAGTCTGGTTAACGCTTGGCACGGGTGGCAAGGTTACCTGCCCCTATTGCTCATGCGTATTTGTTGCGGCGAAATAGCGAAACGCCGTGTCGTCATCAGCGGCGTTGTGATTGACAGTCGCGGCGTGATGGTGAGGGGCGAAACCGGTCGCATCATATCGGGTGTGGGGCGGGCTAGCCCGTAACGGATGTAATAGTGCCGAAAAAAATAGCTGGCAAGATTGCCAGCAGGATGAATGCGGGGATTTATGGCTGAGAAGGGTAGATTGGTACTAGTGGACGGGTCGGGATATATTTTCCGTGCCTTTCAGGTAAATGCCGTTTATGGCTTTACCGCAATGTTAATGAAGCTTGTTGATGATCTGGCGCCCGATCATGTGGCGGTGGTGTTTGACGTTGCCCGCAAGACATTTCGTTCGGACATTTATCCTGAATATAAAGCGAACCGGTCAGAACCGCCCGAAGAGCTAGTGCCGCAATTTGCCTTGGTGCGCGCTGCGACCGAGGCGTTGAGCCTGCCGTTACTTGAGGCGCCGGGTTTTGAGGCTGACGATCTGATTGCCACCTATGCGCGGGTTGCCGAGGAGGCTGGCCTTGCAACGTTGATTGTCTCGTCAGACAAGGATCTGATGCAGCTGGTTCGTGGTGATATCACGATGCTTGACCCGATGAAACAGCGCCGCATTGGCGCGGATGAGGTGTTTGACCGGTTTGGTGTGCCGCCGGAAAAAGTGGTTGATGTGCAGGCTCTGGCTGGCGACTCTACTGACAATGTGCCCGGGGTGCCGGGTATTGGGGTGAAAACCGCAGCCGAATTGATTCAGACTTTTGGCGATCTGGATAATTTGCTGGCAAGTGTGGACAGTATTAAACAGCCAAAGCGCCGTGAAAATTTGATTAATTTTGCCGAGCAGGCGCGTATTTCACGCCAGCTTGTCAGGCTTCGTGACGATGCACCGATGCCGCTTGAGCTTGCCGCGCTATCGACCCCGCCCCGTGATATGGATCGCTTGACTGCGTTCTTGCAAGAACAGGAATTCAAACGATTACTGGTTCGCATCGGCGCTGATCATGGGCATAATGGGTCTGGCAGTGACCATAACGGCAAAATTGGTGGTGCCGTGCGGTCGATGGCGGCCAGCGCATCACCATTATCACCATCACCATCAGCACCAGATTTAGGGGGCGCTGCCGGATCAGTGTCCCAAAGCCCCGCTGTCGCGCTTGATCCGGTAACGACCCAGTATCAGCTTATTACCGACATTGATGCGTTGGCGGGCTTTCTTGCCGCGGCGACGGCGCAGGGGTTTCTTGCGGTCGATACTGAAACCAGTGGCCTGAACGCTGCGGCGGCTGATCTGGTTGGCATTTCAATGGCCCTAACGCCGGGGAACGCCTGTTATGTGCCATTGCGCCACGGCGCAATCGCTGAAAATGGTGACGCGCAGGGCGGTCTAGATTTTTCGGCTGAGGCTCCGGTTTCGTATCAGCAAATTCCGTTTGATACGGCAATGGCGATGCTAAAGCCGGTATTCGAAGATCCGGCGGTTTTAAAAATTGGGCATAATTTGAAATATGACTCGCATATCTTGCTATGGCCGCGCAATGGCGGGGGCCGAGATTCATCAGCTTGCTGGCGAGGATTTCAACATTGCCTCGCCAAAACAGCTTGGTGAAATTCTGTTTGATAAAATGGGGCTGCAAGGCGGCAAAAAGGCCAAAACAGGTGCCTATTCTACGTCGGCTGATGTGCTTGAAGATCTGGCGGCATCGGGTGTTGAGATTGCCGCTAAAGTTCTTGATTGGCGACAATTGGCAAAATTGAAATCAACCTATGCGGATGCGCTGGTTGACTCGATCCTGCCTGCAACGGGGCGGGTTCACACATCATTTTCAATGGTCGGTGCTAGTACTGGCCGCCTGTCGTCATCCGATCCGAATGTGCAGAATATTCCCATTCGCACCGCTGAGGGTCGGCAGATCCGCACCGCCTTTATCGCGGCGCCCGGGCATAAATTGATCTCTGCCGATTATTCGCAGATCGAGTTGCGCCTCGTGGCGCATGTTGCCGGCGAGAGCACGATGATTGAGGCATTTCATGCCGGGTTGGATATTCACGCGCGCACAGCGTCCGAGGTATTTGGCGTGCCGCTTGATCAAATGGACAGTGAAACCAGACGCCGCGCAAAGGCAATTAATTTTGGCATTATCTATGGCATTTCGGCCTTTGGTCTGGCGCGTCAGCTGGGAATTTCACGCGGAGAAGCTGGCGATTTCATCACCGCCTATTTCAAGAATTTCCCCGGCATCAGGGATTATATGGAACGGATAAAGCTATCGGCACGCGAGGATGGCTATGTCGAAACGCTGTTTGGGCGCCGCATTCATATTACCGGCTTTGACGGCGGAAATCAGGCCATGCGTGGTTTTGCCGAACGCCA
>RGCC01000124.1 GCA_009919335.1 Alphaproteobacteria bacterium
GGATGCTGCTGCCCCTTTAGACCTGCTGGCGGATATTGTCGGCGTATCGCTGGCAGAATTTTACGAAGGAGATGCGTGATGTCGGCGTTTCCCGACTTTACCAAGATTGACTTGCCATCATCAAAGGCGCTGGCGGCGCGTGTTGGTGATTTGCCCCCAACGCCAGCGAATGCCGAACAGATTGTAATGCCGTCACTCGCGATGTGTGATCCCAGTCAGCAGGTATTTGCTGCCAATACGCAGCCCGGATTTGCACCATTTTTGCGCGGCCCCTATCCCAGCATGTACGCCACCCGCCCGTGGACAATTCGGCAATATGCCGGATTTTCGACGGCTGCGGAATCCAACAGCTTTTATCGTCGAAATCTGGCTGCCGGTCAGATGGGTCTGTCGGTGGCATTCGATTTGCCAACGCATCGGGGCTATGATTCAGACAATCCACTGGTTGCTGATGATGTTGGGCTGGCTGGTGTGGCGATTGACTCGATTGCCGATATGGCCATGTTGTTTGATCGGATTCCACTCGACCGGATGAGCGTTTCGATGACGATGAACGGCGCGGTGTTGCCAGTGCTGGCGTTGTTTATTGTTGCGGCCGAAGAACAGGGCGTGCGACCTGACCAATTGGCAGGAACCATTCAGAATGACGTTCTGAAAGAATTTATGGTGCGCAACACCTATATCTATCCGCCGGTACCATCAATGCGGATCGTGTCGGATATTTTTGCCTATTGCGCTGCGGAGATGCCGAAATTCAATTTTATTTCAGTTTCGGGCTATCACATGCAAGAGGCTGGTGCATCGGCAGATCTTGAGCTTGCTTATACGCTGGCTGATGGGTTGGCTTATATTCGCGCCGGTGTTGCGGCGGGGCTTGATGTTGACGATTTTGCCCCGCGTCTGTCGTTCTTTTTTGGCGCCAGCATGAATTTCTTTATGGAAGTCGCAAAGTTGCGGGCGGCGCGGCTGTTATGGTCGGAACTGATGCAACAGCATTTTGCGCCGAAAAATCCGAAATCATTGATGCTGCGCACCCATTGCCAGACATCCGGCTGGTCATTGGCGGCGCAGGATGTGTTTAACAATGTGCCGCGCACCTGTGTCGAGGCGGCGGCGGCGGTTGCTGGCCACACCCAGTCATTGCACACTAACTCGCTTGATGAGGCGCTTGGCCTGCCTACCGATTATGCAGCGCGGATTGCGCGTAACACCCAGCTTCATCTCCAGCATGAAGGCAATATGGCGCATGTCATTGACCCGTTTGGTGGCAGCTATCTTGTCGAAGATTTGACCCAGCAGCTGGCCGCCAAAGCACGCCAGCATATCGCCGAGGCGGAATCATTGGGCGGCATGGCAGCAGCAATCGAAGCCGGCGTGCCAAAATTGCGAATTGAAGAAGTGGCGACAGCCACCCAAGCCCGCATTGACTCTGGTACCCAGACCATCGTCGGGGTCAATAAATATCAGCCACAAGATACCGGTGCCGCCGAACAGGTCGAGGTAAGACGGATTGATAATAGCGAGGTGCGAAGCCAGCAGATTGCGCGTCTGAAAAAAATACGCGCAAACCGTGATCAAAAGGCCGTAGATGCGGCCTTGGATGGCTTGCGGCGGGCGGCGTCAGGGCGTGAAAACCTGATGCCATTCGCCATTGAAGCGGCGCGCCAACGTGCCACGGTTGGCGAAATGTCCGATGCGATGGCAGGTGAATTTGGCCGTCACCGCGCCGAGATTCAAGGTGTGCGCGGCGTCTGGAAACATCATATGAAAGACAGCGCAGAAATTGATGTGCTTAAAGACCGCGTTGATGAATTTACCAAATCGCTTGGCCGTGCGCCGCGTATTCTGGTGGCCAAACTTGGTCAAGATGGTCACGATCGCGGGCAAAAGGTTATTGCGTCTGCATTTGCTGATCTTGGGTTTGACGTGGTAACCGGCCCGTTGTTCCAGACCCCTGACGAGGTTTACGACCTTGCTATTCGCCATGATGTTGACGCGGTTGGTATCTCAACGCTTGCCGCCGCGCATCTAAGCCAAGTGCCGGCGCTTCGCAAAAAGCTGGATGCCGGCGCTGGACGGCATATCGAGCTTGTTGTTGGCGGGGTGATCCCCCCTGGTGATATTCCAATTTTGGAACGTGCTGGCGCTGCGGCGGTGTTTTTGCCCGGGACAAAATCGACTGATGCGGCAATCCGGCTCCTTGACCTTCTGGCGCGGCGGCGCAATATCAGCTAAGCCAGTGCGCCATGCGGGCGTCAATGATGCCGAGGTGCATAATCCGCGGTTTAATTTTTTGAGAGTGAATCTGATAATGTCGACCAATAATGCCAGTGCCGAAGCTGAAGCTATTACTGATGAATTTGGTTTTTTTGACGATTGGGAAGATCGCTATCAGATGCTGATTGATCAAGGGCGCAAACTGCCGCCAATTCCCGAACAATATCGCAATGATGAATTTCGGCTTCGGGGCTGCCAATCGGTTGTCTATTTTGCTGCTGAACGGGGAGATGACGATAAAATCACCTTTATGGCGCAATCCGATGCGGCAATTGTTCAAGGGCTTGTCGCGTTACTTTTGCGCGTTTATTCAGGCCGAACAGCAGCGGAAATTCGTAATACTGAGCCTGATTTCCTGACCAAGATCGGGCTTGATTCGCATCTTTCAGCAACGCGGAAAAACGGCTTGGCAAGTATGCTTAACGCGATCAAATCAGCTGCCGCCAGCTAGCTGTGGCTCTTTTATCTTAACCTGCTGATCTAGTCAGGGCTACGCTCGGCGCGCGGTGTGCGGCCATAACATTCGCGGTAACATTTCGAAAAATGTGACGCCGAGACAAAGCCGCAAGCCAACGCCACTGAAAGGATTGACATTGATGTCTGGCGCAGCAGATGGCGCGCGCGGGCTAACCGCAAATTCAGATAATAGCGCGTTGGTGTCGTATCAAGATATTTGCGGAACAACCGTTCAAGCTGGCGCGTCGAAAGATTGGTCTTGCGGGCGATATCAGTTTGCGCCAACGGCTCTTCGAGATTGTCTTCCATGGTTTTGACCACGGCCAGTAATTTCGGGTGACTAACCCCAAGGCGGGCGCGAAGCTCCATACGCTGACGATCGGTTGGTTCCCGGATTCGGTCATGAATGAACTGGTCGGAAACTTCGGCGGCTAGGGCTGAGCCATGTGTCTGGGTGATCAAATTCAACATCATATCAAGCGATGCTGTGCCGCCTGAACAGGTGACCCGATTGCCGTCGATCTCAAATAAATCATTGGTGATTTCAAGATGGGGAAATTCTTCGGACAATCCGTCGATATTTTCCCAATGGATTGTGCACCGCCGCCCCTCAAGCAGGCCAGCCGCCGCCATCACATAAGTGCCGGTGCAAATAGCGCCAATAACAGCACCATTTCGGTCGAGCCGACGGATTAAATTCAAAATGGATTTTGTGGTGTTCTCCCGCACTTTGACGCCTGAGCAGACAAACACCATACGGCAGCTTTGCAACGCCTCGGGGTCAATATCAGTCTGCACGCAAATGCCGTTACTAGCGGTGCTGGCATTGCCATCAGGGCTTGCCACAACCCAATCAAACAGATGTTTGTTCGCCTGACGGTTGGCAGCGCGCAATGG
>RGCC01000125.1 GCA_009919335.1 Alphaproteobacteria bacterium
GCCGCCGGCTTTGACAAACAGATGGAACTGCTATGCGCGCATCCCGAACTCGCTGGCAAATTGGCCATCGCCGGATCACTAACCGCTTCGTCAAGCGCCGAGCAGGCCAGCGCGGCACTTGATCAATGTAGCGCCGACGAATTTGCCGCTTTTCAGGATTTAAACACGCGCTATGGCGAAAAATTATCGCCGTTCGCGGGCTTGATCGGGCAACCATATTATCGGCTTTTCAGCAACGCATTACGCAAAATGCCGATGCGGAATTCGCCACCGCACTTGGCCAGGTGCATAAGATTGCGCGGCTACGCCTCGAACAGCTTGCCAAAGAATAAGCCCGCAGCCATGTGACCGCGGGCTTGAATTGTTCGTGATTTTGACCGCTACCTGCCTTACCGGCCGGCCCCAGCCCCAGCCCCAGCATATGTCATAATATTTGTGGGGATTTATCGGGATTTATTTGGTTTCGCTGCCCGAATGGAAATTGAATACGGCGCCTTCCTTAATCCCGCTAGGCCACCGCGCCGTAACGGTTTTCAATTTGGTGTAAAAGCGCACACCTTCCATGCCATGGATCGAATGATCGCCAAACATCGAGGCTTTCCAGCCGCCAAAACTATGATAGGCAACCGGCACAGGGATCGGCACATTCACCCCGACCATGCCGACATTCACATTATTGGCAAATTCACGAGCGGCATCACCGTCACGGGTAAAAATCGCGGTGCCGTTTCCATATTCATGGCTCATGACCAGGCCAACCGCCTCTTCATAGGTCTTTGGCCGCAAAACTGACAGAACAGGACCGAAAATTTCATCACGGTAAACCGACATATCCGCCGTTACATGATCCAGCAGCGTACCACCGACAAAAAACCCGTTTTCATAGCCCTGCAATGACAGACCGCGACCATCGACAACAACTTCAGCGCCATCGGCCTCACCCTGATTGATGTAATCAGTGATCCGGTCTTTCGACTCGCGCGTGATCACTGGCCCCATTTCGACCCCTACCTCATCATATTGGCCAATTTTCAAAGCGCGTACTTTTGGGGCTAGTGCCGACACAAACCGGTCAGCCGTGTCATCACCAACCGCAAGCACTGCAGAAATCGCCATACAACGTTCACCAGCCGACCCATAAGCCGCGCCCATCGCCGCATCAACGGCCTGATCCATATCGGCATCAGGCATAATGATCATGTGATTCTTGGCACCACACAAAGCCTGCACACGCTTGCCATTCGCGCATCCACGGCCATAGATATATTTGCCAATTGCGGTTGAACCGACAAAGCTGATCGCAGCAACATCCGGATGATCCAACAGCGCATCAACCGCCTCTTTATCGCCATTCACCACATTCATACAGCCATCAGGCAGACCAGCTTCAGTCAGCAATTGCGCCAGATAAAACACCAACCGGCTG
Source organism: Alphaproteobacteria bacterium (assembly GCA_009919335.1). Classification (GTDB taxonomy): domain Bacteria; phylum Pseudomonadota; class Alphaproteobacteria; order Puniceispirillales; family Puniceispirillaceae; genus UBA3439. The sequence goes on from RGCC01000125.1 coordinate 1,427, forward strand.
GCGCAGCGAATAGCTATCGACCGCGCCTGCGACCTGCGCTGAATAATCACCTTTCAGCAAATGCGGGATACCGCAGGCAAATTCAACAACTTCAAGCCCGCGCGACACCTCGCCCTTGGCATCATCAAGCGTCTTGCCATGCTGGGATGAGATCATTTCGGCAATCGTGCCAAGATTCTGGACAATCAATTCACGGAATTTGAACATTACCTGCGCACGCTTGGCCGGCGGGGTATTCGCCCAGCCCGGCAAGGCGGCCTTGGCCACAGCAACAGCCGCATCGACCTCGGCGGCACTGGCAAGCGGCGCCGCCCTGACGCAGGTGATTTTCACCGTTCTTTTGGTCCAACTCTTTAGCCATCGTTCCTTTGCCGCTGCGGTGGCTTTTTCTAAAACCGAAGTTTTGCAAACGGCTATTTTTGAGGCATTGATTCTCGGCGTCGTGGTGACAGTACAAACCGGTTTTGCCATTGCGCTTGGTGTGTTTGCAACTGTGATGCTGGCACTGGTGAAAACCAACCTGTCACTGTCCAATGTCCGGCAAAGCATCATGAGCCGGCAAATGGCAATCGGCCTTGCTGCCGGTGCCTTTCTGGGCTTTTGTACCGTGTCCTATGGGGCGGCAATGCAGGCCATGACTGGGGGCAGCCTTTTAAGCAACGCGATCTATGCAGCGGCAATTGGTGTAACAATTCAGGCAGTTTGCTTTGGTGGCTATCTTTACGTTGTAAAGCGGGGGGAATTCATTGCTAGCTTTGTTGAATGGCGCGGCGGTGCGATGGCTGGCGTCTGGGCGGCGATTTGCAGCATTTGCTGGTTTGCCGCCTTTTTGAACCACGAGGTTGCACCTGTGCGCGCAGTTGGTCAGGTCGAATTACTGTTTAGCATCGGCTTTTCAATTCTCTATTTTAAAGAACGTGTCAGCCGTCTCGAATTGGCCGCGATGGGCCTTTTGGCGCTGTCGATCATCATGGTATTGCTGGATTAATCCAGCCGCGATTCAACGGATCAATCCATCGTTAAAAATCACCGGCTAGCGAGGCCATTCTGTACCGCCTTGCGGATTGACAACCTGTTCACAGAACCTTAATAATTGTCGCTCTTTTCGGCCCCGGATTAGGGGGCTACAACTCTTATGGCCATTGTCGCCAGAGCCCCATGCAACAATTTGAGAGCGCTGTACTCGTGGAAAAATTCCTGTCATCTATCGGTATTTCTGACGTTAAAGAAATTGTTTACAACCCATCATATGATCAGCTCTATGAGGACGAACTTCAGCCTGGTCTCGAAGGGTTTGCGCGCGGCTATCTCACCGAACTTGGCGCAGTTAATGTTCTAACCGGCGAATATACCGGCCGCTCACCAAAGGACAAATTCATCGTTAAGGATGAGACCACCCGCGACAGCTACTGGTGGAACGGCAATGGCACAAAAAATGACAATAAGCCAATTGATACCGCCGTCTGGAATGATCTAAAAGCCCTCGCCGCCAAACAGCTGAGCGGCAAAAAACTTTATATTGTAGACGGATTTTGTGGTGCCAACAAAGACACTTGTATGAAGGTGCGCTTTGTTATGGAAGTCGCCTGGCAGGCGCATTTCGTCAAAAATATGTTTATCCGGCCAAGCGATGAAGAGCTAGCCGATTTCACGCCGGATTTCACTGTGGTTAATGCCTCAATGACAACCAATCCTGATTGGGAGCGTCATGGCATGAATTCGCCGACCTTTGTTGCCTTTAACCTGACCGAGCGGATGCAGCTTATCGGCGGCAGCTGGTATGGCGGCGAAATGAAGAAAGGCCTTTTCTCGGTGATGAATTACCTGTTGCCGCAAAAGGGCATTGCGTCGATGCATTGTTCGGCAAATTGCGGGGCCGACGGCGATGTTGCGCTGTTCTTTGGCCTGTCAGGCACCGGCAAAACCACCTTGTCAGCCTCGTCAAATCGCAGCCTAATCGGCGATGATGAACATGGTTGGGATGATGATGGCATCTTTAATTTTGAGGGCGGTTGCTATGCAAAGACCAGCGATCTAAGCGAGGCCAGTGAGCCAGAAATTTACCGCGCGATCCGCCGCGATGCGTTGCTGGAAAACGTGATGGTCGACGCCGA
>RGCC01000126.1 GCA_009919335.1 Alphaproteobacteria bacterium
TTCTAATCCCTTGCTCGCGCGTTAAAAAGATGAATACCGATCTATGGTATTCGCCCCTTCTGTCGCGGAACCTGAGAGATTAGCTGTTTCCGATCAATGGTCATATTGACCTAATCGGCTGATCATCTGATCCTTTTGTCACTTCCGACTAGATCAAAAGATCACCAGTTTTCCCCTTCGGTGGACACTGCCGTGTCGCTTTCCAGAGTGCTCACATGAAAGTGTACTTTTACCTGAGAGTTTCTGGGGGTTTGCTCCTTCGGTGTTGCTGTCACCGCGTCGCTGCGGCAAGCAATCTCTCCCCTCTCATGTATCGAGCAAAATCACGCTAACGCATTTTATATTTTTCAGCAAGTCGGATGAATTTCAGGGTGCTCAAAGCCCAAAAAGGGGGCGTTTGTTGCGGTGATTTATCCAAAAAGGTTTTAAAAACACACTTGAGAATGTTCTTACCTATGCTCATATAACAAAAGCAATCAAATGCCCGTGCCCCTATGTTGTTCGAAGAGTGAAGCTTTGCGATGCCTGATTCCTGTCCAATTTGGAGCCTGAGTGACCTCTATGATGGCGTCGAGGCGCCAGCATTACAAACCGATATTGCGGCTTGCCGTGAGGCGGCTAGCACGCTGGCGAAAGACTGGCAGGGCAAGATTGGCACAATTTCAGCTGCGCAATTGGCCGATGTGATTATCGCTTATGAGGCGGTGCTTGAACGGCTTGGCAAAGTGCAGAGCCATGCGCAGCTATTATTTGCCGCGAATATGAATGATCCGGCGATTGCCAAACACCATCAGTCGATTCGGGAAGTTGGTGCACAAATTGGCGCGTCGCTTTTGTTTGTCGAACTCGAGCTTGCGCGCCTTGATGACGGCTATATTCAGACATTATTGGGCGATGCGGCGCTTGGCCGGTTTGCGCCATGGTTGCGGCGGGTTCGTGCGATGGCTCCTTACCAGCTATCGGATGAGGCCGAAAAAATGATCGCCGAACGGGCACCAACTGGCGCCGGTGCGTGGGTGCGGCTGTTTGACGAGACAACAACGGCGATGCGATTTGCCTTTCAGGGCGGCGAAGTGACCGAAGCTGAAATTCTGGATGCGCTATCCAGCCCAGATGCGGCCAAACGCAAAGAGGCCGGTCACTCATTGTCCGCCACCTTAAAAGACCATCAACGCCTATTATCGCTGGTGATCAATACCATCGCCAAGGACAAGCAGATCGAGGATGGCTGGCGCGGTTTTTCGCGGCCGGTATCATCGCGCAATCTGGCAAATGACGTTGATGATGTTGTTGTTGATGCGCTGGTGCAGGCGGTCAATGACCGTAATGCTGATTTATCGCATCGCTATTACAGTCTCAAGGCTGGCTGGATGGGTAAAAAACAGATCGACTGGTGGGATCGGAACGCGCCCCTGCCGGGCGATGATGACCGGCATTATGACTGGAGCGATGCCACGCAAATTGTGCTGGATGCCTTTCGCGGGTTCGATCCGGAAATGGCCGAGATTGCAACGCCATTTTTTACGCAGAACTGGATTGATGCGGCACCGCGGGCTGGCAAGACATCAGGCGCGTTCTCGCATCCGGTTGTGCCATCGGCGCACCCATATATTCTGATGAATTTTGCCGGAAAATCACGTGATGTGATGACGTTGGCGCATGAGATGGGGCACGGCATTCATCAGGTGATGGCAGCTGATCAAGGCTATCTTATGTCAGATACCCCGCTAACGCTTGCCGAAACCGCATCGGTGTTTGCCGAAATGCTGGCTTTCCGCCAGCTTGTCGATAGCCAAAGCGATCCCAAAGCGCGGCGGCTTTTGCTGGCTGGTAAGGTCGAGGATATGCTGAACACAGTTGTCCGGCAGATTGCGTTTCATAATTTTGAAACCGCGTTACATCATGCCCGTACCAAAGCCGAATTGACGGCGGAAGAGATTTCCGACATTTGGATGGAAACCCAGCGCGCCGCCCTTGGGCCAGCGATCAAAACCGGCGATGATTACCGGCCGATTTGGGGCTATGTTCCCCATTTCATTCATACGCCATTTTATGTCTATGCCTATGCGTTTGGTGATTGTCTGGTCAATGCGCTTTGGCAGAAATATCAATTGGCACAGGCCAGTAATGACGGCGGTGTGTTTATCCGGAATTACAAGCATTTGTTAAAGGCGGGCGGCACCGAGCGTTATGATGTGGCGCTTCAGCGGTTTGATCTTGATGCCAGTAAGCCAGAGTTTTGGTCGCTTGGGCTGGATATGATTAGCGGGATGATTGACGAATTGGAAGGGCTGGCATAATGGCGGGAAATAGCACGCGGGACGCGGCAAGTACGCGCCAATTTGGTGGCCGTATTCGCCGATATGCAAAAGTAACCACGACAATGGGCGGGCTGGCGGCGCGGGTTGCCGGTGAACGCTATCTTGGGTGGGATATTGATCGCAGCAAACACGCGGCTGATCTGCGAGAGGCGCTTGGCGGGCTGAAAGGTCCGATCATGAAAGTGGCGCAGATCCTATCAACGATTCCCGATGCGTTACCCCCGGAATATGCCGAAGAGCTGGCCGGGTTACAGGCTGATGCGCCGTCAATGGGCTGGCTGTTTACCAAACGCCGGATGGCGGCCGAACTAGGGCCGGAATGGCAGCAGAGATTCGCCAGCTTTAGCCGGGAAGCAGTATCAGCGGCGTCATTGGGGCAGGTGCATCAGGCGGTGGCTATTGATGGCGCGCCGCTGGCGGTTAAATTGCAATATCCCGATATGCATTCAGCCATCGAAGCTGATCTCAAACAGCTGAAACTATTGTTCCAGATTTATGAGCGTTATGATTCGGCCATTTCAACATCAGATATTTATGATGAATTGTCTGAACGTCTTTTAGAAGAGCTGGATTACCGGCGTGAAGCGATGAACATGCAGCTTTACCGTCATATGCTGGCAAATGAGGCAAAAGTACAGGTGCCCACCCATATCGCCGAATTATCGACCGACCGGCTTTTGACAATGAACTGGCTCGAAGGCCAGCGGCTCATGGCGTTTCTTGAGACCAATCCCGATCAGGAAACACGGAATGAAATTGCCAAAACAATGTTTCGCGTCTGGTATGTGCCGTTTTATTATTATGGTGTGATCCATGGCGACCCGCATTTGGGCAATTATTCGATCGCCAAGGACCATAGTATCAATCTGATGGATTTTGGCTCAATCCGCCTGTTCCGGCCGCAATTTGTCGCTGGTGTTATCGAGCTTTATAAGGCACTCCGCGACAATAACCGCGATCAGGCGGTTGATGCCTATGGGCGCTGGGGATTTGTCGGGCTGGATAATGAAGCGATTGATGTATTGAATATGTGGGCCGAATTCATCTATGCGCCGCTTCTTGAAAACCGGGTTCGCCCGATTCAGCAAATGCGTGGTGGTCAGGCCGGACGTGACCTTGCAGGCAAGGTTCATACCGAATTGAAACGTATTGGCGGCATTAAACCGCCGCGTGAATTTGTGCTGACCGAT
>RGCC01000127.1 GCA_009919335.1 Alphaproteobacteria bacterium
TTCGATTGATCGAAAAATCAAAGAAGCAATCCTGTCGCTTCGCATGGAGCGGGCCTTTAGCAAAGACCAGATCTTGTCTTTATATCTGAACGAAATCTATCTTGGTCGGGGCAGTTACGGGGTTGCGGCGGCGGCACTTAACTATTTCGACAAATCACTTGGACAATTGGATTTGCATGAAATTGCCTATCTTGCTGCCTTGCCAAAAGCGCCAAATAATTACCATCCGGTGCGTAATCTTCGGGCTGCTACAATTCGGCGAAACTGGGTGTTGGATGAAATGCAGCAGAATGGCTATATCACCCAAGACGAAGCTGATAGAACCAAGGCAATGCCGCTGGAAATGAGGGGGCAAAGCGGGTTTGATGCGGCCGAAGCCCCGTATTTTACCGAAGAGGTGCGCCGCCAGCTAATCCGCCAGTTTGGTGAGACATCGCTTTATGATGGCGGTTTATCGGTGCGGACAACACTGGATCCTTTTCTGCAGCAGATTGCCGATAATGCGCTTGAACGAGGGCTTGAGGCGCTTGACCGGCGGCAGGGGTGGCGTGGCCCGCTGGGGGTGATGCAAGCTGGCGCTGATATTGATAAAGTGCTTGCCGATCAGACCTCGAAATTACGCCCTAATCATTACGCCGCGCTGGTTACCAAGGTTGATCGGCGACGTGCGGAAATCTATGTCAATGGGCGGCCGGCCGTCATCCCTTTTGAGCTTGCTTTTTGGGCCTATCCGCCGCGCCGTGATGACGGGGTGCGGCCGCCGCCGCTTCGTGACCTCCGTCGTGCCCTCTCGAAAGGCGATATCGTTATTGTTCAGCCGCCCGGCTTTACGCCGGACCTGATCCGCGACGACTTTCAGCCAGCGCCTGATCATTTTGCACTTGGTCAACGCCCGGATGTGGAGGGTGCGATTGTTGCGCTTGATCCGCATACTGGTCGGCTGTTGGCGATGAGCGGGGGCTATAATTACGCCGAATCAGAATTTAACCGTGCGGTTCAGGCGATGCGCCAACCCGGATCGGCGTTCAAGCCTTTTGTTTATCTGGCGGCGCTGGATGCAGGCTACAGCCCGACCACCCGCATTCTCGATGCGCCATTGGTTGTCGATCAGGGGCCGGACAAGCCAAAATGGAAGCCGGCGAATTACACAAAGCGGTTTTACGGCCCATCGATCATGCGGGTCGGGATAGAAAAATCACGAAACCTGATGACGGCGCGATTGGCCATGACAATCGGTATGGACCGTGTTCAAGATTATGCGAAACGCTTTGGCCTGAACGATAATTTGCCGCCGTTTTTATCAATGTCGCTGGGCGCTGGTGAGACCACTTTGCTGCGGCTGACGGCGGCCTATGGCATGTTGGTGAATGGCGGCAAGAAAATCACCCCAAGCCTGATTGATCGGATTCAAGACCGGAATGGCAAAACCGTTTATCGGCACGATGCGCGGCAATGCACGTCTTGTCTGGCACCAGATGGCTGGTCAAATCAGTCAATTCCAGCATTGCCGGATGCGCGTGAACAGCTTACCGACCCTGCATCGGCGTTCCAGATGGTGTCGATGCTTGAAGGTGTGATTAAACGCGGAACCGGCAGTTCGATCAATGATCTGGAGCTGGCCGTTGCGGGCAAGACTGGCACCACCAACGACAATACAAATGGCTGGTTTATCGGCTTTACCCCGGATCTGGCGATTGGCGTCTTCATCGGCTATGACCTGCCGCGGCCGCTTGGCAAGCGTGAAACCGGCTCAAGTGTGGCGGTACCGGTTTTTGGTGATTTTGTAATGCGCTCGCAAATCGGCAAGCCGGTAATTCCGTTCCGGCGGCCAAATAATATTCAGGTTATTCCGGTTCATGCCGAAAGCGGTGAGCGTGTTCTGCCAAAGGATCAACAGGCCATTCTGGAAATCTTCAAACCCGGGCAAAGGCCGGGCGGGGTTCTGATCGATGTGGCGCCCGGCATGACTGGTGAGGCTAGTTCAACCGGCCAGACAATCCCAACGCAAGAGATATACACAAAAGGTCTGTATTAATCCTTTATCGCTGCGATTTGTGATGCGGCGATAAATGCTGGTGGCGTGCCGGTCATAATTGGGGACTTGCCACAGCCCCCTTCAGCGCGTTAGGAACAAGCGTTATTAATTTCCATTTCTACGCTGGATCGTCACGTCATGCAGGCCGAAACCGCAGCAAAAATCGACATCATCAAAACGGCAATCGATCTGTTACGCAAACACGTCAAATATGATGACGCCAAGGCGCGTCTTACCAGTCTTGAGGCGGTAATCTCGGATGGTGATTTCTGGAACGATCAGGCCAGTGCGCAGGAGACAATGCGCGAGAAAAATCGGCTTGAGCGCCAATTATCGGTGATTGATAGCTTGCAATCTGAGATGGATGACGCCGTTGAATTGCTGGAGCTTGGGGCAGCCGAGGGTGATAACGAAATCGTCATTGACGCCGAGGATACCTTGAGCAAACTGGTGGCCGTTGCCGAAAAACGCCAGCTAGAAAGCCTGCTATCGGGCGAGGCTGATGGTAATGACTGCTTTATCGAGGTTCATGCCGGGGCTGGTGGCACCGAGGCGCAGGATTGGGCGTTAATGCTGATGCGGATGTACAGCCGCTGGAGTGAGGCGCGTGGCTTTAAGCTGCAGATTATCGAAGAGAGTGCCGGTGAAGAGGCTGGTATTAAGTCGGTCACCATGCGAATTGAGGGTGAGAACGCCTATGGCTGGACGAAAACCGAGTCAGGCGTGCATCGTCTGGTGCGAATCTCTCCTTATGATAGTTCGGCGCGCCGTCATACCAGCTTTGCCAGTGTTTGGGTCTATCCGGTCGTCGATGATAATATCGAAATCGAGATTGAAGATAAGGATTTGCGGATTGATACTTACCGCGCATCCGGTGCTGGCGGCCAGCATGTCAATAAAACAGATTCGGCGATCCGGATAACCCATTTGCCAACAAATATTGTTGTGCAATGCCAAAATGATCGCTCGCAGCATCGTAACCGTGCCACCGCATTCACGATGTTAAAGGCGCGTTTATATGAGTTGGAGCTGCAGCGCCGTGAAGATGCGGCAAATGATGCGGCGTCAAGCAAAACTGATATTGGCTGGGGAAATCAGATCCGGTCTTATGTCTTGCATCCTTACCAAATGGTAAAAGACCTTCGCACCAACGTTGAAAAAGGTAATGCACAAGGCGTTCTTGACGGTGATCTGGACGATTTCATCGAAGCCAGCCTTGCGGCACGTGTTGGTAATCAGCGTTAGGCGTCGTGGCGTCTTGATGGTGATGCTACCAGATCATCACGCACCGCAAGGGGGCCATAAAATGCCGCAGAAAACCGCGCCGCATTGCGCGCCGCAATGTTAAAGGGCGGCTTCAGGTCACCATGAAAATAGCGTTTTACCAGATTATGCCATGTGCTGACCGGATCAAGACGATCTAGGCCGCATACATAATCAAACCAGCGTTTCCCAACTGAAACATGGGTTATTTC
>RGCC01000128.1 GCA_009919335.1 Alphaproteobacteria bacterium
GATTTGTGATGGCGTTTATGCCAGCGGCGTTCCGGTTCTTGATCTTGAGACTGCGCCTGACAAATCACGCGAAATCATTTCGTCACATTTGCACAAAATGGCCCTAGAACATCCCAATAATGCTGTGGTTCTTGGCTGTGCTGGCATGACCAATATTTGGCATAAATTACAGCCGGATCATCAGATTACCCTGATTGATCCAGTGGCAGCCGCGGCAAAATTAATCCCTGTGCTTGTCTAACCGCTTGTTCGGTTGACGACATCAGCCACATCTCCTGATCTCCACAGCCGCACGCGAGCGTTGTTACCTTGGCGCGCCTTGCTTTATGGACTGGGTATATTGCCTTTCAGTTTTCAATCTGGACTTAATTAGTCATTTCCCTTTTGAACGGATGCGGGTTTTAAAAATTCATCGCCTATTTAACTGCGCAGAATAAACGCCGGTTTTATCTTTTAACTTCGGGGATTAACCCGCGCGGCGCAAAACGCAGCGTTAACAACAGGACCAGCCCCATAGTTATGAGGCGCGTATGCGCTGCATTTTCGATTAGATGCAGTCGCAGCCAATGGGCTGGTTCCATGCCCGAGGTCAGCAAGGTGATAAGCCAAAGGCCAATTGGTTCAGCCTCGATCCAGAAGAACCAGACAACAAAACCGCCCAGAACCGCGCCCCAGTTATTACCCGAGCCGCCAACAATCACCATCACCCAAATCAGAAAGGTGAACCGGAGTGGCTGATAACTTGTCGGGGTGAATTGCCCATCAAGCGTTACCAGCATCGCACCGGCAATGCCAATGACTGCCATTGCGCGCATCATCCGCCCCCACGGTCCACGCAGGGCGCTTTCCGAGAGCCAAATTATGGTTAGTAAAACAATGAGGAAAAGGCCTGCATAACATAGCTTTACCAGCAAGGATGAAGCCTCGACAATTGACAGGTTAAACTGCGTAATGATTTCTTGAAACCACGCTGCCTCTTGCAGATCCACTTCATAGGGTACCGGCCGCGGCAAGCCGTTCACATTCTTTACACCGCGTGTAAGCCAATCTTCAAATTTCAGCACATAAAGAATTATTTCCGAAATACCCAGCGTGGCGATAGCCAGATAATCTGAACGAAGGCCAAGCGCGATCTTGCCAACAACCCACGCCGCTGCAGCCGCAAACAAGCCGCCAACGAACCATGACAGGATAATCGGCAATCCAAGCCCACCAAGGTAACCGGTCATGGCTGGATCAACCGCCTCAATCGCAGCGACCGATGGATCAATCGCCAGACGCATCAGACTATAACCAACAACAGTAACGAGGCCGATCAGCCAATAGCGTTTCCTGCCGTGTGACCGAGCCCGTTTCCAGAGATAGATGTTGGCACAAATCGTCACAAAGCCGATCACCAAACCCAGACCTATCCCGCCCCCGCCAGCAGCCCAAGCAGCCGGTACCGGGTCCATCGACACAAGCACTGCAGCCAGTCCACCAAGTGCAGCGAAGCCCATAACCCCGGCATTAAACAATCCAGCATAGCCCCATTGGATATTCACCCCCAGCGACATGATCGCAGAAATCAGGCACATGTTTAGGAGTGAAAACGCCAAATTCCAGCTTTGCACAAACCCGACAAAACTCAGCATTAATGCCATGATGCAAGCGAGCGCCAGATTGCGCCAATGGGCTGGCCATCCCGCGGGCAAACGAAATATACGGTGGCGCGCAGGCGTGTTTTCTGATGGCCTGTTCATAATGACTTTCCACTAAAAATGCCGGTTGGTTTTACCAGTAGCACCACAACCAATATCATAAAGGAGACTGCAAATTTATAATCAGTAGATAATATCTGTAAAAGCCCATCGCCAAAAAACCCGTCACCAAATAAATAGGCGGCCACTTTTTTATAGGCAAAAGTGAGCAGTAATTCGGAAAAGGCAATGACAAAACCACCGACAATTGCCCCAATTGGATTACCAACACCGCCAACGATTGCAGCGGCAAAGATAGGGAGAACAAGATGCAAATAAACTAGCGGTTTGTAGCTTTTATCAAGTCCATATAAGGTGCCGGCAATCGCCGCTAGCCCCGCTGTAATAACCCAAGTGATGCTGACAACACGATCCGGGTTTATGCCGGATAAAAGCGCCAGATCCTGATTATCGGCATAGGCACGCATTGATTTGCCGGTGCGAGTCCGGTTTAAAAACCAGAACATAGCGGCCACCACAATGACGGCAGTAATCACCGTAATGGCCTGGGATGATTTGATTGCCAAGCCTTCGGACAAGCCGCTTATTTCCTTAAATGCGCGGGCCTTCAGCAGAAACCGGTCGCCATCATTGAAATTTCGATCATCTGGCCCAATGATGAAACGTATCACCCCCCCAATCACGAACATCACCCCAATTGAAACGATCAAATAGGTGACTGAACTTGCCCGTTGATGGCGATAAAAGCGAAACACCAGCCGGTCCAATAATAGGCACAGACCAATCGCGCCAAGAATGCCAAAGGGCAGTGCCAAAAGGGCCGTTGGTAACGGTGAAATCGACAAGCCGATAGATTGCAGCCAATAGGTTGCCAAAATGGTACACATGGCACCGAAAGACATAATCTCGCCATGGCTGAAATTTGAAAAATTCAGCACCGCATATACCATCGTCACCCCAAGCGCACCAAGGGCAAGCTGGCTGCCATAGGCAAGGCCGGGAACCAGAATGAAATTCGCCAAAAGCACCAGTGGATTTAATAGCGTTTCCATTGATCAGCCCCCCAAAAATGCCTTACGAACGTCGGCATTGCGCAGCAAAGCCGTGCCACTGTCGGTATAGCGATTTTCGCCTTGCACCAGCACAAAGCCCTGATCAGCAATGGCAAGAGCCTGTTTGGCATTCTGTTCAACCATCAAAACAGCAATGCCGGTAGCAGCTTTGGTTCTGTCATCAACGCACGACCAACAGCCACCTGTTGCCGCTGTCCACCGGATAATTCACCGGCGCACTGGTGACGCTTTTCCTTTAACACCGGAAACAGCTCGTAGATCTGCTCCATGATGCCAGCGATCGGGCCGGTATTGATAAAGGCGCCCATCTCAAGGTTTTCTTCAACCGTCATAGAAGTAAAAACATTGTGGGTTTGTGGGACAAAGGCCATGCCTTTTTTCACCCGTTCAAATGGCGCGAGTGCGGTTATATCCTCACCACCAATTGATATTTTGCCACTACGGAGATTTAACATGCCAAAAATGGCTTTCATCGCGGTGGATTTGCCGGCGCCGTTTGGACCAACAACAACCGCAATGTCGCCAAGGTCAACACGAATGGAACAGCCGTTCAAAATATCTGTGCCGCCATAGCCACCAACCATATTTTCACCAATCAGAAATGTCATTACGGGCGGTCTCTATCTTTGCGTGTCTGGTTTTTTAGGCCTGTGCCAAGATAGGCGTCGATGACATCTTCATTTGCCTGAACTTGGGCTGCGCTCCCTTTGGCCAACACTCTGCCTTGTGCCATCACG
>RGCC01000129.1 GCA_009919335.1 Alphaproteobacteria bacterium
GTCAAAATTGTGAAGATGCGCGCGAGTGGTGAGGCAGTCGGGGTCACGATGCTTGGCCGTTATAATCGCGTCAGCAAAAAGGTTGATGTAAGCGGTAACTTGGTGCCGGTAAATCAAATCAGCAAAATTCTGGGTGATTTGCCTATCTTGGGTGGGCTTATCACTGGTGCTGACAAAAGCGGGGTGTTTGTAACTCAATTTAAGGTCACCGGTACATCCGATGATCTGAAAACGTTGGTCGATCCCGTAACGTCAGTGACCCCGGGTGTTTTGCGTGACCTGTTTTCGCCAAACTGGCTAAATCGTGAGGAAGAGCGCCTATTTGGTAATGATAACCCTAGCGCAAATCCGGCGCAGTAGTCGGCGATCAGAATAGGCCTTTTTGCGGATCACGTAATCGTGGCGAAAGACGCTGATTTTAGGACGCTAGGACCAGCAGGGCGTGACGCTTCTTACCGGCGGAAATTTTTGCCCTACCATCATTGAAATCTGCAAGGCTTAGTGCTGCGTCTTCATCGGTGATCGGCTGGTCGTTCACCCGTGCGCCGCCGCCTCTGATCAACCGTCTGGCCTCGCCGTTAGATTTGGCAAACCCAACCATGTTTAACGCCGAGATAACGCTGAGGTTGGCGGCATCATCATTGCTGATGGTAACTTGATGCAATCCATCGCCCATGCCTTTGTCGCCAAATGTGGTTTGCGCTGTGGCCTTGGCATTTTCAGCCGCCATGGCGCCGTGGCAAAGCCGCGTTGCTTCATCGGCAAGAATAATTTTTGCCTCATTGATATCCGCACCTTCAAGCGCGCCAAGCCGGCGGACTTCATCCATGGGCAATTCGGTAAACAGGCCAAGGAAGCGCTCAACGTCCGAATCTTCAGTGTTGCGCCAGAATTGCCAGAAATCAAAACTTGACAGCTTGCCGTCATTCAACCAGATCGCGCCATTGGCCGATTTGCCCATCTTGGCACCTGACGATGTGGTGATCAGCGGCGAGGTCAGGCCATAGATTTCCTGCCCGTCGACGCGGCGCGTTAAATCAATGCCGGTGACAATATTGCCCCATTGATCGGATCCGCCCATCTGCAGTTGACAGCCGTAACGACGACGCAGTTCAAGAAAATCATAGGCCTGTAAAATCGCATAATTAAATTCTAGGAACGATAATGGCTGTTCGCGTTCAAGGCGCAGCTTTACCGACTCCATGCCCATCATGCGGTTAATCGAAAAATGCGGCCCATAATCGCGCAGGAACCGGATATAGTGAAGGCTGTCCAGCCAATCGGCATTATCGACCATCAATGCGTCGGAAGGGCCGTCACCAAAGTTTAGGTATTTTTCAAAGACGCTTTTAATACCGTTTTTATTAACCTCGATATCCTGATCAGATAATAGCGGGCGCGCCGTGTCTTTACCTGACGGGTCGCCAACCTTGGTGGTCCCGCCGCCCATAACAACAATAGGTTTATGGCCGCATTGCTGCAGAATACGAAGCATCATTATCTGCACAAGCGAGCCAACATGGAGACTGTCAGCAGTGCAGTCAAAGCCGATATAGGTCGGAATGCTATGTTCGGCTGCCAGCGCGTCAAGCGCCTCAATATCAGTGGCCTGATGAATGTAGCCACGTTCGCTAAATTGCCGGATTAAGCTAGATTTATAGTTCATATTCGATCCAGATTATGAAAATTTCAAGACCAGCGCAGAGTAGACATCGATAGAATAGACACCATTATAAACATTAGGCGCTGGTATTTGGTCTTACAATTAGGCCAGCGGATCAAAATCCGGCTCGACCAGCGCCGTGTCAAGATAGGTGCCAACGCGTTCGATCATCCATACCAATCCACGCACCAAAGGAAAATCCGGCAATCCAGCATTGGCGTGACGCTGGATTTTGCGCCTGCAACCAATCCATTGCGGTGGCGGCATCGGATAATTCGCCTTCGCCATTGTCATATTCGCCCTGCGAACGGCCGACACCCCGAAAATTAAACCGAAATACAGCAAAGCCGCGCGCCTGAAAATGCTTGTACAGCGAATAGGTGACGCGATTGTTCATGGTACCGCCCTTATCGGGCTCTGGATGAAGAATTAGCGCGGTTGGTGCATCTGGCACCTCACTCGGCATATAGCGACATTCCAACCGACCGTCTGGGCCGTTAATGATGACCTCGGGCATATCTTTTTCCGTTCAACTTGCACTATCGTAAACACGGCTTATATCTTAATATGTGGGTCGCGCCAAGCGAGGTTTATCATCTAAATGCCTGCCCATGCGTGATTTGTGTATTTGCGAGTGGAGGAAAACTGCTCGCTGCCGACGATCTTGGCGATAAAGTGGATCGCCAAACCAGTTTTCCCGACAAAGCCAATATTGGACTAAAACTTATGTTTGCAAATTTACGCCGTGACCTAGATGCCATTATGGAACGTGATCCAGCTGCCAGTAATCGTCTGGCGGCGGTATTTCTTTATCCAAGTTTCCAAGTCATGCTGGCCTATCGCTTGTCGCATAAACTATGGAAAATGCGGCTCCGGTTTATTGCGCGGCTGATCATGCAGGTTGCGCGGGTGCTGACGGGTATTGAAATTCATCCGGGCGCAAGAATTGGCCCGGGTTTTTTCGTTGACCATGGTATGGGAACCGTTATCGGGGAAACCGCTGAAATTGGCCGTGATGTGACGCTGTATCACGATGTGACACTTGGCGGGGTTATGCCAGCAATCGATTCCGAAAAGCAGCGCGACGCCAAACGGCACCCGACTTTGGGTGATTACGTAATTGTTGGTGCCGGCGCGCAAATCCTTGGGCCGATTACCGTTCACCGCTGTGCGCGGGTTGGTGGTAACTCGGTAGTAACAAAGGATGTGCCAGAGGCGGCAACAGTTGTCGGTGTGCCCGCACGCCAGATGAGTAAGACGTCGGCGAAGACGGATGTTGAGGCGGGCTTCATGGCCTATGCGGTGAATTCTGGTCTTGATCTTGATCCGCGTGAGCGCACGATCCGCGCCCTTGTTGATGAGGTACAAAGCCAGCGCGCCCGTTTAGGGGATCTCGAAGCACAATTGGCGCGCGCTGCGACGCCGGCTGCCGCAAAAAAAGCAGCTGTCAAAACCAAACCGAAATCGATCAGCTAGCCATAGGTTGAGAGACGGTCATTTGTGATGCGCAAAACGCCAATCTATCTCGATAATAACGCAACGACGCCGCTTCGCGCCGGTGCGGTTGTGGCGATGAATGAGGCGATGGGGCCGCCGGCAAACCCGTCATCGGTTCACAGCTTTGGCCGCAATGCCAGATTGATTGTTGAAAAAGCCCGCGAGGCGGTTGCGATGCTGGCCGGGTGCCGTTCGGCCGATGTGGTGTTTACCAGTGGCGGTACCGAGGCGAATAATCTTGTTCTCGCGCAGTATAATCATGTGATTACCAGCACCATTGAACATGATTCCGTGCGTCATGCACATGATCATTGTCACCA
>RGCC01000130.1 GCA_009919335.1 Alphaproteobacteria bacterium
TTCGGTGACCATCACCCGCAGCAGCAGCCAACCAACCGCGCGCGCCACAATTGATATCAATGAAGACACCATCGCCAATCTGCTATCACCTGCAGCGGCCAGTTCGCCGCAATATTATCTACAGCGTCACGCCGAAGGTCATTACCGCATCGCATCGCCATGGCTGGGGCTGGGATTAGCCTTGCTCTCAGCCGCGATAATTTTACGCGGACAAATCCGGCGCGATTTATGGACACGGCGTGCCAGCATGAATATTGGCGCCTGTGTTTTGGTAATTATTGCCGTTGTTGTCACGCGCGGCTGGGTAACGAATAACGCCAGCCTCTGGCCATTTATTCACCTCAGCGTTTTTGTTCCAATCATCCTTGCCATCTGGCTGCTTCGCTCGACGCAAACAGACTCTAGCTCACCACTGCATGAGGGGGCCGCGATATGAGCCAGTTTGCCCCCTTCGGCACGTTATTCCGTTACTTTGCATTGCGCTTTGTTGGCTGGATAGCTTTATGTTTATTTGGCCTTGCATCAATTATCAGCCTGATCCAGACGGTCGAGCTTGCCCGGCGCGTTAGCGTTCTAACGACAACGACGCCAGAGGTAAATTTTCTCAATATGGCGTTTTTAAACCTGCCTGCGGTAATCGAGATGATCTTGCCATTTGCCATGTTAGCGGGGGCAATGCTGTGTTTTTCATCATGGAACCGGACCAATGAATTTGTTGCTGTTCGGGGGTTTGGCCGCTGGACCGGGCTGTGCGGTGGCTGAGTGACGGGCAAAAAACCGATATCGGCAGTTTACTTTTGCCAACTGGCCTTGACGCACTTGATCTTCGCCAATCCGGCCTTCGTCCCCAGTCGATTTCGGTTTATTCCCTGCCGGGCTTTATTGACGGGCTTGAGAGTGCCGGCATCCCGGCCAGTGAATACCGCTTTCATCTTTACAAGACATTATCTGCACCGCTGCTGATGATTGGTATTGCAATGCTGGCAGCGCGTGTGACGTTAACCAATGTATCGCGTGGACGGCGCTCAAGGCTATTTTTGCGCGGCGCCTTTTTGGCAATTGCGATCTTTATCTTTAGTTACTTCATGCAGGTTTTAGGATCATCATTGCAAGTACCAATGTCAGTTGCCGCATGGACACCGTCGATTGCCATTGCCCTATTTGGTGCCATAATCCTTGCCCGCACCGATGAAAGCTGATTAATAAAGAGAACGAGTAACAAAGCGCAGTTAATTCCGAGAAAACCTATCAAAAAAATCATGGACATTATTGAGACAATGATCGCAATGCGAAGAAAAATGAGCCTGATGCCACTTGCTTTCTGCATGATGGTTATGCTCACCGCAGGGATGTTTATGTTCAGCACAGGAACACGACCAGCTAATGCGGCGTTAGAAATCATTGCAAAGGTCAATGGCAAGGCGATCACCAATTATGAGGTTGACCAGCGCACAGCCTTTCTGCGCATGGTCACAAATTTAGAGGATACCGAGGCCAACCGCGCCCAAATTAGGCAAGACGCTGCGCAGATGCTCATTGACGAAGCCCTAAAGCTGGAGGCGGGCATATCAGTCAACCCCACCCTTGTGGGAAGAAGCCGTGAGACGGCGCGACGGCTGGTCGATGAAAACTTTGCTCTTAACGGTAAAAGCGGAACCGAGCGTCTGCGTGACGAGGGAATTGACGCCCGAAATGTTCAGGCAAAATTCATTACTGACATTGTATGGGCTGAGTTTATTAGATTTAAATTTCAATCCAAATTCAGTGATTTGGAACAGGTTACTGATATGGTGCTCGACCGTATCAAGGCGAATGCAAAACAGCCTCAGGTCAAACTAAGCGAGATTGTATTGCTGCCAGAACCAAACCGCCCGCTTGATCGCACCCTCGTTCTTGCGAACGAGATTATGCCAGACAATATTCCGCAGCAGGCACGTCTGGAAATGGGGGGGCACTTGGCTGGATAATGCTTGATCAGCTCCCGCCCGAAATTCAGGATTTGGTAAAACAAACCGAGATCGGCACCATTAGCGCACCGCTTCAGCGTGACGGGTTAGTGATTTTAATTCAAAATGAAGGGCGCCGTCAGGATGGTGTTGCCGACCCAAGCCAAGATATTGTTACGCTCGCACGAGCGGTATATCCGCTTGGCAAAGACGCGAACAACGCGGACAAGCTAGAGGCCGCAGCAAAGCTTGAGCGCGACACCGCAACCGCGAAAAGCTGTGATGATATTGTAGTGCTAAACAACAGCTATAACGCAGGCGTGAAAAGCCTGATTGAGAACGTCACTATTGGCTCATTCAATCGGCCTTTGCAGAGTTTGATCAATAACCTGAAAGTTGCTGTTCCAAGTAAACCACTGGCATTTAATGATAGTTTAAGTGTCTTTATGCTGTGCAACCGCCAGAGCCCAACCATCAGCCTGCCATCACGCGACGATATATACCGGGCTGAGTTTGATAAAGTGTTTGGCTCGCTATCCGAGCGCTATTTGCTTCGTTTGCGTCGTGCAGCGGTTATCGAAACAGATTCATGAATTTGATGACGAAGCGACCTCTTCTTATCACACCTGGTGAGCCAGCCGGTATCGGTGCTGAAATCGCCCTAAAGGCGTGGCAGAGCGGCATCACCGATCTATGCCTCATTGACGAGCCTGCGCACATAGAGCGCACAGCAACGGCACTGGGCATGACGCCAAGATTGACTGAAATCACTGATCCGGTATCGTTTGATCCAAACAGTCACAGCCTACAGATCATTCCGATCAGTTGGACCAAGCCGCCTGTCGCCGGCGCGCCTGATGCGGCAAACGCACCGCAGGTCATTGACGCGATCCAGCGTGCAGCCATCTGGGCACAAGCAGGTGCCGCTGCCGGTATTGTGACAAACCCCATTCAGAAATCCACTCTCTATGACGCTGGTTTCGCCTATCCGGGGCATACCGAGTTTCTGGCAAGTCTCGCCACGCCGGTGCCGGGTGCGCCGCTTATGATGCTAGCCTGTGACGCGCTAAGGGTAGTGCCGGCAACCATTCATATTGCGCTAAACAAAGTTCCGGAAAGCATCTCAACATCGTTGATCATCGAGAAATGTCAGCTTTTGAACACAAGCCTGATAAACGGATTTGGCATTCCAGACCCGCATATTGCCGTTTGCGGACTTAACCCCCATGCCGGCGAAAATGGGCGGATGGGTCACGAGGATGAAACAATTATCCTGCCTGCGATAAACCAGTTACAGGCCGAGGGTATCAACGCCACAGGCCCCCATCCGGCGGATACGCTGTTTCACGCCGAAGCCCGCAAAACTTATGATGCGGTTTTGGGTATGTACCATGATCAAGTTCTTATCCCGCTGAAAACAATTGATTTCTTTGGTGGTGTGAATGTAACGCTTGGGCTGGATTTTGTGCGAACATCACCCGATCACGGTACTGGCCTTGATATCGCTGGCCGCGGCATTGCCCGCGCCGACAG
>RGCC01000014.1 GCA_009919335.1 Alphaproteobacteria bacterium
GCTTTGATCTTATCGTCATTGGTGCTGGCCCGGGCGGGTATGTTGGCGCGATTCGTGCGGCACAGCTTGGGATGAATGTCGCTTGTATTGAAAAGCGGCCAACGCTTGGCGGCACTTGTCTTAATGTTGGCTGTATCCCGTCAAAGGCGTTGTTGAACGCGTCCGAACATTTTGCCAGTGCGGCCTCTGGCGCGCTTGGCAAGATGGGGGTCACGCTTGGCTCGGTGTCACTTGATTTGCAGCAGATGATGAAATCGAAAAGTGACATTGTTGATACATTGACTGGTGGCATTGATTTTCTGTTCAAGAAAAACAAGATTACCCGGCTTGAAGGCAGTGCGACCATTTCCGGTGCGGGCAGTGTTACCATCAGCGATGGCAAGGATAAGGGCGAATATAAGGCGGCAAAAATCATGATTGCCACCGGCAGTCACCCGTCCAGTCTTCCGGGTATTACCATCGACGAGAAACGCATCGTCAGTTCAACCGGCGCTCTTAGTCTTGAAACGCTGCCAAAAAAACTAGTGGTAATTGGTGCTGGTTATATTGGGCTTGAGCTTGGCACTGTCTGGGCGCGATTGGGCGCCGAGGTCGAGGTGGTCGAATATCTGCCGCGGATTCTGCCGGGCATGGATAGTGAAATTGCCAAGAAATTTATGACAATTGCGAAAAAGCAGGGGTTGAAATTCCGCCTTAGTACAGCGGTGAAGTCGGCCAAGGCTGATAAAAAAGGCGTTAGCCTGACCGTAACGCCAGCTGATGGCGGCGATGAAGCGACGATTGACGCGGATATCGCCTTGGTTTCGGTTGGCCGTCATCCAGCGACTGAAGGGCTGGGGCTTGAAAAAATCGGGGTCACTATGACGCCGCGTGGCCGCATTGCGGTTGATGCGCGTTTTGAAACCAGCATCGAGGATATCTATGCGATTGGTGATGTGATTGATGGGCCGATGCTGGCGCATAAGGCCGAGGAAGATGCGGTTGCTGCGGTTGAGATGATGGCCGGCAAGCCCGGTCATGTCGATTATGATCTGGTACCGGGGATTGTCTATACAGCGCCAGAAATTGCGACGCTTGGCAAATCTGAAGAGGCGTTAAACGACGCGGGTATCGACTATGCCAAGGGCGTATTTCCGTTTTCGGCAAATAGCCGGGCGCGCGCCCAAGGTCATACTGACGGCTTTGTCAAAATTCTTGCCTGCGCCAAAACCGATAAGGTTCTGGGTGTCCATATCATCGGCCATGAAGCGGGAACCCTTATTCATGAATGTGCCACGGCAATGGCCTTTGGCGCGTCATCTGAAGATATTGCCCGCACCTGTCACGGCCATCCGACCTTGAATGAGGCCGTCAAAGAAGCCGCGCTGGCGGTTGATGGGCGCGCTATCCATATCTAGCCATCCGGCAAAATCAAAATTGCATTAAGTGGTGACTTGCGTTACTGGCTATCGGCGTGCACGCGGATGGGTATCGCGGTGTATCTGTATGAGGTGCGTCTCATCAACATGAGTATAGCGCTGAGTTGTCGACAGGCTGGCATGGCCAAGCAATTCTTGAATTGCCCTTAGATCACCACCATTGCCAAGAAGATGCGTGGCAAAGGCATGGCGTAAACTATGCGGTGTGACGTGACCGGGAAGATCAAGCTCGACACGCAGCTCCTCAAGCAAACGCTGCACAGCACGGGGGCCAAGCGGCTTGTTGCGGCTGCTGATAAACAGCGGTGCTTTCGGCCCACCATCAAACGGGCAATATGCCAGATAGTCATCAACCGCCTCGGCTGCTGCCTTTAGGACGGGTACATCGCGTATCTTGTCGCCCTTGCCGGTAATGCGAAGCCAGTCGCCAAGCGGGGCATCCTTGCGGCATAGTCCAAGCGCCTCGGAAATTCGCAATCCAGCACCGTAAAGCAGCATGAGGACGGCAAAGTCGCGCTTTTTGATCCAGTCAGCCCCACGCCGCGCGAAAATTGCATTCAGCAACGCGCGCGCATCATCCGGTGACATTGATTTTGGCACGGCGCGCGGCGGTTGCGGGGCACGAAGCCAGCCAAGATCGGGAACATCAAGCAACCGGTTACGCCCGCAAAACCGGTAAAAACTGCGTATTGATGATACACGTCTGGCGATCGTGGTGCGCGCCAGCTGACGCGATGCCATTGCCGCAAGCCAGCCGCGAAATAGCTGACGTGACAGCGGTGCATCGGCCGTATTCGTCGTTGTTGAGAGATAGCTGGAAAAATCGTCAAGATCGCGTTCATAGGCATCAAGCGTGTTTGCGCCATAGCGTTTTTCACTGGCGAGCCAGCGCAACCATGCTGCCCGATGTGCCGCTGCGATCATGTCATTTCTGCCTGCAATTCCAGTCGCGCGGCCAAGGTTACGCCCACCATTTCGGCCAGCAACACCAATAGGTCACTGCCAAGGTCGGGGTGAAAACTATTAGCCGTTTTGCCACCAAGCAATAACAGGCACTGCGATACAGGGTCCGGCAACCGGTCGGGCAATCTAATGATTGCTAGGCTTTGTGCCGGCTTTATCAACAGGGCTTGCGCAGCATCGTTTGGTAGACCCAAAAACAGGCCGCGGCCTTGGGTGGCGGCATTTATCTGGTCGGCCGGATGTACCGCCAGCCCAACCTGTAGACCAGAATTTAGGCCAGCTTCAGCCTCGGTGATGAGCTGGCATTGGCTAAGATCAAAGATCACCGGAAATTCGGTTGATATCACCTGACACATTCCGGCCAGATCGGTACTGGCCAGAAGCCCCAATGTGGCATGATGCAACCGCGTCCAATTCAGCATATTTTCAGCCGCAACATGCAATAGCGACTGATGTGTCTGGCTAATTTTGCGGGCATCTTGGCGCGCTTTGGCGGCCAGCGCCGGTATCAGGTCAACCACTTTATTATCCATGTGAGCAGCGGCATGGGTGCCAGCCGCAGTCAGGCAGGCGGCCAGAAACTCTGGTTCGGTTGCCAGCAAGTCTGACATGGCATCGGGGTTGCCAGCCAGAAAATTGGCAACATCTTTGGCGGTGATGGATGTATCCGGTTTATCTGCTGCCATAACGCTGCCTTTGTCTGTCAGGATAACCTAGAGAATCGACTGACCGGTATCTTTCCAGTCTTGCAAAAAAGCATCCAAACCGCTGTCAGTCAGCGGGTGTTTGTAAAGTGCCGTTAAAATCTTTGGTGGCAAGGTCACCACGTCAGCCCCCATCAGCGCGGCATCGACAACATGCTGGGTACTGCGCACCGAGGCCACCAGCACTTCAGTTTGATAGTCATAATTTGCGTAGATGCTGCAAATCTCTTCGATCAGTCCCATACCGTCACGGCCAATATCGTCAAGCCGCCCGACAAAAGGCGAAATGAATTTCGCCCCAGCCTTGGCCGCTAGCAAGGCCTGACCTGCGGTAAAGCACAAGGTGACATTCACATCAGTGCCAGCATCACTCAGCGCGCGGCAGGTCATTAACCCATCGCGGGTAAGCGGCACTTTGACCGTTACATTTGGCGCGATTGCAGCTAGCTTGCGGCCTTCGGCAAGCATTGTTTCAAAATCGGTTGCGGTCACTTCGGCGCTAACCGGCCCATCAACAAGGCGGCAAATTTCGGCAATCGTATCAAGGATGTTGCGACCAGACTTGGCAATCAATGACGGGTTCGTTGTGACGCCATCAACAAATCCAGTATCGCAAAGCGCGGTGATCTCGCCAATGTCGGCACTATCAAGAAAAATTTTCATGGTGTTGATCCTGTTTTAACTGGATTGATGCTTGCGCTTTTTCAGCCCGCCACGCAAGTTTACTTGAAGCAACTTCGCAAATCCACAATCTTAAAAATGATGTGTGATCAGCCTAGCTGTGGTGGCGAATAAATTCCATAGGATCCTATGCTGTATAAAGATTTATCATGAATGACCCTGAGGCCATGACACAACCAGCTGCACTGGCGGTTGCGGTTGCTGCGCCGGTTGGCGGGATCTATGATTATCTCGCAGGGCCAGCGCTTGGTGCGTCAAGAGGCAGCCTTGTGATGGTGCCTTTTGGCGGGCGGCATTTGCCCGGTATTGTCATGGGGCCAGCGCTTGGTGATGTGCCGATGGCCAAGCTGCGGGCGGTTGAAACGCTGGTTAAACTGCCGCCATTGCCTGAAGCGCTGGTGCTGTTTATCGAACGGGTTGCGGCCTGGACGATGGCGCCGCTTGGTGCGGTGGTGAAAATGGTGTTGAGCCAGCCCGCCGCCTTTGGGCGCCCGCCACAGCAAAAACGCTATTATCATAAAATGCCAGAGGCTGGTGCGCGGCTGACCGTATCACGTCAGAAAATTATTGATTACCTTGCCGCCCAAACGAGGCCGCAAACACCGGATAATCAGGGTAATATTCCATCGAAGATTGGCGCTACCGCTGCTGCGATCACCGCTGCTTGTGGGGTCAGTCAGGCGGTTTTAAACGGCATGGAAGACGCGGGGCTTGTGCGTGTAGAGCTGGTTTCGGCGGATCAGCCGCCACCGGCGTTGCGGCATAATTCAGGGCATGGGGCGCGCAGTGTCACCTTAACTGCCGACCAGCAAAAGGCCGCATCTCATTTGCGGCGGGCGGTTGGCAATGGGTTTCGGGCTTGCCTGCTTGACGGGGTAACTGGTTCGGGCAAAACCGAGGTCTATTTCGAGGCCGTTGAAGCGGCCGTTGCGGCTGGACAGCAGGTGCTGATTCTGTTGCCTGAAATTGCCCTGTCTGCTGCGTGGCGCGCAAGGTTTACCGCGCGCTTTGGCGTGCCGCCGGTTGAATGGCATTCCGATATCTCACCTGCGCAAAAGCGCAAATCATGGCGATTTGTGCTGCAAGGCCGTGCCGAGGTCGTGGTGGGTGCACGATCGGCTTTGTTTTTGCCATTTTCGCGGCTTGGATTGATCATTGTTGATGAAGAGCATGAGCATGCTTTTAAACAGGAAGATCAGGCAATCTATCAGGCGCGCGACATGGCGGTATTGCGGGGGCAGCTTGATCAGGTGCCGGTGGTTCTGGCAAGCGCGACGCCGTCACTGGAAAGCTGGGTCAATGCTGGTAAAACGGGGCTTTCGGCGCGGTATGATTACTTAACGTTACCAAAGCGGGTTCATGATGCCCGCCTTCCCGATATTACCGCGATTGACCTGCGCCAAACGCCGCCCGAACGTGGCAGATGGCTGGCGCCGCCCCTTGTCGAGGCCATTGAGGCGCGACTTAAAGCCGGTGAACAAAGCCTGTTATTCTTGAATCGGCGCGGCTATGCGCCATTGACGCTTTGCGGGGCCTGCGGCACCAAAGTGACCTGCCCGAATTGCGATTCATGGATGGTGGCGCATCGTTTGGCAGGTCGTCTGCGGTGTCACCATTGTGGCCATGAATCGCGCCCGAGCAATGATTGCCAGGCTTGTGGTGCAAAGGATCAGATGCAGGCTTGTGGTCCCGGGGTAGAGCGGCTTGCCGAAGAGGTGCTTTTCCGGTTTCCCGAAGCGCGGTTTGCCCTGCTGTCCAGCGATACCGTTGGCACACCAAAAGCGGCCGAAGCCTTTATCCAATCGGTCAGCGATGGTGAGGTTGATATCATCATAGGCACGCAGATGGCCGCCAAGGGACATCATTTTCCGCATTTGACACTGGTTGGGGTGGTTGATGCTGATCTTGGGCTTGCTGGTGGTGATTTGCGCGCCGCTGAACGCACATTTCAGATGCTTAGTCAGGTGGCGGGACGTGCCGGACGCGAATCGCGCCCGGGGGCCGCGTTACTGCAAACATTGGAACCGGAAAATCCGGTTCTGGTTAGTCTGATTGCTGGTGATCGTGACGCCTTTCTGGCACAAGAGGCGGCGGCTCGAAATGCTGCCGGAATGCCGCCCTTTGGCCGCTTGGCGGCGGTTATCATCGCCTCGCCCCATGAAGACCGGCTGCATCAGGCGCTTCGCCAGATTGACGCGACCCGCCCCCAGTTTCATGCGGTGCAGATTTACGGGCCGGCAATTGCCCCGATCGGCTTTTTGAAAGGAAAACATCGCGCCAGATTGCTTATCAGGGCCGATAAGGGTGTGAATATTCAGCATATTTTGAAGGGATGGCTTGGGGCAATCAAGCTGCCGTCATCGGTGCGGTGGTGCACCCAAAAATCGAATTTCTTTAGGATGAGGGTTTAGTCGGTGAGTTCAGGCGCTACAGGTCTTGCAGGGCGGTATGCCGGCGCGCTTTATGCGCTGGCCGTCGACAGCAATAAAGTTGATTCCATCCATGGCGAATTGGGTAGCATTTCAGCTATGCTCGGTGAAAGCCAAGACCTTCGAAAGCTGGTCGAATCGCCAATCCTGTCGCGCGAACAACAGCAGGCAGCAATCACCGCAATTCTGCAAAAAGCTGGTGCCGATGCGCTGACCATCAAATTCTTGGGTACTCTGGCGGCAAATGGCCGGTTGAGTGCGCTTCCCCGCGTCATTCAGGCATTTCAGCAAGAACATGCCAGCCGTCGCGGTCAAATCTCTGCCGAAGTCATCTCAGCTGTCGAACTTGATGACAGCCGCAAGGCGGTTGTAGAGAAAACTGTCGCCCGGCTTGCCGGCAGCGACAAATTGTCACTTTCGATGCGTGTAGACCCGTCACTGATCGGCGGTCTTGTGGTGCGCATCGGCTCTCGTATGATTGATACGTCAATCAAAACCAAACTTAGCCGGCTGGAATCAGCCATGAAGGGTGTTGCGTGATGGATATTCGTGCGGCTGAAATTTCAGCGATCCTCAAGGAACAAATTGCCAATTTTGGTAGTGAGGCAGAAATTGCCGAGGTGGGCCGCGTGCTCTCAGTCGGTGACGGTATTGCCCGTGCCCACGGTCTGGATGAAGTTCAGGCCGGTGAGATGGTCGAATTTGAAAGCGGCGTGAAAGGCATGGCGCTTAACCTTGAATCGGACAATGTGGGTATCGTTATCTTTGGCGATGACCGGTCGATCCGTGAAGGCGATGTTGTGCGCCGGACGTCATCAATCGTTGATGCGCCGATCGGCATGGGCCTGCTTGGCCGCGTTGTTGACGCGCTTGGCAACCCAAGCCTTCATCAACCAGAAGGCGGTGAATGACGCAGCCGGTAAAGATGACAGCAAAAAGCTTTTCTGCATCTATGTTGCGGTTGGTCAGAAGCGGTCAACAGTGGCCCAGATCGTTCGCTCACTAGAAGAGCAAGGCGCGATGGAATATTCAATTGTCGTTGCCGCAACCGCGTCCGATCCGGCACCAATGCAGTTCCTTGCCCCTTACACAGCGGCGGCTATGGGCGAATATTTCCGCGACAATGGCATGCATGCGCTTGTTGTCTTTGACGATTTGTCAAAGCAGGCAGTTGCCTACCGCCAGATGAGCCTGTTGCTGCGCCGCCCACCGGGACGTGAAGCATATCCGGGTGACGTTTTCTATCTGCACTCACGGCTTCTTGAGCGTGCAGCCAAGATGAATGCTGAAAATGGTTCAGGTTCATTGACCGCGCTGCCAGTGATCGAGACACAAGGCGGTGACGTGTCTGCGTTTATTCCTACAAACGTTATTTCGATTACTGACGGGCAGATCTTCCTTGAGACTGAACTGTTCTACAAAGGTATTCGTCCGGCGGTTAACGTCGGCCTGTCAGTCAGCCGCGTTGGGTCAGCTGCCCAGATCAAGGCGATGAAGCAGGTTGCCGGCACGATCAAGCTGGAATTGGCGCAGTATCGCGAGATGGCGGCCTTTGCCCAGTTTGCATCAGACATGGACGCATCAACCCGGGCGTTGCTTGAGCGCGGTGCGCGTCTAACCGAATTGCTGAAGCAGGCTCAATATAGCCCGATGCTCGTTGAAGAGCAGGTTTCGGTTATTTTTGCTGGTGTGAAAGGCTATCTTGATAAGATCGCCGTATCTGATATCGGCCGCTTTGAGGCAGGGCTGCTTGATCATCTTCGCAGCAACAATCAGGACGTTCTCGATACAATCCGTGATGAGAAAGCATTGTCGGATGCCACATCTGACAAATTAGCAAAGGCCATCGAGGCATTTGGTAAAAGCTTTTCGTAAATGGTGAAGGCATTTGCGGGGTTTTGACGCCGCAAAATGGAGTTTGGTAAATGGCATCATTGAAGGATCTCAAGACGCGCATTAACAGCGTCAAGTCCACGCAGAAAATCACCGCTGCCATGAAAATGGTGGCTGCGGCGAAATTGCGTCGGGCGCAAGAGGCAGCGGAATCTGGCCGGCCATATGCCGACCGGATGCGTGGTGTTATTGCCAATCTTGCGGCCAATGCTGACCCGAGTTCTGCCCCTGCATTGCTCGTCGGAAATGGAAAATCAGCATCACATCTGCTGGTCGTCATTTCAGCCGATCGCGGTCTTTGCGGCGGTTTTAACGGGTCGATCACGCGTCAGACACGCACCGAAGTGGCGCGCCTGACCAGCGAAGGCAAAACTGTAAAGCTGTTGATGGTTGGTCGGAAGTCGGCTGATTCGCTTCGGCGCGAATTCGGCGATAAATACATTGCCAGCCTCGAAGGTATCCAAGGCACCTCAGTTGCGTTTTCTGACGCAGCTGACCTCGGCGAGACAATCCGCAGCGGTTTTGAAAATGGTGATTTCGACGTTTGCACCATGATTTATAATAAATTCGTCAATGCGATCACCCAAGAGGTCAAGCTGACCCAGTTAATCCCAGCCGAGGTTGCTGAGGCGGGCGACGGGGATGCTGGCGGTAATTATGATTATGAGCCTGAAGAAGATGAATTGCTGGCAAGCCTGCTGCCACGCATCATTTCAACACAGATTTACAGTGCGTTGCTGGAATCGTCTGCGGCCGAGCTTGCCGCAAGGATGACGGCAATGGATAACGCCACCAGAAATGCTGGTGAAATGATTGACGGTCTGACATTGGTGTATAACCGAACCCGTCAGGCAGCAATTACGAACGAACTTATCGAAATTATTTCAGGTGCTGAAGCGCTATAGATTTAGCAGCTGAATAAAACAAAATGATCAGGGCAATGATGCCCGCAATTAAAACGGTTCTAGCCCGGAGTAAGAAGACCATGGCAAATAAAGCAATTGGTAAAATCAGTCAGGTTATTGGCGCGGTTGTTGATGTTCAGTTTGATGGTGAACTACCTGCCATTCTAAACGCCCTTGAGGTCGACAACAACGGTCAGCGACTTGTGCTTGAGGTTGCGCAGCATCTTGGCGAATCAGCTGTTCGTACCATCGCGATGGACTCAACCGAAGGTTTGGTGCGCGGCGCCCAGGCGGTTGATACCGGCGCGCCAATCACCGTTCCTGTCGGACCTGAAACGCTTGGCCGTATCCTGAACGTCATTGGTGAGCCAGTTGATGAAGGCAAGCCAGTCAAGTCAAAGAAGCATTATCCAATCCACCGTTCAGCCCCTGAATATGTTGATCAGTCAACCGAAGCTGAAATTCTGGTAACAGGCATCAAGGTTGTTGACCTTTTGGCACCATATGCCAAGGGCGGTAAGATTGGTCTGTTCGGCGGCGCCGGTGTTGGTAAAACCGTTTTGATCATGGAATTGATCAACAACGTTGCCAAGGCGCATGGTGGTTATTCAGTGTTTGCCGGTGTCGGCGAGCGCACCCGTGAAGGTAACGATCTCTATCACGAAATGGTCGAGTCGGGCGTTATCAAGACTGACGGTCCAGGCTCAAAAGCAGCCCTTGTTTACGGTCAGATGAACGAGCCTCCAGGTGCGCGTTCACGTGTTGCCTTGACCGGTCTGACATTGGCTGAATATTTCCGTGATGAAGAAGGCCAGGACGTGCTGTTCTTCGTCGATAACATCTTCCGCTTTACCCAAGCTGGCTCCGAAGTGTCGGCATTGCTCGGCCGTATTCCATCGGCGGTGGGGTATCAGCCAACTCTGGCAACCGATATGGGTGCCTTGCAAGAGCGGATTACCACAACAAACAAAGGCTCGATCACGTCAGTGCAGGCGATTTACGTTCCTGCCGATGACTTGACTGACCCGGCACCAGCGGCATCATTTGCCCACCTTGATGCGACCACAGTTCTGTCGCGTCAGATTGCCGAGCTTGGTATTTATCCTGCGGTTGACCCGCTTGATTCATCATCTCGTATGCTTGACCCGCGGATTGTTGGTGAGCATCACTACAATATCGCCCGTCAAGTTCAAGAAGTGTTGCAGCAGTACAAGTCACTTCAGGACATTATTGCAATTCTCGGTATGGACGAATTGTCTGAAGAAGATAAGCTGGTCGTGGCACGTGCCCGTAAGATCCAGCGCTTCTTGTCACAGCCGTTCCACGTTGCCGAAGTCTTTACCGGTTCACCGGGCAAGCTGGTTGGCCTTGAAGACACAATCGCTGGCTTTGAGGGTATCTTGAAGGGGGATTATGATCATCTTCCAGAGGCGGCCTTCTATCTTGTTGGCACCATCGAAGAGGCCATCGAAAAGGCGAAGAAACTCACTCAGGACGCTGCGTAACCGCATCGTCTCTGTTCGATCCAGCATAAGGATGCGGTAGCATGGCTGAAACGACACAATTGGAACTGGTAACACCAGCCCGCGTCATGGCACAGAAATCTGTGCAGATGGTCGTCGCACCAGGGGTTGAAGGCTTGTTTGGCGTGCTGCCACGGCATGCGCCATTACTGGCTGATCTGGCGCGCGGTATCGTCGAAGTGCATGAAGATGGCAAAATCATTGACCGGTTCATGATTGACGGTGGTCTTGCCGATGTTTCTGGCGAATCCGTTACGATTCTGGCCGAACGCGCGATTGACCTCGGCACCGCCGATGCGGCGTCTTTGAAAGCACAAGCAGCGACGGCAGGTGAAGCCGAGGCTGCGTTTTTAAATGCGGTTATCGACGCGCTATAGACCGTAAATCAGAATGACAAAAAGGGCTGCCAATTGAGTTGGCGGCCCTTTTTTTTACTCTTTTCCCATTCGGATGGGGGCTGGATGCGGGGCTTGGGTTCGGGCCTGCTTTAAGCGATTTCGTCCAGCAGCCTTGCTAGACAAAATCGCGAAACGCTGCCAGCACATCATCATAGACGTCTCGTTTGAACGGAACCGCCATATCGACCAGATCACGCGGTGCCAACCAGCGCCATTCGCAAAACTCTGGCTCAGCCGTATTGATATTAATATCGGCGTCGTCACCGGTAAAACGAAGCGCCATCCATTTCTGCTTTTGCCCTTTATATTGTCCATGCCACAGCCGGTCAGCAAGTGGCAGCGGAATATCATAATAGAGCCAATCATCATGCTCACACAGCAACTCTGCCGATGATGTGCCAATTTCCTCGCCCATTTCACGCATACAGGCATCAATCGCTGTCTCGCCAGGGTCGATCCCGCCTTGCGGCATTTGCCATGCCTCGGCGCGGCTGTCGATACGGCGACCGCCAAAGACCTGCTTTTTGTCATTGATCAGAAAGATGCCGACACAAGGCCGGTATGGCCGTTCATCATAGGGGATATTCCGCATAATCAAGACCCCGGCTTTGTAACATTAAAAATCGAAACGCCGCGGATCAAATCCAGTGCGCGGGCCAGTTGATAATCAATTTTTGACTGATCTTCCGGCGCTGTACCAGCGGCTGCCTCTGGGGTATCGCCTTTGCTATCGCCGGACGCGCCGCTGTCCTTGCTAGCTTGCCCAGCTTTGCTTTTATCAAGCGCACCTTGCAAATCTTCTTCGCGTGTATTGCCGCCTTCAAGAGTTTCAATACGTGCGAGTGCCACCTCGATATCAGGGGTAATACCCTTGGCCTGAATTGAAATGCCTGATGGGGTGTAATAGCGCGCCGTGGTCAGCCGCATGGCGCTATTACCGGAAACCGGAATGACCGATTGCACCGATCCCTTACCAAAAGAGCGCGTCCCAAGAAGCACCCCGCGGCGATGATCCTTTAGCGCGCCGGCAACAATTTCCGAGGCTGAGGCTGATCCTGAATTGATGAGCACGACAAGCGGCA
Organism: Alphaproteobacteria bacterium; assembly: GCA_009919335.1. Lineage (GTDB taxonomy): Bacteria > Pseudomonadota > Alphaproteobacteria > Puniceispirillales > Puniceispirillaceae > UBA3439. The sequence continues at coordinate 11,997 of RGCC01000014.1, forward strand.
AACCTTTGGCAATATCACCGGGGCGGGCATAGGCACGGCTGGCATTTTCACCACGCCGACCGCGCGTTGAAACAATTTCACCCTGCTCCAAAAACGCATCACTGACTGAAATCGCCTCATTCAGCAAGCCGCCCGGATTGTTGCGAAGATCAAGCACAAAGCCTTTGAGGTCTTCGCCGTGATCACGGAACATTTTGTCGATTTCCTTGGTCAGCCCGGGTGTGGTCTGTTCGGAAAAAGTGGTGATTCGCAAATAGCCGATACCGTCAAACATCTTGGCACGTACCGAACGAATTTTGATCGTGTCGCGCTTGAGGGTAACCTCGAACGGGTCCTTGCTTCCGCGTTTTACCGTGATCGTGACCTTTGAGCCGACCTCGCCGCGCAGCCGGTCGACTGCATCGCTAAGGCCCATACCGCGAATCGCCTCATCATTGACTGCGATGATTAGGTCTTCGGGTTGTAATCCGGCTTTGGCGGCGGGCGTGTCATCAATCGGCGAGACGATTTTGATCACCCCGTCTTCCATGGTGATTTCGATACCAAGTCCGCCAAACTTACCTTTGGTCTGAACTTGCATATCGCTGAAATTTTCATTGTTCAGGAAAGAAGAATGGGGGTCGAGCGAGGTCAGCATCCCGTTAATGGCGGCTTCGATAAGGTCTTTTTCGTCGACCTCATCAACATAGCTTTCACGAACGCGCTGGAAAATATCACCAAACAGGCCAAGCTGCCGGTAAACAGCATCATTCTTGCCTGATTGCGCGGTTGTAAGCGTCGGGATTGCCAAGCCGGCAATGACCGCGCCAGCAATGAACGGCAAGGCGGCATAACGTATCCGGCGCCCTTGCGAAGAGAGAAAGCTGACAATTTGCATTTACAATTGCTCCTAATATCCCGCCGAATAGAGTGGCCAAAACAGATCGGCCTATGGTGACCTCACCCTTATATCACTAGTTGCTTATCGTGCCAGTCAATACGCTTGCATACAACCCCAACCCGATCTTGGAAGGTAAATCATCGCACCATCTAATGGCAAGATCATGGCCATTATTGGGGCGGCCATCAGCCTTGGCCTGTTCATTTTGCTAGGTGGTTGGCAATAACAAACTGATACCGGTCATTGACGCCGGTTTGGCGATTCCCATCATCGCCAGCAAACTGGGCGCAAGATCGGCCAGCCGCCCATTGGCAAGTTTTGTATTCGCATTACCGTTAACCAGAATTAATGGCACCAGATTGGTGGTATGCGCGGTATGCGGCGACGCGGCATCATCATCCCACATCACCTCACAATTCCCATGATCTGCGGTCAATAGCATCTGCCCACCAGCAGTGACGAGCGCCTCAACCAGCCTGCCAACGCAGCGATCGACCGTTTCAACCGCATGAATGGCGGCAGCTAGATCGCCGGTATGACCGACCATGTCAGGATTGGCAAAATTAATAATCAACAGATCATGCGCCTTGGTCTTAAGGCTGTTCAGTGCGGTTTGCAGCACGTCATGCGCGCTCATTTCGGGCTGTAAATCATAGGTTGCAACTGCTGGCGACGCGATCATTTCCCTGTCTTCACCGGGCTGTAGCGCCTCTTCGCCGCCATTAAAGAAAAACGTCACATGTGGGTATTTCTCAGTTTCGGCAAGCCGTAATTGGCGCTTGCCAGCCCGCGCGACAACTTCGCCTAGCGTCTCGTGCAAATCCAACGGCGGGTAGAGTGTGACCATATGTGCATCAAGTGATTTCGAATAGCTGGTCATGCCAGCCATGGCGGCCAGCCGAAGCGGCTGGGTGGTACAGCCGGTAATATCAGGTTGGCAAAAGCAATTTAGAATCTGACGCGCACGATCGGCGCGGAAATTCATCATCACCACGCCATCACCATCCCGCATACCCTGATATTTGTCGATGATTGTGGGTGTGATGAATTCATCGCCCTCATCACGCGCATAGGCCGCCTCTAGCGCCGCTAGGGCGTCGATGGCATAGACAGGGGCTCTGGCGCCTGCAATGGCGTCATAGGCGGCTTGTGTGCGCTCCCAGCGGTTATCGCGATCCATGGCGAAATAGCGGCCAATGATGCTTGCCATTGTGGCGCCTGACGGCAAATCGGCTAAAAACCGCGGTAAATCTTGCTTGGCGGCTTGTGGCAATGTATCGCGGCCATCGGTAAAGCCATGCACTGCAACCGGAACGCCGACATCAACCAGCCCCTTGATTACCGCCAGAAAATGGTCTTGATGCGCATGGACGCCGCCGGGCGATAATAATCCCATTACATGGGCAGTGCCGCCGGACGCCCGAAGCTGTGCCGCCAGCGCGCCAAGTTCGGGATGGCCGGCAAGTGATCCATCTTTAACCGCCGCATTGATGCGCGGCAAATCCTGCATGACCACCCGACCGGCGCCAATATTCATATGACCGACCTCGGAATTGCCAACCTGCCCATCCGGCAGCCCAACATCGGCGCCCGAGGCCGCAAGCAGACTATGCGGCTGAGCAGAAAACAGCGCGTCAAAAACCGGCGTCTTGGCAAGCGCGACCGCATTATGTTCAACCGCGGTACGGTGACCCCAGCCATCCATAATACAAAGGACAACCGGGCCGTTTGAAGGGTGATAATTAGCCATGACGATCTTATAATCGGGGCATGGATTGATGTACAGATAAACTATGCTTTCAATCGAGGCACCCCAAATTTTTGCGCCCAAATTTTTCAGGCTCCAATTTTTCAGGCCCCAAATTATCGTAACCAGTCAGGTGCCCCCCGTTAATCTGCACGGTGATAGGGGTGGTTCGCTAAAATCGAGCTGGCGCGATATAGCTGTTCGGCAAGCATGGCACGAAACAGCATATGCGGCCATGTAGCCCGGCCAAAGGCAATGGTGTGGTCGGCTCTTTGTCGCAATATATCTGCATGACCATCGGCGCCGCCAATGGCAAAACAGGCCGCGCCATACCCGCCATTGCGCCAGCGATCAATCAATGCGGCAAGGTCTTCAGATGAAAGATCCTTGCCGCGCGGATCAAGCACGGCCAAGGCTGCGCCATCGGGCATTGCGCGTAAAAGACGGTCGCCCTCGTCATCGGTACGTTTTTGCCCCGGCGGAAGTTTTGACTCAACTTCGATCAGGCTGCCGCCCTGCGGCAAGCGTGATAGCCAGCCTTGTGTCAGGCTGTTTTCAGGCGATGCCCGGCCTTTGCCAACGGCGAGGATTAGTAATTGCATTAATTAGACCCTGACCGCCCCGTAATCTGAACCCAGTGATCTGAACCCAGTGATCTGATCGCAAATTACGCTAGGCGTCGCTGCCAATTTTGACAATTTCAGCTGGCGTATCATCAACCCACATCCGCTCCAGCCCATAGAACTCACGCACTTCCGGGCGGAAGATATGAACAATCACATCATTTGCATCCAGCAACACCCAATCGGCTTGCCGCAACCCTTCAAGGCCAAGGATATCGACCTTCTGTTGCTTTAGCTTAAATTCGAGATGTTCTGCCATGGCGGCAACTTGCCGGGATGAAGCCCCTGACGCAACGACCATGTAATCGGCCATTGCGGATTTACCTTGTAATGGGATTGTCAGGATATTTTCGGCTTTGTCGTCGTCAAGAGAGCTGGTAATCAAGCTTAGGATTTGGTCTGCATTTAAGGCAGTTTGCGCTTTAGAAATGGGTATCTCCTGTCAAAATGTTCAAGCCTCTTCTGTTACAGGCTTCGGGCGGATTTAGGCGGTTGCGCGCTGCGCTTGTTGCCGGATTTCCGTGGCCGAAGCCGCATGACGTTTTCCAGCTATAAAACACCAGCCCGGTAGTTTTAGTGACCTTGTCGTAATCGCGCGGCGCATTTCCCCAACCTGATAACGCCGCCCTAGCAACCACCGACCAGACGCTATAGCCTTAAGAGAATAGCTTGGACGGTCGATTACGGCAATGGGTAGCAGGCGAATCAAATCCTGATGCCGGTGCCAGCGCGAAAATTGATCCAGATTATCCGCGCCCATGATCCAGACTAAACGCGCAAGTGGCAAGGTTTTTTTCAAATAAATCAACGTATTATATGTATAATTCTTAGGCAGGCCCGCCTCGGGTGCAAGAACGCGCAAAAACGGATAGCCGCCAGCGATATCGCGGGCATAGGCCAATCTTGTGGCAAGTGATGCCATTCCGGCGGCACTTTTCAGCGGATTCTGCGGGCTGACCAGCCACCATATCTGATCAAGCCCCAAGGCCCGCCGCGCCTCTAGCGCAACATGGATATGACCATCATGCGCCGGATTGAACGAGCCGCCCACAAGACCAATTTTCAGGCGTGACCGGCTGTGAAACAGCGCCGGCATCTGGTGGGTATGACTAGCTGCGTGTCTGGCCATCGCCGCGAACAACATATTTGAAACTTGTTAATTGCGCCGCCCCAACGGGTCCGCGTGCGTGCAGCCGTCCCGTGGCGATGCCGATTTCAGCCCCCATGCCAAATTCGCCGCCATCGGCAAATTGGGTTGATGCGTTCTGCATGACAATGGCGCTGTCGACCTCGGCAAAGAATTGCTCTGCCGCTGCTGCTGACTGGGTAATAATCGCATCGGTATGGGCCGATCCATATTTGCCGATATGGGCAATGGCCCCGTCAATATCATCAACCACGGCAACCGACAGGATTGCATCCAGATATTCAGTATAGAAATCGGTTTCGGTTGCTGGCGTCATTGCTGGAACCAGCGCACAGGCCGCAGCATCGCCGCGAAGCGCGCAGCCAGCCGCCAACAAATCGACGGTAATATCAGCCAAAAGCGTGGCTGCAACCGCCTTGTCGATCAGCAGGGTTTCGGCTGCCCCGCAAATACCGGTTCGCCGCATCTTTGCATTTAGCATGATGCGCCGCGCCTTTTCCGGATCGGCATCGCAATGGACATAGACATGGCAGACGCCTTCCAAATGGGCAAATACTGGCACGCGTGCCTCGGTCTGAACGCGCTCAACAAGCGAGCGTCCGCCACGCGGGATCACCACATCAATGCCGCCAACCGCACCGAGCATAGCACCAACCGCCTGCCGGTCGGTCGTTGGCACCATCTGGACGGCATCACGCGGCAGGCCAACCATGTCCAGACCCTCGGCCATGATGCTAGCAAGCAGGCTTGCGGTCAGCTGGCTGTCGCTGCCCCCGCGCAGAATCGCCGCATTGCCGGCAATAATGCATAATCCGGCGGCATCAACCGTAACGTTTGGCCGCGATTCGTAAATGATACCGATCACCCCAAGCGGTGTTGATATGCGCGTGATGTCCAGCCCGCTTGGCTGTTGCCAGCGTGCCAGCTCATGGCCAATCGGATCATGCAGCCGCGTCATTGCCTCAAGCCCGTTTGCCATCGCCTCGACACCGCTATCATCAAGCGTTAAACGGTCAATAAAGGCACCGCTGATGCCGCTGGCCTTGGCGGCCGCTACATCTTTTTTATTAACCTCAAGGATGGATGTTTTTTGGGCGCGAATCAGCGTGGCGGCGGCCTGCAATACCGCGCATCTGGTGGTAAAATCACTTTTGCCAATTACCGATTGGGCGGCGCGCGCACGGGTGACCATTGCGGCGATCAGGGCGGTAGCGTCGCTGGTTTTTTCTAGTTGCTGTGCCATTTATCTTCCTGTTTTAGGTCTTCTGGCTTTGGATCTTCGCGGATAAAGCGTCTTAGCGAATTTAAGGCCTAGCTATCACTGATCACAAGATTATCCGCATGAATCATCTCGTCACGTCCGCGATAGCCTAGCACGGTTTCGATTGCATTGCTCTTGTGACCTCTGATCGCCGCGGCATCGTCGCTGCCATAGCTGGACAGCCCATGTCCAATGACCGTTCCGGCGTTATTTTCAATCTCGATCAGGTCACCGCGTTCAAACTGCCCCCGAACCGCGACGACACCGGCTGGTAAAAGGGATCTGCCGGCGCGAACAGCCTTGGCCGCACCATCGTCAATGCGGATCGTTCCTTTTGGTGTCAGTGCCCCAGCAATCCATTGTTTTCGGGCGGTATGCGGCGTCAGCGCAGCGGCAAAAATTGTGCATTTGGCGCCGGCTTCGAGGCGTGACAACGGTGCCGGGCTTTGTCCATTACAGATAATCATCTGACAACCAGCAGCGGTGGCGATTCGCGCCGCCTCCAGCTTGGTAACCATGCCGCCAGACGCGTATGATGCGTTGGCAGGCCCAGCCATTGCCATAATTTCAGGCGTGATCTGAGCAATCTCGCCAAGGTGGGTGGCTGTATCACTGCCATTCGGGTTGGCCGTATAAAGCCCATCAACATCGGATAAAAGCACCAGCAAATCCGCGCCAACCATCGCGGCAACGCGGGCGGCCAGCCGATCATTGTCACCAAAGCGGATTTCGGCGGTTGCTACCGTATCATTCTCATTCACCACCGGCACCGCATTAAGCCCCAGCAACGCCATCATCGTTGTGCGCGCATTCAGGTGTTTGCGCCGGGTTTCGGTATCATCGGGCGATAATAGAATCTGCGCTGTCTGAATCTGATGCGCACCAAGCGCGTCCATCCATGCGTGCGCCAAAAGCACCTGACCGGTTGCCGCTGCGGCTTGCTTTTCTTGTAATTTCAACTTGCCATCGGTAATTTTCAGGAGGCGGCGCCCAAGCGCGATCGCGCCACTTGAGACCACCACAACGTCCTTGCCAGCCGACTTCAGCCGCGCAATATCGCTGGCAATACCGGCAAGCCATGACGTGTTGATGGCATTTTTGTCTTCATCAACAAGCAGGGAAGACCCAACCTTGATGACGATGATTTTTGCCGCATCGAACACATTATTGCTGGCCGTTTTGGTGGCTTTTTTGGTGGCAGGTGGTGTTACGGCGACCATGGCACAGCCTCTTCGGGCTCCGCTTCCTTTGCCCGGCTTGTTTCAATCACGTTGATTAATTGGCGCAACATTGTCGTCACGCCGCTTCCTGTTACCGATGACAGCGCTAGCACCTGGCCTGCACCAGCATCTTTTAGCGCTTTGGCAAGGTCGGCTGCGTAATCTTCGGGCGTTGCATCTAATTTGGTTAGCCCGACAATCTCTGGCTTGTCATAAAGATCGCCGCCATAGGCCTTTAGTTCATGCCGCAACATCTTCCATGCGGCAACAGGATCTTCGCCTGTGGCATCAATCAGATGCAGCAAAATCCGGCACCGTTCAACATGGCCCAAAAACCGGTGACCGAGGCCAGCGCCTTCATGCGCGCCTTCGATCAGCCCCGGAATATCGGCCATCACAAATTCTTTGCCATCAATACCGACCACCCCAAGATTGGGATGAAGTGTGGTAAAGGGATAATCGGCGATTTTTGGTCGGGCGGCCGAAACGGCGCTAAGGAACGTCGATTTGCCAGCATTGGGCATACCAAGAAGGCCTGCATCAGCAATCAATTTCAGTCGCAGCCAGACCCACATTTCCTGACCATCTTCGCCGGGCTGTGATTTGCGCGGCGCGCGGTTGGTCGATGATTTGAAAAAGGCATTGCCCTTGCCGCCAGCCCCGCCTTTGGCAAGAATGATCGTCTGGCCTTCATAAGTTAGATCAGCAAGGATCGTTTGCTGGTCATCTGACAGGATCTGTGTGCCAATCGGCAGCCGCATGACAACATCCTTGCCCGACGCCCCACTTCGGTCTCGGCCAGCCCCGGGGCGGCCTGATTCGGCTTTGAAATGCTGTTGATAGCGATAATCAATAAGTGTGTTCAACCCATTGACCGCTATCGCCACAATATTACCACCGCGCCCGCCATCGCCGCCATCTGGCCCGCCCAATGGCACATGCGCTTCACGCCGAAAGCTGATTGCTCCCGGCCCGCCATGCCCTGAACGGGTGTAGATTTTTGCCTGATCGAGAAATTTCATTATGACGATTCCGGTATTCAAAAACGGGGTTATTGCTTTGGTTGGACGGATGGTAACAGATGCGGTGACAAAACTGTAGCTTGAGCTTGGCTATGTGATCCGCGAATTATCAAATTTGCGCTTTATTGTATCTGGCGGCGCAGATTCCCCCCGCGCATCATTTATGTGATGCAAAAGGCGCTATTCAGCAGCCTCGGCCATCGGTTCAACAGCCACAAACATTTTGCCGCCTGATTTCTGCCGAAATGCAACCTTGCCTTCGATCAGGGCAAACAATGTATGGTCTTTGCCCATGCCGACATTCTGGCCCGGGTTAACCTTCGTTCCGCGCTGGCGAACAATGATATTGCCGGCAAGAACGCTTTCGCCGCCAAATTTCTTTACACCAAGTCTGCGGCCAGCCGAATCACGACCGTTTCTGGAACTACCGCCTGCTTTTTTATGTGCCATTTTCTACCAACCTTCTATCTGTTCACAGCCAATATTGCGGCATTATTCTGATTAGTCTTTTTTCGCTGCGGGCTTTTTCGCGGCAGCGGCTTTTGGTGCAGTTTTCTTCGGTGCAGCCTTTTTCGCAGGCGCGTCGCCAAACTCAGCCGCCTTTGGCGCCGCTTTCGCAGCAGGTTTTGCTGTTTTCAGGCTTTTCGCGTCTTCGGCGATATCGTTGATCTTCAAAAGGGTCAGATCTTGACGATGGCCTTGTGTCCGGCGATGGTTTTTCCGGCGCTTGCGGCGAAAGATGATGATTTTCGGGCCGCGTGTCTGGCGCATTACGGTGGCGCTAACGCCCGCACCATCAACAAGCGGTGTGCCGATTGTCACCTTGTCGCCATCGCCAAGCATGACGATGTCGTTCAAAATGATCTGCTCGCCCTCTTCGGCGGCCAGACGTTCCACTAGAATAGTGTCATCCTTTGAAACGCGATATTGTTTGCCACCGGTCTTCACCAAAGCGTACATGGCGATCTTCCTTACCTAAACAGTTTGATGTCATAAGCGTGCCGTTATTTAACGAGGCAGCGCCGCCTTGGCACCCATGCCAAAGCGCGACAGCGGGCTGGAATATACGCTTTGCCGCCCCGCTGTCAAGTATTCAGATGCTTTTATTCCCCTTTTCCAGCATAGCCTTGCGCCGCGTCCCTGCGGTGAGTTTAGCCACGGGTTTTAACCGGTGCTGTTCGCCAGCCATCAGCGGTCTATCAATGGCCGGTGATTAGGGCTGTTGTTGGCGGCGGTTGGCATCAGCCACCTGCAAACGGCCCATCGCGCACCGGATCATAGGGATTCTGCCCCATTTCGAGGTGTAACCTGTTGCCATCCCACGGGTTTTGCGCCACCACATCCATATCCAGCTCGATGCCAAGCCCCGGTGCGGTTGGCGGAATTATATAACCATCTTCCCAGCAAAGCGGGGTTTTTAGCAAATCGGCATGAAATCCGTCCATCTTTTGAATTGATTCGAGAATCAGGAAATTCGGGATCGAGGCGGCAAGCTGGATATTCGCCGCCGCCACCACTGGCCCGCAATAAAGATGTGGGGCGATCTGCGCATAATAGGGTTCGGCAATGGCGGCAATCTTTTTGCCTTCTAGAATGCCGCCAGCCCGCCCCAGATTGGGTTGCAGAATCGCTGCTGCGCCGCAGTCAAGAACACGCGAAAATTCATACTTGCTGCACAGCCTCTCGCCAGTTGCGACCGGAATTCGGGTGGCCTTTGCCACTTTTGCCATGGCTTCGGGCATATCTGGCGGGGTTGGCTCTTCGAACCACAGCGGATCAAAGCTCTCAAGGCGCTTGGCTAGCCGGATCGCACCTGCCGGGGTGAATTGGCCATGCGTGCCAAATAACAGATCGGCACGATCACCAACCGCGGCGCGAATGTTGCGGCAGAAATCCTCGCATTGACCAAGTGTTTCAAGATCAGGCTGGCGGCCGTCAAACACCGTATATGGACCTGCCGGATCAAATTTTACGGCGGTAAAGCCCTCCTTTACATAGGCGGCGGCGGCTTCGGCGCTGGCGCTGGCATCATTGTAGAAACTGGCTGCATCCTGATCGGCGCGGGGGTAGAGATAAGTATAGCTGCGCAGCCGGTCATTTACCTTGCCGCCAAGCAGGTCATAAACAAGCGCCTTGCCGATAATATCCCAGCAGGCCATTTCCAGCCCGCTGGCAACACCTTGAACCGTCGGGTCGGGACGATGTGAAAATCCCGAACCATGGGCCCTACGCCAGAATCGCTCAATCTCGAACGGGTTTTGATCTTCAAGATACCGGCCAAACATATCGGCAGCCATGATTGCTACGGTTTCGGGCGCAAAGCTGGCGGCATAAATTTCGCCATATCCACGTATCCCGCAACTGGTTTGTAAAATCACAAAAATAAAATAGCGGCCACCAAAGCCGGGTGGCGGCGTTTTGACGATATGGGTTTCGATTGTTTGAAGTTTCATAAATTCAATCCGGCTTTTAAGGCCAGCAAAAAACCAGCGTGGTGCAAGCATCATATGGCGATAAAGTGCTGGCAAGAAAAAACCGCTATTGCGGTGCGGATTGCCGGCATCTTTAGCCTGCTCCCCCCCTTTTGCAATTCCCTCATCTGAGAGCGCCTCCAACTGAACGCGCCCCCAACTGAGTGATTCCCAGAAAGCTTGACAAAAAATACCAATGGCTCGCTTGATAATGACCGGCGCCCGTTTGCCCGTATCTTTTTGCTATTGCCAGTTCCTAGGGTTGCCCCCAGACAGACGGGTAAAGACCGTTTCATTCTAACGGACGCCCATTCTAATGGACGCCCACTCTAATAGACGCGTAAATCTAACAAAGGAGGCGAATATGCAGCCT
>RGCC01000131.1 GCA_009919335.1 Alphaproteobacteria bacterium
CGAGGAATTTGCCATGATGGAAATTGCCGACGAAATCACGATCCCTGCCACCCGTGCCGCGGTCTATGAAGCGTTGAATGATATTGAGATCCTAAAGGCCTGCATTCCGGGTTGCGAATCGCTTGAACGCGAGTCCGACACCAAACTGGTTGCCAAAGTTGTGCTGAAAATCGGGCCTGTTAAGGCCAAATTCAATGGCTTTGTTACGCTTGACCAATCAAAGGCACCGGACGGGTTTAGCCTGTCTGGCGAGGGCGAAGGCGGTCTTGCCGGATTTGCCAAGGGCGGCGCTGATGTGACATTAACCGAAGATGGTGACACGACAATTCTGCATTATACCGCAACCGCCGAAACCGGCGGCAAGATTGCCCAGCTTGGCAGCCGGCTGATCACCAGCACGGCAAAAAAACTGTCCAAGATGTTTTTCGAGAAATTCGAAAAAGCCATGATTGGTGAGGTGGAAATTGACAGCGCAAGCTAGCACCGGATTATCCCGGCCTGCCGCCTAGCCGCGCATATGGGCGCCATTTGGATCATAAGCAGGCGCGCCCAGAATTTTGGCATCATATAGCGTGCCCAGAATCTCTACCTGTAATTTCGTGCCCGCTTTGGCATAAGGCGTTTTGACATATCCCATCGCCATTGAGTGACCGATCCGGTGCGCGTAACCTCCCGATGACACATAGCCAACCGCCTGCCCGTCTTGCAGGATTGCCTCATCATTTGACACGTCGATATTATCGACATCCAGCAGCATCGTGACAAGCCGTTGATCCGGCCCTTGCTGCAGAGCGTCTCGGGTCGCTGCCTTGCCAACAAAATCTTTATTCCAGTTGATAAAGCCATCCATACCGGCCTCAACCGCGTTAAAATCGGGGCGGTATTCCAGCGTCCAGACGCCCCAGCCCTTTTCCAGACGCATCGATAACAGGGCGCGCGCACCATACCAGCGATAGCCAAGATCAGCACCTGCTGTCTCGATAGACTCGGCAAGCCTAAGCAGATATTGCGGATGGCAATATATCTCGAATCCCAATTCACCAGAAAAACTAATTCGGTTCAAAATCACCGGAACGCCGCCAACAAAACAGCGTCGCAAATCGCGAAATTTCAGCGCGTCCGCACTGACATCATCGCGGGTTATCCGCGCCAGCAGCTGGCGTGACTTGGGCCCTGATAGCGCGATGCCATGCCAGTCATCCGAGACATTGCGATAGCTGACATCACCGGTAAGATGCGCCTCGAACCAGCGCCGATGCGCCTGCTGCATTGCGCCAGATCCGAATAGCATGAAATGATCTTCACCAAGACACGCCACCGTCAGATCACCATATAGCTTGCCCTTTGGCGTCAGCATCGGGGTCAAAGCCAGCCGGCCCGGCGCCGGCACATATCCTGCCAGCATATGGTCGAGATAGGCCCGCGCACCGGCACCTTTGAATTCATGTTTCGAGAAATTGGCAATTTCGATCCCACCAACGGCTTGCTGCACCGCTTTGATCTCGCGGCCAACATAATCATGCGACCGGTTGCGCTCAAAGCTGGGCGTCTCATAGGCATCATCTGGCCCATCGGCGAACCATAGCGCATGCTCAAGCCCAAATCCCTGCCCCATACGCGCCCCCTTTGCCACAAGCCGGTCATAAAGCGCAGTGGTTTTTTGCAACCGGCCTTTGGGCAGGGTTTCGTTCGGGAAGGTCATAACAAAACGCCGTTCATAATTTTCGGCAGATTTTTCTGTACCCCAGTCAGGCGTGGCAAATTCGCCAAATCGGGCAACGTCCATCGCCCAGACATCAATTGACGGTTCACCATCAATCATCCATTCAGCCATTGTCAGCCCGACGCCGCCACCCTGGCAAAAGCCCGCCATCACACCAACCGCAACCCAGTAATTCTTCATACCGGGAACTGGCCCGATCATCGGGTTACCATCCGGGCCAAACGTAAAAGGGCCATTGATAATATTTTTGATACCGGCCGCGCCAATGGCCGGGATACGCTCGAACGACATTTCCAGCCGGTCGGCAATGCGGTCAAGATCAGGATTTAATAATTCATGCCCAAAATCCCACGGCGTGCCATCAATTTTCCACGGTGTCGATTGCGGCTCATAAGTCCCAAGAAGCATTCCCTGACGTTCCTGCCGGAAATAGATATTCGCCTCATAATCAATGCCAGCAGGCAGGCGTCCAGCACCGCCCGGTGACATCCGTTTCACAATTTGATCAATATCCTCGGTAATCAGATAATGATGTTCCATTGGCTGAACCGGCAACTGCAATCCGGCCATATGGCCAACCTCACGCGCCCATAACCCGCCGCAATTGACAATTTGTTCAGCATTGATCTTGCCCTTGGCTGTGGTTACATCCCAGCTGCCGTCGGGGCGCTGGGCAAGGGCAGTAACCGGCGTATGGGTGAAATATTCGGCGCCATGAACGCGCGCCGCTTTGGCGAATGCGTAGGTCGCACCCGATGGATCAAGATCCCCGTCCTGATCATCCCACAAGGCAGCATAATAATGTTTAGGGTCAATTAGCGGGTGCCGTTCGCCAAGTTCCTGCGGGCTGATAAATTCCTGATGAAGCCCCATATAGCGGGCCTTTGAGCGCTCGCGCTTTAGGTAGTCATACCATTCCTTGGTCGATGCAGCATAAAATCCGCCCGTGATATGCAGCCCGACCGAATGGCCAGATGTCGCCTCAATTTCTTTATAAAGATTGATCGTATAGCTTTGTAACCGGCTGATATTCGGATCCGAACTGATCGTATGAATCTGCCCCGCTGCGTGCCAGCTTGATCCAGAGGTAAGCTCGTCGCGCTCGAGAAGCACGACATCCTTCCAGCCAAATTTCGCAAGATGGAACAGGATCGAGCAGCCAACGACCCCGCCGCCAATAACCACCACTTTGGCATGGCTGGGAAGCGGCTTTGTCGTGCCTGTTTCTACGTTGCCGATTTCGGGCATTACGCACCTCCTTGATCAACACGCAAATCCAGCTGGCTAAAACCCTAACTCCTATTTGGTAAAAGCAAAGTAAACATGGCGTCAAGCTTGCAATGTTTAATTATAAATCTCGCTCGAATAACGGGTTGCCAGAAATGCGTCGAGCCCCTCACTGCCGCCTTCATGGCCATAGCCGCTGAATTTCAGCCCGCCAAACGGCGTTTCCACCGAATGAACATGAAGCGAGTTTACTGCAAGCATGCCAGTTTCAATCTCAGTTTTTAAAATGCCAACGGTTTTGGCGCTATTGGTAAAAGCATAGGCCGCAAGACCGAATGGCAGGCTGTTTGCCCGCGCGATCACCTCGTCGATATTTGCAAAAACTGCGGTCGGCGCAATTGGGCCAAACGGCTCTTCGGTCATGATGCGCGCGGTGTCGGGAACATCGTTTAACAGGGTTGGCTGATAAAATGACCCCGGGCTTTGAATCCGGCCACCCCCAAC
>RGCC01000132.1 GCA_009919335.1 Alphaproteobacteria bacterium
AAATTGCAATATCTGCGGGCAAAGCCGCAGTGCAGGCAGCCAGCATTTGGTCAGCAGTTGTCACATTGACAAGGCTTACATTTGCCGGTGCAGGCTCGGTAACAGGTCCGCTTATCAATGTCACAACCGCGCCCCTCTTCGCCAGCGCCGCGGCAATGGCATGACCCTGTTTTCCCGATGACCGGTTCGCAATAAACCGCACTTTATCAATCGGCTCAATTGTTGGACCGGAAGTTATCAGAATATGTTTGCCACTTAGCGGGCGCGACGTGCCAGCACCAGAAATCGTGCCAGAAATCGCGCCAGAATCGTCCCGCGCAGCATTTGCCGGTAGTAACCGCATCGCAGCAGCAGCGATCATCGCTGGCTCACACATCCGGCCCTCGCCTTCTTCGCCGCAGGCTGTATCGCCACTAACGGGCCCGATCATCTCGACACCGCGCTGGCGCAAACTGGCAAAATTGCTTTGCGTTGCTGGATGCGCCCACATTGCCGGGTTCATTGCTGGTGCCATCGCCACCTTTGCCGTGGTGGCAAGCAGGATTGTGGTCGCCAGATCATCGGCAGCGTTGGCGCGTGCCATGAAATTTGCTGTTGCCGGCACCACAAGAACCAGATCAGCCGACCGTGCCAGCCGGATATGCCCCATCTCGGCCTCATCGGTTAGCGAAAATAAACTGTCATAGCATTTCTCACCGGTCAGTGCGGCAAGACTAAGCGGGGTGATAAACTGTTTGGCGCTATCGGTCATTACACCGGTTACATGGGCCCCTAATTGCTGGAGCTGGCGTGCGACCTCCAGCGCCTTATAGGCGGCAATCCCGCCGGCAACAATTAACAAGATGCGCGGACCTTTATGGTTGCCAAGTGACGCGGCGTGCGGCGCTATCGCCGCAGGGCTAGCCATAATTTCGAGATCATCGGGGCGAAGCTGATAGCCTTTGGCGGTGAGCGCGGCATAGATAATGGGCTTGGCGCGTTCGGGTAACTGGCCACGGGCGAGGTAATTGCTGATGGCGCTCGGCCCCACATCGAGCAATTGTTGCATCGCATGGCGCCCACCCAGAGCTGTCAAAATCGCTGATAAATTCACAGGAAATGCCTTTTTCATGTAATAAAGAAAGTTATATCACAAAAAATCACAATATTTTCATTTTTTCAAAAATCACTGATAATTTGTGAAAAAACTTGCAATAGCCAATAATAACGCTAGGACCGCGACACGGCCGGGCCAAACCGGCGCTGATGGTGTTGCCGGTTTTTGCTGATGAGCCTCAAGATCGGCAAGATATTTCGGCAAATGAGAGATGATTTGCACCGCATCATCCAAAATCTGCTCGGCACGTTTTTTCACACTGGCTTCACGCTGCATCCAAGCCTCGGCAAGTGGCCGCGATAATTGCCACATATCGGCGCCGGGGTTTAATTGCCGTGCCACGCCTTCGGCCATCATCATGGTTTTCTGCAACAGATTATATTGCGGCTGAACCTCAATTTCAAAGCGGGTGGCAAGCTGGAAAATCTGCCCAAGCACAAGACCAAGCGAGACCTCGCCAAGCGGTTTGCCCATAACCGGGTCGGCAACCGCACGAACTGATTGTGAAAACTGGTGCGTCGACACGCCCTCGCCAAGCATGCCGGCGTCTTTATGCAAACGTGCCACCATATCATAGTCGCGGTCTAGCATGGCACTTAGCAGGCGTGCCAGAAACAGCCGGTCTTGGAAATCGAGATAGCCCATAATGCCAAAATCAATCGGGACTAAAATACCGTCGGGGCGCACAAAGATATTTCCCGGATGCATATCTGCATGGAAATACCCGTCGCGGAACACCTGATTGAAAAAGCTGCGGGCGGCATATTCGGTAATTTTTTCGATATTATGTCCGGCCTTGCCCAGTCCGGCGATATCATCAATCCGGATCCCGTCCACCCATTCGATGATTAGCATCTGGCTGGTGCTGTTTTCCAGATCCACCCACGGCACATAAATGCCCTCATCATCGCGCATATTATCGGCAAGGTGTCCGGCCGCTGCGGCCTCAAGGCGCAGGTCAAGCTCCATCTCAGATAGCTGGCCAAACTGTTTGACAGCCGTGACCAGATGCAGCCGCCGCAAGGCCGGTGCCAGCCATTCCAGTATCTGCGCCAGCGAGTAAAACAGCGCCGTGTCAGCCTGCATATGCTTGTGAATATCGGGGCGCAGCAATTTGACCGCCACTTCGCGCCCGTCAAATAGTGTCGCGCGATGCACTTGGGCAATTGACGCGGCGGCAACGGCAGCATCATCAAACTTGGCAAACATATCTTCAATCGGCTGGCCAATTTCACGGGCAACGATCTGGCGTGCGCGCGCGGCGGCAAAGGGTGGTAACCGGTCTTGCAGCATAGCCAAGGACTGGCCCAATGACGGGCCAATTAAATCTGCGCGTGTCGAGAGCGCCTGGCCAAATTTGATAAAGCCCGGCCCCAATCTGGCTAATGCATGACATAACGCGCCGCCAGCATCATTAACGGCACTTCGCGAGCGAACGGCTTTGTCGAGAAAGCGGCAAATCTGCCGCAGCCATCCGGGCAAAAGCGTGATATTGGCAACATGACCTAAAACGCCAGCGCGCCCCAGATGCCAGGCGATATTCGGCAAGCGTAATAACGCACGGATCATGGACAGGCTGCGCACCACCATTAATCGAGTTTCCAGCCAGAATGGATACAAGCGATCCCCGCCGACAGGCTGCGCACCCGTATCTGCGCAAAACCGGCTTCGGCAAACATATCGGCTAGCACTTCCTTTGTTGGAAACTGGCGGATCGATTCGGCCAGATAGCGATAGCTGTCTGCATCACCGGCGATCATCTGGCCCATTACCGGCAGAATATTAAACGACCAGCTGTCATAAAGCCTTGCCAATGGGCGGCTTTGTACATGAGAAAATTCCAGACAGAGAAAGCGTCCGCCCGGCTTTAAAACCCGGTAGGCTTCGTTTAGTGCGGCCTGCCGGTCAGTGACATTGCGAAGCCCGAAAGCGATGGTAACAAAATCGGCGCTATGATCATCAAACGGCAGTGTTTCAGCATTGGCAACAGCCCAGCGCAGACGATGCGCCATCTTTTGCAGGTCGCGCCGTCCACGACCTGCCGCAAGCATGGCGTGATTAATATCGGTAATTACCGCCTCACCACCGCCGCTGCGCAGAAACCGTAGTGAGATATCACCAGTGCCGCCAGCCAGATCAATCAGCTTTTGATGCGGTTGCGGCGCCATCCAGTCAATCATCGCGGCTTTCCACAGCCGGTGAATACCGCCACTCATGACGTCATTCATGATGTCATAGCGACTGGCAACCGAATCGAAGACGCCGCGTACCATGCGTGCCTTTTCGCCGCGCT
>RGCC01000133.1 GCA_009919335.1 Alphaproteobacteria bacterium
TTGGCGGTAACGCCCTTGGTGCCGAATTCAACGGCGAGTGCCTTGGTCAGCCCCCAGACCGCGTGTTTGGCAACCGAGACTGCCGAGGCGCCCGGATAACCGCGCTGGGCATTCATGCCGGAAAAGCTGATGATCCGGCCCCAGCCATTGTCGATCATGCCGGGTAAAATCACGCGTGATAGCCAGATTGCGGCGTTCAGATCGACATCCATGACCTTTTGCCACGCATCGTCACGCATCTCCAGAAATGGTTCGTGCGGGCGTATTGCTGCATTATTGACCAGCACATCAATCCGGCCAAAATGATCCAGTCCGGCGCTGGCGATTGCTTCGGCTTCGGCTTTAATGCCAACATTCCCCATTGCCACCAATGCCTCGACACCATGCGCGCGCACCTCGGCGGCAACCGCTTCGGCCGCCTCTTGATTGCGGCTGCCATTGACGATGATGTTAAAGCCGGCTAGCGCCAATTGATTGGCGATACCGCGACCAATATTTTGACCAGATCCGGTGATAAGGGCGGTCTTGTTGCCACTGCTCATTGTCTACCTCTTTGATAAATTCATTTTGACGATAACCGCACGTAAATCGGGCCAGAAATCAACTTTGATGGGGCGTGGCGGTCAGATCATGCTGCCACCAAACCTAACCGGCCCCAGATTAGGCATCTGCCCCTTGAAAGGCCAGCGCAAATTCGGGCATATGGCGGGTTTTCTTGATATTTCCGGACGCGGCTGCGCCGCCGGTCCAGCGTGATCTGGCAATCGGATAATCTGATCAAAATCCATAGGGAAATCAGCGGTATGATAGCCGACATTCGCTATGGACAAACGCCTGACGCAGTGCAATTCTTGGCGGCCATTTTAGGCGTCGTGATGTGTTCTGTGACGGTAAAACAAGCGCGATATTTACATGAAAGTGATCCGTTAGGAGATTATATTTTGACGAAAATACGTAAAGTCGATCCAGTTCAGGTTCGCGATCATATCGAGTCTGTTCTCGAAAGCAGTGAACAGGTCTTTGAAAAATTCTTCCTGTCAAAATTTATCGGGTTGGAGTTTGACTATCTCCCAGAAACGGCGGCTGATGCTGACAAGGATCATCTTCGTATCAGCTTTGAGGTCACTGAGATGCTGATGAACCCGCAAGGCTCGCTTCATGGCGGCATCATCGCGGCGGTGATGGATATTTCGATGGGGCATCTTTTGCACAAAACCGCTGGCATGGGGATCACCATCGAAATGAAAACGCAGTATCTGCGCCCTGTTTTAACGGGGCGGGCAACCGTCGAGGGGCGGTTTATCAAAAAGGGGCGGTCGCTATCTTTCATGGAAAGCCGCTTATGGGGCAGCGATGGCAAACTTGCCGCGATGACAACAGCCACGTGGAAAATGCCCGGCTAGCCCCGATTGCCCAAAATACACCACTGTCATATATCGCCTGATTTGATATGGGTAAAATGCTATCGGGCGCTTGGTAAAGGCCGGCTGTTCTGGTTAGACTGGGCAGGCCGACCATTTGAAAATATTTGACGTAATATTGAGTTGACATGGTAACGATTTTATAGGTTCAGCAATGCCCGATTCAGCCCTACTGCCGCATATTCTTGACCTTGCCGAAATGGGGCCTGCCCGCCTGCCGCAAGATGCCCGCAAGATGGCAGAATTATCACTATTCGACTGGATGGTGGTCAGTCTTGCTGGTGCTGATCAGCCGTTGGCGCGCATCATCCGTGATTTTGTTGCGGCCGAAGGTGGGGTTGCCAAGGCCGCCGTTACCGGCAGTAAATTGCGCGTGCCAGCGCGTGCTGCGGCGCTGGCGAATGGCACGATCTCGCACGCCCTTGATTATGACGACACGCATTTTGCCTATATCGGTCATCCGTCTGTGGCAATCTTTCCGGCGGCATTGGCGGCGGCTGAAGAGATGGGGGCATCGGGCGGTGATGTGGTTGACGCATTTCTGCTTGGCGCCGAGGCAACTTGCCGGATTGGTATGGTTCTTGGGCGTGATCATTATGATGCCGGATTTCATCAGACCGCAACGTCAGGCGCCTTTGGTGCCACCATCGCCGCGGCGCGGCTTTATCAGCTTGACCGCGATGCGCTGTCGGCGGCACTGGGTCTGGTTAGCACCCGTGCGTCGGGGCTTAAATCACAATTTGGCACAATGGGTAAACCGTTTAATGCGGGGGCGGCTGCGGCAAACGGGATTGAGGCGGCCAGCCTTGCCAAACGCGGCTTTACCGCCAGCACCGATGCCTTTGCTGGCGCGCAAAGCTTTCTGGCCGCACATCACGCCGACAATGCTGGCAGTGGCAAAATTGCTGACTGGTCATTTGATAAGTTCTTTTTTGCTAGCGTCAGTCACAAGTTACACGCCTGCTGCCACGGCACCCATGCGATGATCGAGGCACTGCTTTTGTTGCAGGCCGGTGGCAAGATTGCCGCCGATGATGTTGACGAGGTGCGGGTCAATATCACCCCGCGGTGGCAGAATGTCTGTGATATAAAGACACCGCAAACCGGCCTTGAAATTAAATTCAGCTATGTCTTTCTGGCGGCGATGGTGCTGCAAAATATCAATCTTGCCGCTTATGAAAGCTATCATGATGCGGCCTGCAAGGACACATATCTGATGGCGCTTGCTGAACGGGTCAAGGTGGTCGGCGATGACAGCATTGCCGATAGTGCGGCGCGTGTTGAGGTGCGGCTGAAAGACGGCAAGACATCTAGCCAGTCGTTTGATCTTTTATCACCTGGATTGGTAACAGCGTAACAAGCAATGATGTGATTACCCCGCGCATGGTTAATCATTTCAAACATACGCTGGGAGCGCATTGTTTTGCCGGTACCGCGGTGCCGCCCGGGATGCATTGGTGTCTGGCCCCTGACGCGGTTGATCCGGATGCGCTGGGGCCTGACGGCCACCCAAAACGCGGCGATTTTCTGCCCGAAATCCCCTATGCGCGGCGAATGTGGGCAGGTGGCTGGCTGGAATTTCACGGTGATTTCAGTATTGGTGACCATGTCAGCAAGCAAAGCCGCATTGACGATATCACCTTTAAATCAGGCAAAAGTGGCAATCTGTGTTTCGTTGCAGTGACGCATGAATTTTCGGTTGATGGTCAGCTGAAACTGCGCGAACGCCATGATGTCGTTTACCGTGAAGAGGTAACGGCCGCACCGCCGCTGGATCCGATTGCGGATAGTAAGGCCGCACATCGCTGGCAGGTTGATGCGAATAGTGTGATGCTGTTCCGCTATTCGGCGCTGACTTTCAACGGTCATCGTATTCATTACGACCTGCCTTATTCGATGAATGTCG
>RGCC01000134.1 GCA_009919335.1 Alphaproteobacteria bacterium
TCACCCTGATTTCGATCAGGGTGGTTTGCCATCGCAAGTTTACGAAATGCCGATTTAATTGCCTTATCGTCGGCGTTTTTTTCAACACCTAATACGTCGTAGTAATCGCGCTTGCTCATGCCTGCCACTTTTGCCGTGAAAATTCAAAAACCGGAGCCTGATCTAGCTCCGGTTTCATATTTATTTTGGCTTATTTGCTTTGTTTTTTGCCATCGTCTGAATCGGCGTCCACCTCTTCAAATTCGGCATCAACAACGGAACCATCATCGTTGTTTGCACCGTCTTTGCCTGCGGTTTCAGCTTCGGCCTGATAGGCGGCTTCACCCATCTTCATCATCACCTTGGACAATTCAGCCGATTTTGACGAAATCGCCTCAATATCGTCACCATCAAGGGCTTCGCGAAGCGCCTCGATACCGGCTTCAACATCGGCTTTGGCCTGAGGATCCGCCTTGTCACCAAGATCATCAATGGCTTTTTCTGCACCATGAACCAAAGCCTCGCCCTGATTGCGGGTTTCAACTTCGGCGCGGCGCTGCTTGTCAGTTTCGGCATTGGCTTCAGCCTCGGCAACCATGCGGTCGATCTCGCTGTCATCCAATCCACCAGAGGCTTGAATACGGATTTCCTGCTCTTTGCCAGTGGCTTTATCCTTGGCACTGACCTTGACGATACCATTGGCATCAATATCAAAGGTTACCTCGATTTGCGGCACACCGCGCGGGGCAGGTGAGATGCCTTCCAGATTGAACTGGCCAAGCGCCTTGTTATCCGCAGCCATTTCGCGTTCACCCTGACAAACCGAGATGGTAACCGCAGATTGATTATCATCAGCCGTTGAAAAGACTTGGCTTTTCTTGGTCGGGATCGTTGTGTTGCGATCAATCAACCGGGTAAAGACACCGCCAAGCGTTTCGATACCAAGTGACAATGGCGTCACGTCGAGAAGAAGCACATCCTTGACGTCACCGGTTAGAACACCAGCCTGAATCGCTGCACCTGAGGCAACAACTTCATCAGGGTTCACCCCACGATGCGGTTCGGTGCCAAAAAATTCTTTCACCTTTTCGATGATTTTCGGCATACGGGTCATACCGCCGACCATGATCACTTCATCAATTTCTGACGCCTTGATGCCAGCATCTTTCAATGCCGCTTTACAAGGCTCCATCGTGCGGGCAATCAGATCGCCAACCAGCTGTTCCAACTTGGCCCGTGTCAGCTTGACATTAAGATGTTTCGGCCCAGTCGCATCAGCGGTGATGAACGGCAGATTTACATCAGTCTGTACTGAAGATGACAATTCAATCTTGGCTTTTTCAGCTGCTTCTTTAAGCCGCTGCAAAGCCAGCTTGTCGCCGCGAAGATCAATACCGTCGCTTGATTTGAAAGAGTCAGCCAGAAATTCAATGATCGCATGGTCAAAATCTTCACCACCAAGGAATGTATCACCATTGGTAGATTTGACCTCGAACACGCCATCGCCAACCTCGAGGATGGAAACATCAAAGGTTCCGCCACCAAGGTCATAAACGGCAACAATGCCTGATTCCTTGCGATCAAGGCCATAGGCCAGCGCGGCCGCTGTTGGCTCGTTAATGATCCGCAACACCTCAAGACCGGCAATTTTGCCAGCATCCTTTGTCGCCTGACGCTGGGCATCATTGAAATAGGCTGGAACGGTGATCACAGCCTGCGTCACGGTTTCACCAAGATAGGCCTCGGCATCTTCTTTTAGTTTGCGAAGAACAAAGCTAGAGATTTGGCTGGGCGAATATTCTTCACCTTCAACCTTTACCCACGCATCACCATTTTTGGCGCCAACCAGTTCGAATGGCACCAGATCGGCAAACGCCTTGGTGGATTTGTCCTTGAAGCGGCGACCAATCAGACGCTTGATCGCAAAAAGTGTGTTTTCAGAATTTGTAACCGCCTGACGCTTGGCCGCTTGGCCAACCAGACGTTCACCATTTGCAAATGCCACCATTGACGGCGTTGTTCTCGCGCCTTCGGCATTTTCGATCACCCGTGGCTCGGATCCGTCCATGACAGCAACACAGGAATTTGTGGTTCCCAAATCAATACCAATAACTTTCGCCATATCTAAAGCTCCTTTCCCTGACCACTCATTGCCAAACCTGTTTTAAGGTGACGCTGATAGAGTGGCCCTTTAAGACATTTCGTTCCCATAAGCAGACCTTACGGGGGCGTAACCGGCGTTTAACGCACCGGTTCTGTCACTACTGTTCAACTATCGTCCATATAGGACTTATTATTTCGGTTACAAGAGGGAGTAAGTTTGACAAGAGAAACTGCCAAACCTAGGTATTACCGCGGTTGCAGCTATACCGTTTCCACCCCCATTTAGTCATATTTACGCGGTATTCCCTATGCTGAGATCAAGTGATGATCCGGCAAATTTCCCATCCCTATTCATCTGTTTTTTGCGGATCACCGTCGCTGGGCGCGGCTGTATCACCGGCCTTTGAGACGCCAACCATCGCTGGACGTAGCAGCCGGTCATGTAAAACATACCCATGCTGGACAACCTCGAGGACAACACCACTTGGCTGATCATTTGTTGGCACTTCAAACATTGCCTGATGCAGATTATAGTCAAACTTCTCGTTCAGCGGCTCAACCCGCTTGATCCCATGCTTTTCAATGACGGACTGCAATTCAGTCCAGCTAAGCTGAATCCCGGTGATGAGCGATTTCATCGTCTCGTCGGCCTGACCAAGATCATCTGGTGCCGAGTCAATCACCCGCGCCAGATTATCAATCGCACCGACGAGGTCACGCGCAAACGGCGTATGGCCATATTTGCGGACATTCGCCGCTTCACGCTCGCTACGGCGGCGCATATTTTCAGTATCTGCCAAGGCGCGTAACAGCTGGTCTTTCAGCTGATCGCGTTCAGCCATTAGTGCCGATAGCGGGTCGTGTGAACCAGCATCTTCATCAATCGACGAGGCAGCGTTTGGTTGCCCACTGGTGGCAGCAATCAAATCATCCAGCGCTTCGTTGCTGGGTGTATCGCTGCTGGGTGTATCACTCGCAGCATTTCCAGAGTGGTTGCTGGCCTGCGCACCGTGATCATCTGCCGCCGCCGGTGCGTCGGTGCCAGAACCGGCTGTCTGATCGCTATCAGGATCGCTGTCGGGTCCGTCCGTGCTATTCTTTTGGTCTATCATTTTTAAGTCCTTTTTGCATCCATCTGCGGATTGCTAGCCTTATCTAGTGATCCAAAACGGCTTCGCCAAGAGTAAAACGTCAAAAAATTGTTATTTTGCCGCGCGC
>RGCC01000135.1 GCA_009919335.1 Alphaproteobacteria bacterium
CAATATACCGATAGCAACGCCTTGCCCGGTATCCTGTCAGATTTTGCCGAACCAACCGAGGGCAAAGAAAGCCCGTGGGGACGCGCGCAATTAGTCTTTTCCCATGATAGCGCAAGGCTGCAAACCCCGCCAAAATCAGCTCAAGAGCTGGCTGATTATATTGCAGCAAATCCGGGCCGGTTCACCTTTCCGCAGCCGCCTGATTTCATCGGCATGTCCTTTTTAAAGCAGATTTTAATCGAGCTTAGTGACGCGCATCCGGCGCTTTATCAACCCGTTAGCGATGCCAGCTTTGATGCTGTTACCGCGCCTTTATGGAACTGGCTAGATGCAGCAAGGCCAAATCTATGGCGGGCTGGCAACGCCTATCCGGCGAATTATCCGGTTCTTCGCCAGCTTCTTGGTGATGGTGAAATTGACATTGCGATTGCGTTCAACCCTGCTGATGCCTCGGCGGCGATTGCACGGGGCGAGCTGCCCGAGAGCGTTCGAACCTACATCCACGACAGCGGCACCCTAGCCAATGTGCATTTCCTTGCGATCCCGTTTAACGCATCCGCGCCCGCTGCGGCCAAGCTGGTGGCAAATTTCATGCTCTCACCCGAAGCACAGCTCAAAAAGGCCGATACCGCCGTTTGGGGCGATCCGACCGTGCTGTCGATGGATAAATTATCTGACGCCCAGCGCATGGCCTTTCATAAGCTACCGCGCGGTATCGCAACCTTGAGTGATGCCGACCTTGGCCGCACCCTTGCCGAGCCGCATCCAAGCTGGGTTCCCCGACTTGAGGCGGCATGGATTAAACGCTATGCCAGCGGCAATTAGCAGTGATAAAATCCAGCCGTCGGCCGATTAGCAGCAGTACCAGCCTAACCGCCCTTACCGGCCTTACAGCCTTGCTGTTCGGATTGCCGGTTTTACTGGGGCTAATCGGGATTATTTTGCCAGCAGCCGGATATTTCCCAGCACTTGGCAAAACCGGTTTTTCGGCCGATGCGGCGCAACAGTTTCTGGCGACACCCGGCCTTATCTGGGCCGGTTGGCTGTCGCTTAAAACCGGATTATTGGCAACCGGCCTTTCGCTTATCGGCGGCTTTATTATTCTTGCCGGTTTTACTGGCAGCAAAATGATGGTGCGCCTGCGTCGGTTGCTTGGCCCGTTGATTGCAATCCCGCACAGCACAATCGCCGTTGGGATGGTGTTTTTGCTGGCACCGTCCGGCTGGTTAATGCGGCTGATATCGCCATCACTGACCGGCCTCAGCCAGCCGCCTTTATGGGGGCTTGTTCCCGATCCCGCCGGGCTGGCGCTGGTTTTGGGACTGGCAATTGGTGCGGGGCTTGGCTATGGGCGATTTGCCAGCTGGGCCTTTCTTATTTTACCGCTTATCTATCGCCAGATCAGGCTGCCAGTTATTGCGGTTCTGGTCTTCAGCCTGTCAGTTGTCGATATGGCGTTACTATTGGCACCTAGCCTGCCGCCGCCCCTCGCCATTCTGGTTCTGAACGGCTTTCATGACGCCGATCTTGCGGCGCGGCTGCCAGCGTCATTTGGTGCGGTCTGGCAAATAGGTCTTGTGCTGATTGCGGTTTTTATCTGGTATTTACTGGAACAGATGATCGGCAAGATTGTCCAGTTTTGTCGGTGGCGCGGCTGGCGCGGGCTTGCGGCTGATCACCTGTTACCAATTTTATCGATCATCGCTATTCTGCCACTGCTGATCGGCGTCATGGGGCTGATTGCGGCGCTAATCTGGTCTTTTGCCAAGGGCTGGTTCTTTCCAGCGGCCTTTCCCGCCAGCACAAGCCTTATGCATTGGCAGGACGCGGCAAGCTATATGCCGCTTGTGCTGAATAGCGGAATATTGGCGATCACGGCGGCATTACTGGCGGTGGGCGTTGTGTTTTTATGGCTTTATCATGGGCAGGGTCTCCTTCAGCAAAACCGATTATTACAGGCAGCTATTTACCTGCCACTTTTAGTGCCGCAAATCAGCTTTCTGTTCGGATTGCAAATCGGGCTTAGCTGGGCCGGCATTGATGGCAGTTGGCCAGCATTGATCTATATCCACATGATTTTCATTCTGCCATATATGTGGCTTGTCCTTGCACCGGCATTCGGGCAAATGGACTGGCGCCATGACAGGGTGGCAAGCAGTCTTGGCGTTGCGCCATTTCGCCGGTTTTACCGAGTACATCTGCCGCTTATGGCAATGCCGATCGGTGCCGCGCTATTCATCGGATTTGCTGTTTCGATCGCGCTTTATCTGCCGACCGTTTTTGTTGGCGGCGGCAGGATTGGCACGATTACAGTCGAGGCGGTCAGCCTTGCCGCAAATGGCAGTCGCGGCCCCGCCGGTGTTGCTGCCATGTTACAAATTTTAATCCCGCTGATCTGTTATGGGGTGATTTGGCTGTTGCTGAAAAACCGCTTTCGCCGCTTTGCCAATATGCAAGGTGGCGGCCTTACTTAAATCACCGTGAAATCGCGCGTTATCATTTGCGCAAAGCCCATATTTGCGATCATATTAGCAGCTGAAGGATTTGCCCTAATTATCTTTCGCCTTTTATATCTGTAGCCTGTGTATCTTTCATAAATCTGATATTGCAGCCAAACACCTAGCACGCCGTTATCGCGGCATCTAAAGACCAACGCCTCAAAACGAAATCATGTCGACGGCGATCAACGGAACCAGACATTAATGGCACAATTTATTCTACCGATAATTTTTGTTGTTCTATGGTCGTCTGCTTTTGTGGCTGGCAAGGCAGGCGTTCAGCACGCAACGCCTTTTGCCTTTTTGGCGGTCAGATTTGTGATTGTGGCACTGATTTTCATGGCGGTCGCCATTGGCATCAGGATTTGGCAGAAAAATCGCCAAAACACCAAAGATGCAGCCAATGCCAAAACCGGCACAAATGATCCAATTTTCTGGACAGCCCTTGTTGGTGTTCTAATCCATGGGGTTTATCTGGGAAGCACGTTTTTCGCGATGTCAAACGGCCTCGGCGCTGCCTTGGCCGCCTTGATCGTTTCCACCCAGCCTTTATTGACCACCGCCTTGGCGATTTTCCTGTTTGGCGAAAAACCGCGATTGGTTCAATGGGTTGGTATTTTTATCGGATTTGCCGGTGTGGTGGTTGTGCTATCGCCGTCGTTGGGGGTTAATGCGCCGGCAATTGCGATCATGTCCTGTATCTTTGGATTATT
>RGCC01000136.1 GCA_009919335.1 Alphaproteobacteria bacterium
ATCTCGCTGACATCAAAGGCCGATAATGCATGGATATTATCGAGGTCGGTGATGTCAAAAATCCACAAAAAGCCGTGCAGCAGGCCGGGCGTGTGATCGTGTTCTTCATCAACAACAACGGCAATCCGCCGACCATCAATCAATTGCTCGCATGGCAAAACGGTGTGGGTTGGCTCAGGGAAAGGGGGGTGATAATTATGCGCTGCAAGGGTTTTGGGATTTTTAATGTCCTTGACGTCGATCACCTGAAAACCCGCATACCAGACAGCAGCCCACATTTCATCACCAACTCGCAATGCGTGATGCAGCCGGTTCTTATAGCCTGACCATGTCGGCGTCTCGCCTGCGGCAAGGTGCTGACCCGGCATATGCCAGCGAGAAACCTCAACCGGATTGCTGGGATCGGCAAGATCATAGATAACCAAAATATTGCCGACATAGCCCTCCATTTCGGTCGAGATATAGGCGTAATTCTTATCCATATCAAACCGGTGGGTGCCAAAGCCATGCGTGCGAACATAGGATAATAGCTTTGGCTTTGAGCGGTCAGAGATATCCCAAACGCGAAAACCGCCATCGTGATAGCCATTGGCAAGGAAATGATCAATATCAGCAATCTTTGCCACCGGAACACCAAGCGCCTCAGCAAGTTCGGCGTCGCTGGCCTCACGCCCCAACTCATCGCGCAACTGGTCGCGAAGGGCCGGTAGCCGCTCTCCTCGCCGTAAAAGATGTCGCTGCGCCTGCTCGACATTGGTAATCATGATATCACCTGCAACCCTTACTTTATGCGTGTGGGATAGATGATCATCGAGTTTAATTTCGGCTACGATTTTGGGATTATATGGGTCTTTGACGTCAATTATGGTGGTGCCATCTGGCGCATCCATGTGACCAATATAGGCATATCCATCCTCTACCGTAACCTGCCCGCCACCGGCGATGTCCACTCGGGCAATTTGTTCGATATTTAACGCGACTGGTTCTGTTTGCATGAAATCTGCCTATTCAACGGTTTTGGAAGCACCATTGGATCACCGTCAGACATTTTTAATGCACGAAGCATATACTGCTCGAGAAGCGGGCCGAGGATCACACCAATTAAAATTGCTGCAACATGATAACCGGTTTTGCGAGCAATATATCCAACGATGCCAAAGGCAAAAGCCAGATACATATCAAACATATATTCCCGCGGCACAAATGAACCGACAAGCGTAAAGGCGATAATGATTGGTGACATGTAGGTGGTCGACACCATGGTGACCCGCGACATATAGCGTGACATCGGCAAAATAGTGAAGGCCATCAAAAGATACGTCACCAACATCGCCATAAACACGCCATAGCCCAGCTCTGGCCGTTCGACAAACAGGCGCGGGCCGGTAGGCACGCCTTGATATTGCATTACCACCATCATTATGGCTGCTGTGGCACCGCCGGGAATGCCAAGCACCATCAGTGGTATCAACGTTCCAGCAGTTACCCCATTATTTGCTGCCTCAGGAGCGATCAGCCCCTCGTAATGTCCTGTACCATAGGCGTCTGGTGTTTTAGAAAAGGTTCGTGATTGCTGATAGGCAACAAAGGATGCGATGGCAGCGCCAGCGCCTGGAATGACGCCGATAATAAGCCCTATCATGCTTGTCCATGTGACATGATACCAGCGTTTCAAGGTGATGCGAACGCCCTTGATAGTCTCTTTCCAGCTGGCATTATCCACATTCTGGACGTTGCTTTTTGACAAGATTGATCCGCTTTCGATAACCAGAAAAGCCTCGGAAATCGCGAACAGGCCAACAAGAGCAGGGATCAAAGGCACGCCATCATAAAGCTCAAGAAAGCCCATTGTGCCACGCGGGGTAGCATAAACATGGTCGGCCCCGATCGAGCCGATCATCAGTCCGAAAAAGCCAGCAATCAATCCCTTGATCATGTCCTTTGCTGCAACTGATGCAATCAGTGAAATGCCAAAAAGCATCACCACAATCATTTCTACGCTATGCATATAAAAGCCAACACGCGCCAGCCAAGGCATAGTCACAAGGGCAATCGCGGTGGTAAGAACACCGCCGATAATTGATGACACAAAGGAAATCGACAGCGCGCGTTGCCCAAGCCCCTTTTTTGCCATTGGATAGCCGTCAAGCGGGGTTGCCGCAGCGCCAGCTGTCCCCGGAATATTGACCAAAATAGCCGGAATACCCGCGCCAAGCCGTGACGAGCAATAGAGCGCAATCATAAAGACAAGCCCGACCTCGACCTCCATCATAAAGGTAAAGGGCAGCAGGATGATGATTGTGTTGGCCGCGCTGAACCCAGGAATTGCACCAACAATGAGACCAAGCAGAATAGAGGGGACAATAACCCACCACATCCCCATTATATGGAAAAACAGATCAATGAAAAATGCGAGATTAACGTCCATGCTCAGAAAGCCCCTGCCAAAAATGTTTCAATAGCACCCTTTGGAAGGCGCGTTTCAAAGCCAAGAATAAAAATGCCATATGCGACAAGTGCCATAAAAACGGCGAGCGCCAGTTTGGCCAATGGCGCCTTGCCATAATCAAGCAGCAGCATTGACCCCCAGAAAAACAAAGCTGTTGTTAATGTGAACCCGATCGACTCAATGACGATAAGGTAGAGAATTGTCAGCCCGATAAAGCCGCTTTGTCGGCTTTTGATAGCATCTGGAAGACGGTCAAACGTGACATGAAATTGCGCGCTGCCTTGAACGAGCATGACGATCCGGCTGATCAGGAAAATACCAATTACCGCCAGCAGAATTGAGCCAACCATGAAGGCGTTGACCTGAGCCGTCCATGGCGACTCGATCACGGTAAAGATATAATAGATGGTAAACGCCAGCGCACCGACTGGTATTATCAATTCGCCAGCAATGTTCTTTTTTGACGATGGTGTTGATGGATCTTGTTCGGTCATGATGATTGTCCAAAACGGCTTATTGCGCGATTAAAGGGAAAAATACATGGTAAAGGGAACACGCCAATGGCGTGCTCCCCTGATTAATAACGCGTCTATTTTCCAGTCAAAAGCGAACGATACCGTCCACCAAGCTCAAGCATTGCGCTCTTGAATTCTTCACATTCGGCAACGCCGCCATAGTTTGAATATGGCCAAAAGCCCTTTGATTTCAGAAAGGCCTCTTTGTATGCAGGATCATTCATTGCATCTTTGAAAGTCTT
>RGCC01000137.1 GCA_009919335.1 Alphaproteobacteria bacterium
GCTGACCATTCCGCTATCTTGCATGAAACCCTCGAAACAAGGATTTATCGAACATGAATATTCATCAGCAAGAACCTGCCGGCACGCCGCGAAAGATTGCCAGCCGCAATGGCCCCTTGCGTGTGGGAATTGGCGGGCCGGTTGGGGCCGGTAAAACAAGTTTGACCGAGGCGCTTTGCCGCTATCTGGCGCCACGGATTTCGATGGCGGTGATCACCAATGATATTTACACCCGTGAAGATGCCGAATATCTGATGCGGGTTCAGGCCCTGCCAGCTGAACGGATCAGGGGTGTTGAAACTGGCGGCTGTCCGCATACAGCGATCCGCGAGGATGCATCGGTCAACCTTGCGGCGGTGGCTGATCTTTGTGCCGCTATCTCGGATCTTGATATCATCCTGATTGAGTCTGGTGGTGATAATCTGGCCGCAACCTTCAGCCCGGAACTGGCTGATCTGACAATCTATGTGATTGATGTTTGCATGGGTGGTGATATTCCGCGCAAAAAAGGCCCAGCGCTGACGAAATCGGATATGCTGGTTGTCAATAAGGTCGAGCTTGCACCGCATGTCGGGGTAAATCTTGAGACCATGGCGGCAGATACCGCAACCGCCCGCAATGGAAGGCCATTTATCTTTGGGTCAATGCGCAAGAATGACGGTGTTGCCGCGCTTGGTGATTTTATCCTCTATGAGGCCAACCTTGACGGCTAATCCGCTTTGCTTATTTTTGCGGTATTCGCATGGGCATAATAAATCATCATAATGTGCTGGCAGGCCTTTTGCCCAAGGGCCGTATATCCAGATCAACAGCAATCGGAGACATATCACCATGCCGTCTGGTAAGGACGATTTATTTGCGGCTGCTGAAAAAGATCTGACAGATTTTCTAAAAGGGCCAATTAAATCATACGAGCAATTTTGATTTTGGCCCTGATGACCGGCGCAATGTCTCGTGCCTGTCGAAATATATCTCGCATCGCGCCCTGTTCGAATATGACGTGATTGCCAAAACTCTGGCGGCCTACAGCCATGACAATGTGGAAAAATTTGTTCAAGAAATGTTCTGGCGGATTTACTGGAAGGGCTGGCTTGAACATAGGCCGAGCGTGTGGGATGAGTTTGTGTCATTCGATTTTGACCGCGCCAAAAATGCTGACTATCAAAATGCTATCAGCGGCACTACGGGTATCGCGTGTTTTGATAGCTGGGTGAACGAGCTGCAACAGACGAATTATTTGCATAATCATACCCGGATGTGGTTTGCCAGTATCTGGATTTTTACGCTTGGGCTGCCGTGGCAGCTGGGCGCGCGGTATTTCATGCAGCATTTGCTTGATGGTGATGCCGCATCAAATACGCTTGGCTGGCGTTGGCGTGCAAACAATCGGCAAGCACTACCTTGCGCGCGCCGATAATATTGCCCGTTTTACCGATGGCAGGTTTGGCGATGATACATTAAATGAAGATGCCGAACCGTGCCGTGGCACTCGTGAGCATCCGGTCATTGCCATTGATCCGGCGGGCGGCATGACCCGCAAATATGCGACGCTTATCGTCTTTGATACCGATCTTTATCTTGCCAGCCCCGAGACCTATGCCGGCTATGATAGCATTCTTGTTTTATGTCTTGGTAATGATGAACGTAATATTGCGCTTGGTGAGCCGGTGCTTGCGTTCAAGCAAAAGCTGGTCAGAGGTTTTGTGGCACGCTGTGCTAATGCCAACCTGATTGACACTGACAATATTATGGAAATGTCATCCAGCATCAAAGGCGTTGATGTTATATACCCATTTGTTGGGGATAATCTGGATGTTATATACCCATTTGTTGGGGATAATCTGGATTACCTAAAACGTCTTGCGGCCAGAACAAACCTAGAGCTTCATATTCTGAAACGACAGGAAGATATCCATTGTTGGCAATATGCAAAAAAGGGATTTTTTAACTTCAAGAAAAATATCCCAAATATCATTGATAGGCTGGGTTTGCAGACGTGATGGACCGACCAACAAATGTGAACGCAAAAGCCATAGATAGCCCGCAATGAGATGAATTAGCGGGCGATACCATCATGCTGGTGCGACGGAAGATTGATCCAGAATCTTACATCTTCAGGGCGTTAAATAGCCCGCAATGACGATGTAACAGCTGGCAAGCAATTGCATAAGAAACACGGCAACCGATATAAGATGCAGCCGGCCAAACATCGTTTTTGCCGCCACATCACCATCTAGAACAGCATCGCGATAGTGATTGATCTTTGGCGTTAAAATGAACGCATTCCCCAAAAACCCGACAGCAATAAAAGCCGATATAAATCCGTTCATCGAGTGATTTTCAAAGATCGCCGCAACGACAGCACAGCTTGACGTTATAAAGCCGAACAGAAACATCCTTGGGAATAGTTTCCTGAGATATGCACCAGCTGCCTTTTGCGACAAAACCTTAAAAACCGTTGGTGCAACAACGGCGGTAAACATCACCATAAAACCAATATTGGCGGCATGAATTAGAATCGATAGCTGCACGTCGTTTATCCTTTTATGAGATTGTCATGAAGCGGTTACCTGAATATTGGTCACCCAAATACCGGATTTAGGCTTTCGGGATTGTTCAGCCAATGCATCACCACCAATGATGCAAACAGCAGCACAAAGATAATCGAGACGACTAAGATAATTTTACCAAGTCGGTTTTGGGGAAATGGACTCAAAGACAAAACAGGCTACCTCATGATCTAAATCAAGCTCTAGCAAGCGCAGGGCGTCGCCCTTTACGGCTGATGGTTTCTGATCGCCGTGCGAAGGTCATCCAGCTCACTGCATCCAAGCCAGCATATCTTGTCGAGTTTCTGTAAATTCTTCTCGGCGCTAGCTTTATCACCAAGCATCAAAAACAGCTCGCCCTGATATTCTAAGGCGCCTTTATGCTTGGGGTCTAGGGTCAAAGCAGCGTTGTAGTGTTCCGCGGCTTTGTTCAACTGACCCGATTTCCGGTGGGCAAATCCCAGCAAGTTCTGAACATCAGCATCCTTTGGCGCCGCCTTTTCAGCCGCCTCAAGCTGGATAATCGCGTCAGCATAATTCTTGTCCTTGATCATACCAACTGCCGCATTATATGCCGCTGGTTTGGCCGCCGTGGGCGCATAATCATCACTGCCGGCGGCAACGGCCGCT
>RGCC01000138.1 GCA_009919335.1 Alphaproteobacteria bacterium
TGCACGCCTTGGGCTGGCATTATATCTTGATGATGCGAACGATAGTGCCCGTTTCCTGTTGGCCCAAGCCCTGCAAGAAATGGAACAGCCACAAGCCGCCATCGCCAAGCTTGATGCAATTGATGAGGCCAGTATTTGGGGGCAGCCTGGGTTATTGCTTAGAAGTGATCTGGAACGGCGCAACGATATGTCAGGCGCAATCAGCCAAACGATCCCTTCACCCTGAATTATCTAGGTTATTGGTGGGCCGATGACGGGCGCAATCTTGACGAGGCAATCAAATTAATTGAAAAGGCGGTTCGATTGCGGCCGAGAAGCGGCTTTTTTGTCGACTCGCTGGGATGGGTACATTTCAAGCTTCGCAATTATGATCTGGCAGTTGCCTTTCTCGAGCAGGCAACCATTCTGGAACCAATGGATGCGGTCATTACCGGCCATCTTGGCGACGCTTATTGGGAAGTCGGCCGCCATAGCGAAGCGCGTTTCAAATGGCAATATGCGCTGTCAATTGCCACCGAAGATGACCTAAAAGCCGAATTTACCGCCAAACTTAATCCATGATTTCCGTTCTTGCGCCGGCAAAAATTAACCTTTTCCTGCGCGTTTGTGGCAAGGATGATCGCGGCTATCATCATTTGGACTCGTTGATTGTCTTCACCGAATTTGGCGATCGACTAACATTTGAGCCAGCGGCGGATGATGCGCTGATTGTGACTGGCGAGTTCAGTACAGCCCTAGATAGCGCCGAAATTGTCACCCCTCGATTTAATCGCCAAACACAGGATAATCGCGGCGCTGATAATCTAGTGATGCGCGCCTTGGACGGGTACCGGGAAGCTGGCGGTGTCATTGACGGGCTTGCAATCACGCTGGAAAAAAACATTCCTGTCGGGGCGGGGCTTGGCGGCGGATCGGCCGATGCAGCGGCATTATTGCGAGCAGTAAACGCACTATCACCGGCGCCGCTGGACAGTTCCGTCCTTTATGACCTTGCCGCCAGCCTTGGCGCTGATGTGCCGGTTTGTCTTGCTGGTGGGTGCCAACGCATTGCCGGAATTGGTGACGGCATGACGCCGTTTACCATGCCGCAAACCGGCGCAATATTGCTTGCAAACCCCCGGATCCCGCTATCAACCAAAGACGTCTTTACCCATTTTGGCGGTCATTACAGCGGTTTTGCCGGATCGCTTGATGGGCTTGATGCTGCCGGTCTTGTTGCGCTTGGTAATGATTTGACACCAGCGGCACTGGCGCTAGTGCCGCAGATTAGATCCTGCCTTGAAATAATGGAGGCCGCATCTGGCGTTAAATGCGCTGCGATGTCGGGAAGCGGAGCAAGCTGTTTTGCGCTATTTGAACAAGCCAGCGATGCCAAAGCGGCAGCAGCCCAGCTTGAAACCGCTGGATATTGGGCCATTGCAAGCCAGATTTACCAAGTCGATTAAATCATTTAATCAGACGGTTAGGGTACAATCACAGGGTTTGGGGGATTTTAAAGCATATTCGGCAAAGAACGGGCTTGATTGCTTGGAACTTGGTCGCTAAATTGCAGCGTCCAACGGATTGGGGCGTGGCCAAGTGGTAAGGCATCGGTTTTTGGTATCGTGTATCGTAGGTTCGAATCCTACCGCCCCAGCCATCCGTTTTTGCGCATTTCTAGATTTACCCCACCATCGTTGAGATAAAGCCTGCGGCAATGATCCGCAGCTAGATATTGCGCGGCAATATTGTTTGCAGAAATAATTGGGAGGCATGATATGCGCGCTAGGATCAGCTTGATTAAAGGTGATGGCATCGGCGTTGATGTCAGTGATGCCGCCATGTTCCTTGCCCAAAAAGCCATGAGCAAAGCAGGGCTACCAGCACCAGAGATTATTGAGATTGCCGCCGGTGCGAAATATTATGCCGAAACAGGTGTTGATATAGAGCCAGATGGCGAAAAGCGCGCCGGTGACGCCGATGCGATTTTCCTTGGAGCTATCGGGCTTCCTTCGGTCCGGCACGCTGATGGCACTGAAATATCACCGCATCTTCGGCTTCGTGACCGGTACCAGCTTTATGCCGGTATCAGGCCAGTCAAAGCCTATCCAAATGCGCCAATGCCACTTGCCGACAAACGTGCTAGCAAGATTGATCTTGTCATTATTCGCGAATCTACCGAAGGTCTGTTTTATTCTGCTGCCGTTCATGGCCGGAGCAAAGTCATTGATAACGCGGTCTGTGACGAGACTTTGCGCATTACCCGTGCGACGACTGAAAAGCTGCATGATTTTGCCTTTCGCTTTGCCAGTAAGCGCAAAGAAAAAGGGCATAAGGGGCAGGTAACTTGTGTTGATAAGGCGAATGTCTTTACCTCGATGGCATTTTTCCGGCAGATTTTTGACGAAGTTAGCGCCCAATATCCGGATATCAGCAAGGGTTATAATTATGTCGATGCGGCAGCGCTCGATCTTATTCGCCAGCCCTGGGCAGCCGATGTTTTGGTAATGGAAAATATGTTTGGCGATATTTTGTCAGATCTTGCCGGTGGCCTTGTTGGCGGGATGGGCATGGCGGCCTGCGGCGAAATTGGTGACGAGATCGGACTGTTTCAACCCGCACATGGCAGCGCCCCTGATATTATGGGTATGGATAAAGCCAACCCGCTAGCGGCAATTTTAAGCGCCGGATTAATGCTTGATTATCTTGCCGAAAAACTGGATCAACCGGCCTATGACGATGCCGCTATGATCCTTGATGCGGCGATTGAAACCGGCTTTTCGCTAAACCGGTTGCGCCCGATGGAATTTGGCGGCGATATGGGCACCAAAGCGGTGACGTCAGCGATTTCATCACTGATGGATGGCAAGGCGAAATAGCCTCATTCAATCTGACAGCCGATAGCCTTTTTCCGTGGTAAGGACCAAGGGCTCTTTTGTTAGCCGGCTGATTTTCTGGCGCAAACGGTAAATATGCGTTTCAAGCGTGTGCGTGCTGACACCATTTTGAAACCCCCAT
Organism: Alphaproteobacteria bacterium; assembly: GCA_009919335.1. Classification (GTDB taxonomy): domain Bacteria; phylum Pseudomonadota; class Alphaproteobacteria; order Puniceispirillales; family Puniceispirillaceae; genus UBA3439. The sequence continues at coordinate 2,998 of RGCC01000138.1, forward strand.
ACCTCGGCTAGAATTTGACTTTTCGTTACATCATTGGGAAATGCCCGATACAGAAATTTCAGGATCGTTGATTCTTTTTCGGTTAGGGCCTGCATCCGGTCAGTGCCAATTTCATGCAGCATTTTATTAGCCGGTACAAAGCTAAGATTGCCAATCTCAAAACGCGCATCGTCCGAGGCTT
>RGCC01000139.1 GCA_009919335.1 Alphaproteobacteria bacterium
AGATGGTTTGTCGGCTCGTCAAGGATAAGAATATGCGGCGCATCAATTGCCGCCATAGCCATCAGCAAACGCGCCTTTTGCCCCCCCGACAGGCGCTCGACCGGGTTATCGATAATATCGGCGTCAAACCCTGCCCCGCCGAGGCGTGCCCGCAATTTAGTCGGTAATTCTTTTGGCCGTAGGCGTTGCATATGCTGATAAGGGCTCTCGCCAGCAACCAGTTCATCCAGCTGATGCTGGGCAAAAAACCCGATGCGCAATTTTCCTGATTTCTTGATCTGGCCCGACAGCGGTTGCAGCCTGCCAGCGAATAATTTTGACAAGGTCGATTTGCCCTCGCCATTCGCCCCAAGAAGCGCAATGCGGTCATCCGCATCAAGACGCAAATCCAGCTTGCGCAGAACCGGCTTTTGATCATACCCAACCGCCACATCATCAAGCACCAGCAAGGGCGGCGGCAGTTCTTCCGGCGTTGGAAACCGGAACGGGGCTACAGCCTGTTCCGATAGCGCCAAAATCGGCTGCATTTTCTCTAGTTGCTTGAGACGTGACTGGGCCTGACGCGCCTTTGATGCCTTGTACCGAAACCGGTCGACAAATGACTGGATATGTTTGCGTTGGGCATCTTGTTTGCGCGCCATGGATTGCTGCTGTTCAAGCTTCATCCGGCGTTCGGTATCAAACTGGTCATAACTGCCGGTATAATAGGCAAGCTTGCGATCAGTTAAATGCAGGATGCCAGTGACCGACCGGTTCAGCAATTGCCGGTCGTGCGAAATCACCAGAACCGTATGGCGGTATTTCGCCAGAAACTCTTCAAGCCAGACCGCACCTTCAAGGTCAAGATAGTTCGTTGGCTCATCCAGCAACAAAAGATCGGGCTGGGAGAACAACACTGACGCCAGCGCGACACGCATTCGCCAACCGCCCGAAAATTCATGGCAAGGGCGCGCCTGTGCTTCATTGTTAAATCCAAGACCGGACAATATTGACGCCGCGCGCGCTTCGGCCGAATAGGCATCAATATCTGCAAGGCGGGCGTAAATATCTGCAATCCGGCCAGGGTCAGTGGCGGTATCTGCCTCAGCTAGCAACTGGGCGCGCTCGCCATCAGCCGCCAGAACAGTGTCAAGAAGGCTGATATCACTTGCTGGTGCTTCTTGATCGACGCCACCGATGCTGAATTGCTGGGGATAGTCGATCCCGCCAGAATCTAGCGCCCATTCACCGCGGATCAACCTGAACAGCGAGGTTTTTCCAGTGCCGTTCCTGCCGACGATCCCAACCTTATGACCGGTTGGGATGACCGCCGAAGCATTCTCAAAAAGCGGTTTTCCCTCAATGGAAAATGACAGGTTCTGAAGTTTTAGCATGGGTCAGACTGGTGCCTTGGAAGCGATCGTTTGTCAATGATATGCGTTACCATCGGACAAAGAAAGGTTATCCGGTGAGCCTTACCCCTTCGATCGCTTCCCAATACGGCGCCTTACCGTATAGCCCCGAGATAAAATCGACAAAAACGCGGGTTCGTTTTGGCAAGATCGTGGTTTTCGGATAAACCACGAAAATATCAAACCCGCTCCAGCGATATTCAGGAAACAGCGGCTGCAGCAAACCTTTGTTGATTGCCTCATAATGCAGAAATGTGGGCAAGGACACCATGCCCAACCCAGCAATCGCAAGATCGCGCAAGACATCGCCATTATTGGCCGACATTCGCGGCGTTATATGCAGGCTGCCAGCCTTTCCATCCGGCCCGACATAGCCCCAATCATGCGGGCTGCGATCATTCGCATAAACCAGCGCCGGTATTTTCGCCAGATCGCCTGGATGGGTTAGCTGCGGCCATTGCGAAATCAGGCTAGGCGCAGCAGCAGGCAAAACGCTGACCGATGAGATTTTTTTGGCGATGAGGCTGGAGTCGGTCAGATTGCCAATGCGAATTGCCAAATCGAACCCTTCGGCGATCATATCCACCCGCTTGTCACTCAAATCCAGCTCGATATGGATGTCGGGATGCGCGTGCATGAATTGTGCAATGGCGGTCGACATATGCGCGATGCCAAAAGACAACGGCGCGCTAATTCGCAAGCCACCACTCAGCGCCCCACCCGCATTTTTTACCTCCTGCTCGGCATCTTCTAATGTTGCCAAGACGGATTTTGCCCGTTGATAAAACAGCTGGCCGGTCTCATTTAAGAAAAGCCGCCGCGTCGAGCGCTGGATCAGCGCTGCGCCAAGGCGCACCTCAAGATCACGCAATCGCCGGCTCACTGCTGAAACCGCAATACCCATGCGATCCGCGGCCTGCGTCAAGCTGCCCGTCTCCACAATCAAAATAAATGCGCGAAGTTCTTCGATCTGGCTCATGTTCTGAGTATAATTTATTTTTCTATTAATTAGAAATATATTTTTCGGTAAGGCCTCTTTATTTCTAAACTGGGAAAAAATATAAGGTAGGGGCCGTGGGAGACCTCCCCCCTCCCTCGGCGATCTTTCTACCCCCGATTTGCCTTTGCCATTAATGACCAAATGGGCGGTTCTATCAAATGAGCGCAGACAAAATAGCAATATTGAGAGTTGACTCGAGCATGCGCCAGCATGGCTCGGTTAGCCGTGAGCTGGCTGAATCTGTCGTTGCGCAATTGCGGGCTGATCTGCCGGATAGTGACATTGTGTGGCGCGATCTTAAATCGGGCGTCGGGCACGTTAACAGCGCATGGCGCGATGCCAGTCTCGGAGCGCCTGCATCACGATCCGGTGAAGACCGTGCATTGCTTGCCCAATCAGATGCGCTTATCGCCGAGGTTGAGCGCGCTGACATCATGGTGTTTGCGGTACCGATCTATAATTTTAGTATTCCGGCTGCCCTGAAAGCATGGGTCGATATGGTTTGCCGCGACAATGTCGATGGTGCAAACGCGACGTTTCCGGGCAATCGCAGACGGCAAAAGCAGGCGATTGTCATCCTGACGTCAAACTATACACGCGCTGGCGCCGAAGACGAATTTGCCACGTCATTTCTGCAATTCATTCTGCGTTTCATCGGCTGCACCGACGTCAACATGATTGACGTGACCGGGCTGGCAAATGACAGAGCCAGCATCATTCGTGCCGCTCAGGAAAAGATCGAGACCGTTTGCAAAGCGG
>RGCC01000140.1 GCA_009919335.1 Alphaproteobacteria bacterium
CCGGCCTTCAATACACGTGTATACCCGCCCGCACGCTCTTGATAGCGGGGGCCAAGCACGTCAAACAATTTCTTTGTCATGGCTTCACAACGGATCCGGGCAAACGCCAGACGGCGGGCGTGCAGATCACCACGCTTGCCAAGCGTGATAAGACGCTCAACAACAGGGCGCAATTCCTTGGCCTTTGGCAAGGTTGTCACGATTTGTTCGTGCTTGATCAGTGCCTGAGCCATGTTGCGGAACAACATTTGGCGATGCTGCGAAGTACGGTTTAATTTCCGACCGGCATTACGATGACGCATGATATTTCTCCTTAGTTCCTCTGGGGTGAGACTGGTGTGCCGTTAAAACGGCTCATCCAGGCGCCGCGCCAATTCTTCAACATTTTCTGGTGGCCAGTTGGTGATATCCATACCAAGCTCAAGATTCATGCCCTTCAGCACTTCCTTGATCTCGTTCAGGGACTTCCGGCCAAAATTCGGGGTCCGAAGCATTTCATGCTCGGTTTTTAGAACCAGATCGCCAATATAGACGATATTGTCATTCTTCAGGCAGTTAGCCGAACGAACAGACAATTCAAGCTCGTCAACTTTACGCAGCAGATTGCGGCTAAACGGCAATTCTGGCTCGCTTGGTGCTGGCTCGCCTTTTGGCTCTTCAAAGTTAATGAAGGTTTGCAGCTGTTCCTGCAAAATACGCGCTGCATAGGCAACCGCATCTTCAGGTGTGATTGACCCGTCAGTTTCGATGGTCAATAACAGCTTGTCATAGTCGGTGATCTGGCCAACACGGGCGTTTTCAACCTTGTAGGCAACCTGACGAACTGGGCTGTAAATCGCATCAATCGGAATAAGACCGATCGGCGAATCCTCAACCCGGTGAGCGGTCGCTGGCACATAGCCTTTGCCCGTATTAACGGTCAATTCCATCGATAATTTTGCGCCCTTATCGAGCTGACACAGCACGTGATCAGGGTTCATGATATCGACATTGGCTGTCTCGGTGATCATGCCAGCAGTCACAGTCGCCGGACCATCAACATTCAGGCGCAGACGCTTTGGCCCTTCTTCTGCCATGCGAACGGCAACACCCTTGAGGTTCAGCACAAGGTCGGTAACATCCTCACGAACGCCGGGGATTGACGAGAATTCATGGACAACGCCTTGGATCTGAACCGAAGTCACTGCCGCACCCTGCAAGGATGATAGCAGCACACGCCGAAGCGCGTTACCAATGGTAACGCCAAAGCCACGCTCAAACGGGCCAACAGCAACAACGGCCTGACTTGGGTTATATTCGGAAACCTTAATTTCCATTTCGTCCGGCTTTTTGAGGTCTAGCCAATTCTTTTCAATCATGGCGGTATCCTTTAATTCGAGATGATCCGGCAGATTGCCAAAGGGCAAAAGCCGAAAATAAATTCAACAATAACGGTCGGATTAAACCCGCCGCCGCTTGCGCGGGCGACAGCCATTATGTGGAATAGGGGTTACGTCACGGATTGAGGTGACGTTGAACCCAACTGATTGCAGCGCACGAAGCGCTGACTCACGGCCTGACCCGGGGCCACGTACCTGAACATCCAGCGACTTCATGCCATGCTCGGCGGCTTTCTTACCAGCGTCTTCAGCCGCAAGCTGTGCCGCAAATGGTGTCGATTTCCGCGAGCCTTTAAAGCCCATCCCGCCAGCAGATGCCCAGGCAATTGTGTTGCCTTGCACATCGGTGATTGTCACCATGGTGTTGTTAAATGTTGAATTCACATGAGCAACGCCGCTGGTGATATTCTTCCGCTCGCGACGACGAACACGGCCTTGGCTTGGTTGTTTTGCCATTTGATAAGTCTCCTAGTGTTCGCGTTGTTATTTCTTCTTACCAGCAATAGCCTTTGCAGGGCCTTTGCGGGTACGAGCATTTGTATGGGTGCGCTGTCCGCGAACCGGCAGGTTGCGGCGATGGCGAAGCCCGCGCAAACAGCCAAGGTCAAGGTAACGCTTGATGTTCATCGAAGTTTGACGACGAAGGTCGCCCTCAACCAGATGGTCTGCATCAATAATGTCGCGAAGACGGGTTAATTCCTCTTCCGACAGGTCATTGACGCGACGTTCGTCTGGAACACCCGCCTTTGCACAGATATTTTTAGCACTGGTTGTCCCAATACCATGAATGTAAGTCAGTGCGATCTCGACCCGTTTTTTGGTCGGAATATTTACACCAGCAATTCGTGCCACAGCCTGGCTCCTTTTTAACTCACGACTATCATCTTTGGTTATCCGCGACGCGGAACCCATTTTCGCCAGTTTCGTCGGGTTTCCCTTAGAAGGCGGCGAATTATAGGCCTAAACCTGAAACAGTCAACCTTAACGCTATCGCGTTATCCCAAAATTCGATCAATTTGTGACGCGACATCATCAATTGAATTCATGCCGTCCACAGTCTGCAACACCCTCATCACTTCTGGCGCCACCAGTTTCGGCAGCGCGGTTTTCGATGCGCGCGAACAGCGCCGCTTCGTCAACCTTAATCTCAATTACAAAATCAAGGGCAAGACCCTTGCTCTTTAACATTTCATCCAGCGCGTTTGCCTGAGCAACGGTGCGCGGAAACCCATCGAGGATGACCCCGTTGGCGCAATCATCATCATCAATCCGGGCGGCAATCATACCGACGATGATATCATCTGACACCAAATCGCCCCGATCCATAATATCCTTGGCGCGAAGCCCAAGTTCGGTTCCCGCAGCAATCGCCGCACGCAGCATATCGCCGGTTGACAACTGCACCAGCCCGCGGCCGGCAACCAGCCGCTCTGCTTGTGTTCCTTTACCCGCACCCGGTGCGCCAAACAGAATGATATTCATTTATCTGCGCCCCTTCAAACGAGACTTCTTCACCAGACCCTCATATTGATGGGCAAGAAGATGCGATTGGATTTGTCCGACCGTATCCAATGTGACCGTCACCACAATCAGCAAGGACGTACCACCAAAGTAAAACGGCACTGCATATTTACTAATCAGCAATTCCGGCA
>RGCC01000015.1 GCA_009919335.1 Alphaproteobacteria bacterium
GTGCCGCGTTGCCAGTGATGATGTTCGCGGCTGGATCAAGCGGCAGGTGGTGTGGGGCATTCTCGAAACTGAAAGTCTTGATTAAACTTGTAATCAGGCCAACCCACCCGATCACATCCAGCCAATCTGACCAGCCCCCTGTCACCAAATACGCACGCCTTATTCCTATCGTCGATCATTACCTAAAATGCCCAAGAAAAACGGCACCCCGCGCAAAGACAGGGTGCCGTGATGGTCTAATGACCGGTGATTACCTTACTGGTTATCTTAACCCGTTTTCTTGCCGGTTTCTGGCTTAGGCAACGTCAAACCGGTCAGCATTCATCACCTTGGTCCATGCGGCGATGAAATCAGCGACAAATTTGTCTTTTGCTTCATCAGTTGCATAAACCTCGGCCAGCGCCCGCAGCTGGGAATTTGATCCAAACACCAGATCAACCCGTGTTCCGGTACGAACCACATCACCAGTTGCACGGTCGCGCGCCTCGTAGGAATTGAGTAGGTTTCCACTGAACGCCCATATCCAGCAAGGTGACAAAGAAGTCGTTGGTCAGCTTGCCCGGTGTATCGGTGAAGACGCCATGGCTGCCTTGGCTAATGCCAAGCGCCCGCATACCGCCAACAAGAACCGTCATTTCCGGTGCTGTCAGACCCAACAATTGCGCCTTATCAAGCAGCATTTCTTCTGGGCTGACGCTAAAGTCGGCTTTCTGGAAATTGCGGAAACCATCTGCAACCGGCTCAAGAACCTCAAACGACTCAATGTCAGTTTGTTCTTGCGACGCGTCACCACGGCCCGGCGTAAACGGAACCGGCACACCCGATGCCTGCTCGAGACCCACATTACCGGCCAGCACGATCACATCTGCAACAGACGCGCCCGTTTCGGCGGCAATAGGTTCCAGCACCGACAATACCCGTGCCAATTGATCGGGCTTGTTTGCGGCCCAATCCTTTTGTGGTGCCAGACGAATGCGGGCACCATTGGCACCGCCGCGCATATCCGAGCCACGATAGGTTGATGCGCTCGCCCATGCTGTTTCGACCATTTCAGCAACGCTGAGACCGCTTGCCGCGATGCGTGCCTTAACCGCGTCGACATCGTAATTGGCATTACCGGCAGGGATCGGATCTTGCCAGATCAACTCCTCGGCGGGAACTTCCGGCCCAATGTAACGGGTCTTTGGCCCCATATCACGATGCAGCAATTTAAACCAAGCGCGGGCAAAGGCGTCGGCAAACTGATCAGGGTTTTTATGGAAACGCTCGGAGATCTCGCGGTAAATCGGATCTTCGCGCATCGCCATATCGGCTGTTGTCATCATCGTCGGGACACGGATTGATGCATCCTCGGCATCTGGCGCAAGGTCGCCGTCCTTTGGATTGACCGCGTGCCAGATATGGGCGCCAGCCGGGCTTTTGGTCAGCTCCCACTCATAGCCGAGCAAGAGATCAAAATAGCCATTATCCCATTGTGTTGGATTGGCTGTCCACGCACCTTCGATGCCGCTGGTGATCGTATCACGGCCTTTGCCCGATCCATGGCTGCTCATCCAGCCAAAACCCATTTCTTCAATCGCTGCCGCTTCAGGCTCGGCGCCGACCAGACCAGCATCACCGGCACCATGTGCCTTGCCGAACGTATGACCACCCGCGACAAGCGCCACAGTTTCTTCATCATTCATTGCCATCCGGCCGAATGTTTCACGAACGTCTCTGGCGCTGGCAAGTGGATCGGGGTTGCCATCCGGGCCTTCCGGATTGACATAGATTAGCCCCATTTGCACGGCGGCAAGCGGGTTTGCAAGCTCGCGGTCACCTGAATAACGCTGATTGCCAAGCCATTCATTTTCGACACCCCAATAGATATCTTCTTCAGGCGCCCAAATATCTTCACGGCCACCGCTATATCCAAAGGTTTTACCGCCCATTGACTCGATTGCGACATTGCCTGCAAGGATAAGCAGATCAGCCCAGCTGATTTTGTTGCCGTATTTCTGCTTGATCGGCCACAGCAGACGGCGCGCCTTATCAAGGTTACCATTATCCGGCCAGCTGTTCAGTGGTGCAAAACGCTGGGCGCCTGTGCCCCCGCCCCCACGGCCATCACCGCTGCGATAGGTACCAGCAGCGTGCCATGTCATACGGATGAAGAACGGGCCATAATGACCATAATCGGCAGGCCACCAATCCTGTGAGTCAGTCATCAGGTCGGTAAGGTCTTTTTTCAACGCCTGATAATCAAGCTTTGTAAATTCTTCACGATAGTTAAACCCCGCATCCATCGGGTTAGACTTCTGATCATGCTGGTGAAGAATGCCGATATTCAATTGATTAGGCCACCATTCACGATTTGATGTGCCGCTGGTGCTGTTGCGTGTGACAGCGCCATGCATTACCGGGCATTTGCCCCTATTATTTCCGTCCATCTGTGTCTCCGATCATGATCAATAGCACCGGCATATCCATGGTCGATAAAGTGACCATGACACCGCAATTGCTAGGTTTGCTCTCCAAGTCTGCTCTGAGGTGAAGATAGGTATGATACCAAGTTGGGTCAAGGCTGTTTAGAATGATTTTAAACTGGATGATGGCAGAATGCGCCAGCTGTGACAGATTAAATTGCGGGCTCAATTGCGGAAAATTGCGGGCAAGATTACGGGCAAGATTTCTTTAACCAAAAAAGGCCGCTTCGGCGCAAAATTTTAGCGTTATTTTGGCGCCGCTTTGCTCTGGATATGGATAACAACATCGACTGCCTTGATTTCATGTCCCGCAGGCGCATTTGGCAATTGCGCAAGGATCACATCATCGTTCGGAATATCGACAAGCTGGTCATTTTCCGCTTCGTAAAAATGATGGTGATGGTCGGTGTTTGTATCAAACAGGCTGTATTCATTATGCACCACGACCCGCCGCAGCAAACCAGCATCGGTAAACTGGTTCAGCGTGTTATAAACAGTGCCGCCCGATACAGAGAGGCCTGCCGCGGCAATTTCTTCGGTCAGGCTGTCAGCGGTGACATGACGATGCCGACCATCCAAAAGCAAGGCCGCAATCGCCAGTCGCTGGCGTGTTGGCCGCAATCCGGCAAGACGCAATGTTTCGGCAAGATTAGCCTGGTCTGGCGTCTTGGTTTTTTGGCTCAGCTTTTGTTCAGTCAGTTTTCCCATTGCCCGGTAAAAATGGGCGGTCAGCGGCTAAATGTCAATAATGCCTTGGCTTGGAGGGGTGTTTCGTGCTTTCTATAGGGCGTTTAGTGCTGTGGTTCAGGCTGTGGCAATAAACATAAAATCATGTGGTTTTCCATAAGCGGATAGACCGTGGGCGGTTATATCGCGGGCAGTCATATCGTGAGCAGTCGTGTCGATCTGTGATTCTTGTCCGACATTGGTCATGCGTCCCTTTCGACCCGCCAAATTGGAAATCCATAAAACCGGTAGGCCATGCAAGGTCAGCTTTTGATGTTGTCCCGTGCCAGCTTGTAACAAGGAAGATAAGATGTCGCCTAAAGACCAGAACTCTTTTACCTATGATGAATTGATCAGCTGCGCCAAAGGCCAAATGTTCGGCCCGGGAAATCCCCAATTGCCAATGCCGCCGATGCTGATGTGTGACCGTATCACCCATATTGACGATAATGGTGGCGAATTTGGCAAGGGCCAGATTGACGCCGAATTTGATCTCAATCCTGATCTCTGGTTCTTTCCGTGCCATTTTGAAGGCGATCCGGTTATGCCGGGCTGTCTTGGCATGGACGCGCTGTGGCAGCTTGTCGGCTTTTTCCTTGGCTGGTCAGGTGGGCAAGGGCGGGGACGCGCATTATCGGTTGGCGAGGTAAAATTCACCGGCCAGATTTTGCCAAGCAACAAGCTTGTCAGCTTTCGCCTTGATCTAAAGCGCGTCATCATGCGCCGCCTTGTTATGGGCATTGCCGATGGCAAGGTGCTATGCGATGGCGAGGTTGTTTTTGAAGCCAATGATATCCGCGTTGGCCTGTTTACCCCTGAAGGAGCTTAAAGATCATGCGCCGTGTTGCCATTACCGGAATCGGGATCGTTTCCTCGATCGGAAATAACGTCAGTGAAGTGACCGCTTCTTTGCGGAACGGAACCTCGGGCATCGTTGCTGCACCGGAATATACCGAACTTGGGTTTCGCAGTCAGGTGCATGGTACGGTAAAGCTGGATGTCGCCGATCATGTCGACCGGAAGCAGCTTCGCTTCATGGGTGAAGGTGCGGCCTATGCGGTACTGGCGATGGAACAGGCGATTGCCGATTCAGGCCTTGAAGACAGCGATGTATCGAATGTAAGAACTGGGCTTGTTGCCGGATCTGGCGGGCCATCAACAGCCAATCTTCTTGCATGTCATCGACCGTGTCTGCCTGTATCGCCACCTTTTTCAAAATCAGGGGCATAAATTATTCGATCTCATCAGCCTGTTCGACCTCAGCACATTGCATCACTGCGGGTGCTGATGCCATTCGCAGCGGCAGTCAGGACATTGTCTTTGCTGGCGGCGGTGAAGAGCTGCATTGGACATTATCTGTGTTATTTGACGCAATGGGCGCAATGTCATCAAAATATAATAATACGCCTGAACTGGCATCACGCCCCTATGATGCTGATCGCGACGGGTTTGTAATCGCTGGCGGCGGCGGCATGGTGGTGCTTGAAGATATGGATCACGCCATTGCGCGCGGTGCCAAAATCTATGCCGAGCTTGTTGGCTATGGTGCCAATTCTGACGGTGAGGACATGGTTGCCCCCTCCGGCGAGGGTGCAGTGCGGTGTATGGAACTGGCGCTTGCCGGTTTTGATGGTAACGCAGTGACCGAAAAGGTTGATTACATCAATGCGCATGGCACATCGACCCCCGTTGGCGATGTAAAGGAACTTGACGCGGTTCGCACAGTCTTTGGCCCGCGTGGCCATCTGCCAGTGGTCACCTCAACAAAATCACTAACCGGCCATTCGCTTGGCGCGACCGGTGTGCAAGAGGCCATCTATACAATCATTATGATGCAGAATAACTTCATTGCCGCATCCGCCAATATCCAGACACCTGATCCGGCCATTGGTGATATTCCGGTTGCCCAAAGCCGCATGGATGATTTTTCCATTAATCTGGCATTATCCAACTCGTTTGGCTTTGGCGGCACCAACGCCACATTGGCTTTGCGGAAGGTGTAAATATGCAGCCCGGAACATTATTGGCTGGCAAACGCGGCCTTGTCATGGGCGTTGCAAATGACAAATCCATTGCTTGGGGCATCGCCGAAGCCGCCGCCAAGCAAGGCGCAGAGATTGCCTTTTCCTATCAGATGGAAGGGTTTGGCAAACGGCTAGCACCGCTGGCAGCCTCGATTGGCTCGAACATCATGATCGAATGTGATGTTGCCAAGGAAGGGGCAGTTGATCGCTGTTTTGCCGAACTGGCAACCCATTGGCCAACAATTGATTTTGTCGTTCATGCGCTGGCATTTTCCGACAAGAATGAATTGAAAGGCGCCTATATGGATACCAGCCGAGAGAATTTTGAAAACACCATGATGGTATCGGCCTATTCCTTTACCGAGGCCGCGCGTGCCGCCAGCACCATGATGCCAAATGGCGGTGCCTTGGTTACGCTTAGCTTTCTTGGCGCACAACGCAGCACGCCAAACTATAATGTGATGGGGGTTGCCAAAGCAGCGCTTGAAGCATCGGTTCGGTATCTTGCGGTTGATCTTGGTGGTCAAAATATTCGGGTCAATGCGCTATCTGCCGGGCCCATGCGCACCCTTGCCGGTGCGGCCATTACCGGTGCAAGACATATCTTTCGTCATGCCGAACACCATGCCCCCTTACGGCGCAACCCCGGTCTTGATGAGGTGGGGCGGGCTGGTCTTTATCTGGTATCTGATCTGTCATCAGGCGTAACCGGCGAAGTGCATTTTGTCGATGGCGGCTTTAATTCGGTTGGTATTCCGGGCGAATCATAAGCCGGCGTTTTATAGCGTATAAAAAAGGCGGTTCTTGTGGCACCGCCTTTTGCGTTTTTATACTATTTGTTCAGCTTCAGTTATTCAGCTTCGCCAGCTGTCTCAAGATCGTCACCAGTTTCCTGATCAACGCGCTTCATTGACAGCTTTACCTTGCCCCGATCATCAAAGCCGATGACCTTGACCTTTACCGCATCACCTTCTTTACAAATATCGGTGGTTTTTTCGGTACGGCCATTTTGCAGCTCGGAGATATGAACCAGACCGTCTTTTGCCCCAAGGAAATTGACAAAGGCGCCAAAATCAACGGTTTTCACGACGGTACCATTATAGATCACACCCAGCTCAGGCTCGGCAACGATATCACGAATCCGCGCAACAGCGGCTTCACCTGACGGGCCAGATACCGCTGCAACCTTGACGGTTCCATCATCTTCAATATCAATCTTGGCACCTGTTTCTTCACAGATTTCACGAATGATCTTGCCACCCGGGCCAATGATATCACGGATTTTATCAACCGGGATTTTCAACGTTGTGATCTTTGGTGCGCTATCAGCTAGATCGTCACGCGCCGAGGTTAATGCCTTGGCCATTTCGCCAAGGATATGCAGACGACCATCGCGTGCCTGATCAAGCGCGATCTGCATGATCTCAGGCGTGATCGAGGTAATCTTGATGTCCATCTGCAACGAGGTTACACCATTTTCTGAACCGGCAACTTTAAAGTCCATATCGCCGAGGTGATCTTCATCACCAAGAATGTCAGACAGAACCGCAAAATCATTGCCTTCTTTGATCAACCCCATCGCAATACCGGCAACCGGCCGTTTAATCGGCACGCCTGCATCCATCATTGCCAATGAGCCACCACAGACGGTTGCCATTGATGATGATCCGTTTGACTCGGTGATTTCAGAAACCAGACGAATAGTATAGGGGAACTCTTCCTTTGTCGGCAGCAAGGGGCGCAATGCACGCCATGCCAATTTGCCATGGCCGATCTCACGACGACCCGGCGAGCCAACCCGGCCAGCCTCACCAACTGAATAAGGCGGGAAGTTATAATGCAGCATAAAGCTGGACCGGCTTTCGCCAACCAGCGCATCAATGATCTGTTCGTCCTGACCAGTGCCAAGCGTGGCAACAACCATCGCCTGGGTTTCGCCGCGGGTAAACAAAGATGATCCATGCGCACGCGGCAGGAACCCGGCCTCGGCGACAATCTGACGAACTGTCTTTGTATCCCGGCCATCAATGCGGACGCCGGTTTTCAAAATGGCACCACGAACAACATCGGCTTCCATGCCTTTGATCAGGCCACCAACAAGCACAGCATCATATTCATCACCAAGGGCTTCTTTTGCCTCGGCGCGAACTTCGTTCAATGCTGATTGACGCTCGGTCTTATCGGCGATCTTGTAAGCCGCTTCAAAGCCTTTGGCAAAACCTTTTAAAACCTTGTTGATGTCAGCGATTTCAGCTGGCTCTTCAGGCAAAGGACGAGGTTCCTTGGCACAGGATTCGGCAAGCTCAATAATCGCATCAATCACCGGCTTGATCGCCTGATGACCGAAATTCACCGCGCCAAGCATGATGTCTTCGGATAGTTCCTTGGCCTCTGACTCAACCATCAGCACGCCTTCATGCGTTCCGGCCATCACCAGATCAAGTTCGCTTTCATCCATCTGGTCAACGCTCGGGTTCAGCACATAAGAACCATCAATCCAGCCAATACGTGCAGCCGCAATCGGACCAAAGAATGGCACGCCTGACAGGGTCAGGGCAGCCGAGGCACCAATCATCGCAGCAATATCGGGGTTGTTTTCCATATCATGCGCAAGCACCGTACAGATCACCTGCGTTTCACATTTGAATGATTTTGGGAATAACGGGCGGATTGGACGGTCAATCAGACGGCAAACGAGGGTTTCATTTTCCGACGGACGGCCTTCACGCTTGAAAAAGCCGCCGGGAATCTTTCCCGCGGCAAAGGCTTTTTCTTGATAATTAACGGTCAATGGAAAGAAATCCTGACCCGGCTTTGGGCTTTGCGCCGCAACAGCTGTACATAATACTTTTGTTTCGCCAAGGCTGACCATAACGGCGCCATCGGCCTGGCGGGCAACTTTACCGGTTTCCATAACCAGCTTTGTACCGCCCCATTCCAATTCTTTGCGGAATAACTTGAACATCTATTTCATCTCTTTCATTTCATCTCAACGCCATCAATCCGGCGAGAGAACAGCAAAAATACAACGCACATCCTCATGATGAGCATTGCTGTGACTAGGGACTTAAATGTTTTGAAGGTTATCTCGTCGTGCCAGCGCTCTGTCTGCATCTGGTTGTCGGGGGCACCCTCAATCGGCCTTGTTCGTGCCCTGTTAATTCATAATCCCTTTGGTCTCGGGCTTTTCTCGCACGCAATGTCGTAAAAAGCAAATAAAATGCGCCACATGCAAAAACCGCCGTGCCAATTGGCACGACAGCCAAATGACAAGACGGTTTTTTAGTCTTCGATTTTGTGAAATCTAGCGGCGCAGGCCCAGCTTTTCGATAAGCGCCTTATAGGTCGCCACATCACCAGCCTTGATATAGTCAAGCAGGCTACGGCGCTGACCTACCATGGTCAAAAGACCGCGGCGTGAACCAAAATCTTTCTTATGGTCTTTTAGATGCTCAGTCAGATTACGGATGCGCTCAGACAAAATAGCCACCTGAACTGATGCAGATCCTGAATCCTTGTCGTTTTTACCGAACTCTTTGATAAGCTCAGCTTTACGTTCCTGTGTAATCGACATCAAAACCTCCTATAAACGGGTTTAAGTTAAATATTCAGCACACGAACGGGGCATACTGCACCAGCCTTGATCACCACCAGCGCCACAGGACGGTCTCCGTCCATCGCGATTGCGGTTGCACCGGTCAGAAGCGCCTGAAAGCGATCTTGTGCTGATGCACTAATCGCAGGGAGCGTCTGGCCGTGGCGAAGCTTAGCTGCCTCATTCCCTGAAATGGGTAGCGCCGGGATGTCGTCCAGCGCACTCACAACAGGATGCAAATGCTCGAAAGCGGGCGCACTATGCGGTAGGCTTTCCAAAAAATCCAGCGAAATCGCATGATCGGCGTGAAATTGTCCAACCGACAGCCGGCGCAATGCCGTTACATGAGCTGCCGTGCCAAGTTCACGACCCAAATCTCTTGCCAGCGCGCGGATATAGGCGCCCTTGCCGCAGGCCACATAAAATCGGGCATGATGTTCATCCGCTGCAATCCGGCGAAATGATTCGATATAAACCGGCCGTGATTCCAGGGTTATTTCCGGTGCATCATCCGCTGCGTTTCGGGCCAGCTCATAAGCCTTGGAACTTTGCCAGCGCTGTATCAATTGCGGCATCATCTGGCCGGTGATCCGACTGGTGCGTGACGTCACCTTCGGTATCATCGGTGCTTGTCTCACTGCCCCAAGCCAGCTCAAATTCATAGGATTTCTGTTGACCCATGGCAAAGGAAACGGTTTTGGTCGCCTCGCCAAGCGCAATCGGCAAAATACCGCTTGCCAGCGGGTCAAGCGTGCCGCCATGACCTGCCTTTGCTGCATCAAAGACACGCCGGACAATGGCCACCGCCTTTGCCGAACTGACACCCTTTGGTTTATCTAGATTAACCCAGCCATGAACCGGCTGACCGCGTTTGCGTGCCATTGCGCCATTACTCTTGGCGGATTGCGGCAAAAAGCTTGTTCATCCGCGCCGCATTCTCAAAACTGTCATCAAGCAAGAACCGCAGCCTAGGCGTGCGCCGTAAATGAACCTTCTTTGCAACAAGCGACTGGATCACCGGTGCAAGACGGTTCAATGCTGGCAGCACAAGTTCGATATTAACCCCGCCAAGCGGCATTGTATAAACGCGCGCATTCGCCAGATCTGGGCTAACAGAAATTTCCGAAATTGTGATCGACACATTGGCAAGGTCAGGATCAAAAAAATCCTCCCGCATCAATATTTCCGACAAGGCGTGCCGCAAGGTTTCACCAACGCGTAACTGACGCTGGCTTGGACCGGTTGCACTTTGCGGACGACGCGATTTTGATGGCATTACCCTGATCTCCGCAGCTAGCACGCATCAGATCGGTGCGCACTGCAACATTATTTAGCCGGTATTTAGCCGGTTTTAATCGAGCGTGCGTGCCACTTCACGAAGCTCAAAACATTCGATCATATCGCCTTCCTGAATATCGGAATAGTTCTCAAATCCCATTCCGCATTCAAAGCCTTCGCGCACTTCTTTGACCTCGTCCTTAAAGCGCTTGAGGGTTTTGAGCGATCCTTCATGGATGACCACATTATCACGCAGCAAGCGCACTTTGCAGCCACGCTTGATGACGCCTTCGGTTACCAGACAACCGGCAATTTTGCCAATTTTCGACACGCCAAAGACCTGACGAATTTCGGCATATCCAATGAAGTCTTCCTGCGTGTCCGGGCTCAAAAGACCGCCCATCGCCGCTTTCACTTCGTCGATAAGTTCATAGATGATCGAGTGATAGCGTATTTCAACACCATCACGCTTGGCCAGATCACGCGCTTGCGGGATTGCCCGCACGTTAAAGCCAACAACAATCGCATTCGACGCCGCCGCAAGGCTAATGTCTGACTCACTAAGCGCGCCAACACCGGCCGATAGCAACCGCACCTTTACCTGTTCGGTTCCAAGCTTTTCAAGCGCCACACGGATTGCCTCAAGCGAGCCGTGAACATCAGTCTTGATCACTACCGGCAGCTCTTCAGCCTCACCAGCAGCAATTGCCGACAGCATCTGTTCAACCGATCCACGCGCACCGCGGGCGGCCTCATGGTCACGGTTGCGGCGCGTCCGGTATTCGGCAATTTCACGCGCACGCGCTTCGCTTTCAACAACAACGCAATTATCACCGGCCATTGGCGTGCCATTAAGGCCCAAGATCTCAACCGGCTGGCCCGGCCCAGCGGATTCCAATTTTCTGCCGCGATCATCAAGCAACGCACGAACACGGCCGCTTTCGGCACCCATGACAAAAATATCTCCTTGCTTCAGGGTACCGCGTTGAACCAACAATGTTGCAACCGATCCCTTACCGCGCTCGACTTTCGACTCGACAACAACACCCTCAGCCGGACGATCAGGGTTGGCTTTCAGCTCGAGAAGCTCAGCCTGCAACATGATGGCTTCTTCCAGCTTATCAAGGCCCATTCCGGTATGCGCCGAAACATCAACACAAAGCACATCACCGCCAAAATCTTCAGTGATGATTTCATGCTGCAACAAATCACTGCGCACGCGCGCCGGGTCTGCGGCAGGCTTGTCGCATTTATTGACCGCCACAATCGTCGGACAGCCAGCTGCCTTGGCGTGATTGATGGCTTCGATGGTTTGCATCATAACCGAGTCGTCCGCAGCGACGACCAAGACCACAATATCAGTGATATTGGCCCCACGAGACCGCATTTCGGTAAAGGCCTCATGGCCAGGCGTATCAATAAAAGTGATAACATTATCAGCCGCAGTCTTAATCTGATAAGCACCAATATGCTGGGTAATACCGCCAGACTCGCCAGCCGCAACATCGGTACGACGGATCGCGTCAAGAAGGCTGGTTTTACCATGGTCAACATGGCCCATGATGGTAACGACAGGCGGGCGCGGCTGTAGGCTTTCTTGCGCATCATCATCACCGCCAAGACCAATTTCAATATCTGACTCAGACACACGTTGAATCCGGTGACCAAATTCACCCGCGACCAACTCGGCGGTTTCGCCATCAATTGTTTGGGTGGCGGTTGCCATGATGTTTAGCTTCATGAGCTCTTTGACCACATCGGCGGTACGCTCGGCCATCCGGTTAGCCAGCTCACCAACGGTGATGCTATCGGGGATCACCACATCGCGAAGCTGCTTTGCCTGCGGTTGATCCTCACGCATGCGAGCGCGCTCACGCTGGCGTTTGACCGAGGCCAGCGAACGCTGGCGGCGGCTGTCATCACCCGATAATGCCTGGGTGATGGTCATTTTACCAGATTGGCGACGACCTGACGCATCACGGCGCGGGGCCGGACGGCGCGGGGCCATTTCTTCGGCTTCGCGGCGGCGACGCGTTTGCAGCTCGGTTGGGGTCGGCCCAAATTTATTAGGCGCTGCCGTATCATTTGATGTGTCATCAGCACTTTGCCGGCGGGCGGCGTGTGCATCGGTATGCTTTTTGTTTTCTTCGCTGCGACGGCGCTCTTCAGCGGCTTCGATTTCCTGCAATTCAGCCAGCTCGGCAGCACGACGAGCCGCAATCGGATCAAGCGGCACGGCAATTTCTGCAACAGGTGCTGGCGGCGCGATTTCAGTTGGTGTTTCAACCGCCTCATTCGCGGCTTCATCAGGGGCATCAATGGGATCGGCGGCACTGTCAACTAGGGCACTGGTTGGGGCACTGGTTGGGGCTTCGGCCTTTGCCAGCCCTTCTTGCAAGGCGCGAACGCGGGCAGCACGCTCTTGTGCAGTTAACCGGTCATCGGCCGCTGGTGCTGGGGTTGCTGGCGGCGTTGCCTCAGTTTTTACCGGTTCAACCGCCGCTGGTTCAACGACAGGGGCGCCGCCACGTTGTGGGGCTGCCGGGGCACGTTTCCGCCGAACCTCAACCTGTACCGTTTTGCGCGCACCACCAATTGTCGACCCAGCACGTAGCTTGCTGGCATCAATATTGCCAAGCGTCAGCTTGCTACCTGAGAGACTCAGTTTTTTTGGTTTACTGCTATCGTCAGTCATTTTGAACCTTTCTTGGCATCGACCACGCCGCGTTTATACGCTGTGATCAACCCGTTCCGCCTAGGTGATACACCGGTCAGGCAGGTCATTACAACCCGCTGTTGTGTAAAATCCCTCTAAACGCAAAATATCTTGATGAACCGTACGCACTAATTTTCCGGCACCACCGCTGCCCACTGCGCGCAATCCGACAAAAGCCAGGCTGTCGCGCCCAC
The DNA here is from genome assembly GCA_009919335.1 of Alphaproteobacteria bacterium. Taxonomy (GTDB): domain Bacteria; phylum Pseudomonadota; class Alphaproteobacteria; order Puniceispirillales; family Puniceispirillaceae; genus UBA3439. The sequence continues at coordinate 12,999 of RGCC01000015.1, forward strand.
AAATCTGACCCAGCTCGGTAGCGCTAAATGATTGGCTGACCCAATCCACCTCAAGCTTGGATTTCATTTTGGCAAGCTCACGCGGAGACGCATCAATTGCCGCGAGCAAGCCCTCAAAATGGCCTTCCGATAGCAGTTTACCGCCGCCACCAAGAAGCGCACCAGCACGGCGCGCCATTGATGCGGTGGCGATAATCCGCGCCCTTAACCCATGCGCAATGGCGTTAATATCGGCATCCACCGATTTCAACCCCACACCCAAAACACGTTTAAAATGACCTTTTTTATCAGCTTTCCGTATGACCGCCTCTTCGGCTGTCACCCAAGCACCACGGCCAGGCAAACGCCCCGCAAGATCAGCAACAGCATAGCCATCCGGTGCCGCGACAAAGCGAATTAGCTTTTGCGGGGGAAGCGTTTGCCCAGTTGCGATACAGGTGCGCTCAGCCATGACAGAAAGCCCCTCATGGCCTAGCTGTCAGACGGTGCCGACATATCGTCGGTGTCTGTGCTATCGGCGGTTTCATCGTCAAACCAATGCGCCCGTGCCGCCATGATGATATCACCGGCTTCGCCATCATCGCTAAGGCCGTGCTGACCAAGAAGCTCAACCAATTCTTCATTATCGAGACCGGCCAAATCATCAAGGGTGCGAATGTCGTTTTCAGCAAGGGTTAGCAACATCGCAAGGCTGATATATTCAAAAGCGCGCAGATCATCGGCGACCTTCAATTCATCAAGTGCCACATTGATACGGTTTGACTCGCGCTCGACATATTCGACGGCGCGATTCTGCAATTCTGCGGCGATATCTTCGTCAAAGCCCTGAATGGCACCAAGCTCTTCCAACGTGCTTTCGGCGATTTCTTCGGGAAAGACAAATCCCTCAGCAACCAGCAGATGCGCAATCACATCATCAATATTCAGCGCATCAATGAACCGTGTCGAGCGGGTTTTAAACTCTTCTTGACGGCGTTCTGATTCTTCAGCTTCGGTCAGCACGTCGATATACCAACCAGACAATTGCGAGGCCAGACGCACATTCTGACCACGGCGGCCAATGGCAAGGCTCAACTGATCATCCGGAACCACAACTTCCATCCGGCCAGCAACCTCATCCATCACCACCTTGGCAACTTCAGCAGGAGCAAGCGCATTAACTACAAAAGAGGCTGGCTCTTCAATATAGGGGATAATCTCAACTTTTTCGCCCTGCAATTCGCCAACGACAGCCTGCACGCGGCTACCGCGCATACCAACACAAGCGCCAACCGGATCAATGCCCGGATCATTCGACAGAACCGCAATTTTGGCACGGCTTCCCGGCTCGCGGGCAACACCCTTGATCTCGATAATGCCGTCATAGATTTCCGGCACTTCTTGGGTGAACAGTTTCGCCATAAATTCATTACAAGCGCGTGATAGGAAAATCTGCGGGCCGCGTGGCTCTTCACGAACATCAATGATATAGGCGCGAACACGATCGCCCTGACGCAGGTTTTCACGGGGAATCATCTCTTCGCGGCGGATTACCGCTTCGGCGCGGCCAAGATCAACCGTGATCGAATAGCTTTCGGCGCGCTTGACCGTACCAACGACAATTTCACCAATCCGATCCTTATATTCCTCGAACTGGCGGGCGCGCTCGGCGTCACGCACTTTTTGCGAAATGACCTGCTTTGCTGTCTGTGCTGCAATCCGGCCAAATTCGATTGGCGGCAACGCCTGCCGCCAGAACTCACCAACCGCTAGGGGCGGGTTCTGCTTGGCACCTTCGGCGGCGTTCATCTGGGTTAATTCATCTTCAACATCTTCGACAACCTCAATCCAGCGTTCCAGAAGAATGGCGCCAGTTTTGCGATCAATCATCGCCCGGATATCGCGATCCAGCCCGTATTTTGCGCGGCCAGCCTTTTGAATGGCTTCTTCCATCGCCAGCATGACTTCTTCGCGTTCAATTGACTTTTCACGCGCCACAACATCGGCAACTTGAATAAGCTCGAGGCCGGGGATTGATGATGTATCCATAGTCGTCTCACCTTTGGTTTGTCTTTTCGCCATCTTTAACTGGCGTGTTCACGAAGCGATATAATTCTAAAGATCAGATATTCGTCTGATTAATTGTCGTCTGGCTATTTCTTATCTAGTTATTTTGGGGCTTTCAGGCTTGGCTTCGTCGCGCAAAAATCTCACTTGGGTCAATGCGCGCCGCTTCAATTTCGTCAAAGGCAAATTCAAATCTACCAAAACTGGTTTCAATCCCGATTTTTCCGTCTTCTGACAAACCGGTAAGCCGCCCCTGAAAACGGCGACGCCCATCAAGCATCATCCGCAAGGTAATTTTCGCCAGCTCACCATTGAACCGGTCATAATCTTCAAGTCGTGTCAGCGGCCGGTCGATACCGGGCGAGCTGACTTCTAACACATAGGCACTGCCAATCGGATCATCCACATCAAGCAACGCCGAGATATGGCGGCTTAACATCTGGCAATCTTCAACCGTCATTTCGCGGTCTTCTTTTGGTTCAGCCATAATCTGCAATTGATTGCGGCCGGCCTGCCCACCTGAAAACTGCACCCGCACCAGACCAAAGCCCAGCTCGGTAACCGCATCTTCGTGGCCCACCGTCTGACTGCGACAGCTTTATTTGTGCTTACTATAGGGGGAGCGTGTTAAAAAAGCAAGCGATAAGCCGCGCTGCGCTAACGCCGCTGGAACAAGAACCATGCTGATTTGCGCCCGGCATGATCGGCCTTTCGCATATAGCGTGTTTCAGGCAGGTCAGATGGGCGGTGCCGCCAGTCATGCGGACGCCGCGCCGTCCAGATGAAATCATCATGCGCCATCGCCGCCTGCAATAGCCAGCTTTTCGCCGTCGGATCATCGCTTGCCAAAACCAACCGCCCACCGGGCCGGATCATCATTGCCAGCTGGTCAAGCAGCGCCGGTTGCAGAATCCGGCGGTCAGCATGGCGCTTTTTTGGCCATGGATCAGGAAACATGACAAACGCACCAGCAAGGCTAGCCTGCCCCATTGCCGGTAGAATCAACCGCACATCATCCGGCCAGATACGGACATTGCTAAGCTGCCCCTCGTCAAGGTGGCGAAGCAAGCTAGCAACCCCATTAATAAAGGGTTCAGCACCGATAAAATCACAGTCAGGCATCGCGGTCGCAAGGCCGGCGAGATGCTCGCCGCCGCCAAAACCGATCTCGAGATAACGATCCGCCTGCCGGCCAAACTGGTCTTCAAGCGGGCGCGCAAGATCAAAGGCACATTGTGGCAGCTTCTCATCAAGAAGCCGCTTCATCGACGCCCGTAAAGGACGGCCTTTGCGCCGGCCATAAAAGCGCAGGCCAGACCGAGCCCCGTCCGTTGAAAGCGCGTCATGTTCGGCCATTGAAATATCTGCCCTATGTCCAGCGGATGCCTAGCGAACCGCGCTGTTTAATGCGTCAACAAGATCGGTGGCTTCCCAGCTAAAGCTGCCCGGACCAGCCTCGCCTGCAGTACGGCCGAAATGCCCATAGGCCGCAGTTGGCGCATAAATCGGCGCGTTCATCCCCAGATGCTGACGAATACCGCGCGGCGTTAGATCCATACAGTCACGCAACGCATCTTGCAGCTTTTGGTCATCAATTTTGCCTGTTCCATGCGTGTTTGCATAAAGTGAAACCGGCTCGGCAACGCCGATCGCATACGCAATCTGGATCGTGCAACGTGACGCCAGACCGGCCGCGACAACATTCTTTGCCAAATAGCGGCTGGCATAGGCTGCCGACCGGTCAACCTTTGTTGGGTCCTTGCCAGAGAACGCCCCACCGCCATGCGGCGCCGCACCGCCATAAGTATCAACAATAATTTTCCGGCCCGTAAGGCCAGTATCGCCATCCGGCCCACCAATGATAAATTGCCCGGTTGGGTTAACCAACAAATCATCACCTGTAACCATCCAGCCATCGGGCAAAACATCGGCGATCACCGGCGTCACCAGCGCAAGGATGTCGGCCTTGGTTGCCCTTTCATGATGCTGGGTCGACAGCACAACCTTATGCACACCAGTTGGCCGCCCCTGATCATCATAAACGAGGCTGATTTGGCTTTTTGAATCCGGGCCAAGAATTGAGTTTGCGTCTTGTTTGCGGACAGTTGCGAGATTTTTTAGAATCTGATGCGAATAATGAATTGCCGCAGGCATCAGCACATCAGTCTCATCACAAGCATACCCAAACATCAGCCCCTGATCGCCGGCGCCTTCATCCTTATTGTCACCAGAATCAACACCCATCGCGATATCGCTAGATTGTTCATGCAGATAATTCTGGAACTCAAAATGTGCGTGATGAAACGCATCCTGCTCATAGCCAATATCTTTCACCGCAGCCCGAACCGCTGGCTCGATCTCTGCCATAATCTGTTCCAGCTTTGTCTCGCTAGCGCGCACCTCGCCAGCAAGAACAACCCGGTTTGTTGTTGCCAAGGTTTCACAAGCAACACGCGCCTCTGGCTCATATTTCAGAAACAGATCAAGAACCGTATCTGATACACGGTCACATAATTTGTCAGGATGGCCTTCTGAAACAGATTCAGATGTGAAGATATAGCTCATGCGTTAGTTTCCTTGCTTTTGGTCGACATTACCTATTGCCTGATGGCGCGATTGAGGTCAAGCCTTGCAGCCGCTGCAATCATCAGGAAAATGAGGCTAAAAAACCCCATATTACCAAATCGCGCAAATATAGTCGGCGCCAAGGCGGCAGGCAGCGATACATCAAGAATACCCGATGCCCCCAGCTCTAGCCTGCCAAGAGACCGGCCATAAGCATCAAAGCCAGCACTCATGCCGGTATTGGCAACCCGCATAAGTGGTAATCCTTCTTCCACTGCACGCATCTGTGCTTGTGCAAGATGCTGCCATGGCCCAGCGCTAACGCCGAACCAGGCGTCGTTGGTAATATTGATCAACAGATCCGGGCGCATTTCCGCCGAAACCACCGCGCCAGCAAAAATCACCTCATAACAAATCAACATCTGCATGGCACCAAAACCGTCGAGACGCATCAGGGTATTTGACGTGCCCGGGGCAAAATCGACGGGGCCAACAATCGGGTTTAAAAAGCTCAACCATTTCCGGAACGGCATATATTCACCAAACGGAACCAGATGGCGCTTGTCATAAATGCCCTTTATTGCCGCATCATGATCAAACATCATTGCCGAATTTAACAAACGGCCATTGCGCCCGAATCGGGGGATGCCGGTGATGAGCGTTGCACCCTTGTCAATCGCGCCGGCGATGGTCGTTTTCAGCAATGCCTCATTGCGATCTGCCAGCCCGACAAACGCTGTCTCGGGCCAGATTACCAGTTTTGGAACCGACTGCCCCTCGCGTGACAGGGTGACCAACCGATCCAGATGCGCCTGCCGCATAGCCGGGTTCCATTTATCGGCTTGTGCAATTGCTGGCTGAACAAGCCTCACGATGGGCATTGAGGGCTGATTATTTATCGGCGCAGTGGCAAGGCGCGCCACACCAAGCGCCGTCATAATCAATGGCAAAATCAGAAATATTGCCGCAAGACGCCGGCTGCCCAGCACCCAAAAAGCCGGCACCAGCGCAAAAAGCAGGGCAATGACAGATAGCCCATAAATGCCAATGACACTGGCAGCTTGCAGGCCGGCAGGGTCAAATGCAAACACACCTCCGGTCAGGTTCCACGGAAACCCAGTTGCGATAAAGCCGCGGCTCCATTCAGCGAGGCCAAACATCGCGACAAACCAAAACAAACGCGCCACCGGCAAACGACCAAACGACCATGCAACGGCTGCGGCAAAGGCCCAGAATGATGCCAAAATCAGCGCCAATGCCAATGCCATGAACGGCGCGACAAACCATAGCGACGCTGTCTCGACAATAAGCGAATGCGCAACCCAATAGGTTGATGCCAAAAACCAGCCCAAGCCAGCCGCGCCGAAAATCATCATCGCCTCACGTCGGCTTTCCGCCTTCAAATAGGCACGCAGCGGGATTGATAGGGCAAAGATTGCTGGTATTAAAAATAACGGCGGCAGGGAAAGGCTGGCAAATGCACCGGCAAGAAACTGCCCAAAAAACAGACAGCGTTGGCGCCTATTCTTGTTTTGCGATGCTGGCTTTGACACGCGGTAATCCACGAAGTTTCAACAATGTGATACGGCGCGGATCGCCCTCTAAGATTTCAAACTGCAACCCACCACGATGCCGGACAACCTCGCCCCGACCCGGAACACGGCCCGCATGCGCACATACCAAACCGCCAAGCGTATCTATTTCATCACGCTCATCATCATCCAGCAAGGGACCGGTAATCGCTTCTAGTATTTCAACCTCTAGACGCGCATCCGCAATGGCAGTACCGTCACCCTTTTGGTCAAACCGCAATTGTGTCGTTTCGTCATGTTCATCTTCGATTTCACCGACAATTTCTTCAACCAGATCCTCGATCGTGATCAGGCCGTCAACCCCGCCAAATTCATCAACAACCAATGCCAGATGACGGCGGCGAAGACGCATTTCATGCAGCAGATCAAGCAGCCGAATTGTTGGTGAGATAAACAAGGCTGGCCGCAACAGGCTTTCAACAGCGGGCGTATGGCCGTTGCGAAGATGCGCAAACAAATCCTTGATATGGATAATGCCAGCAACATCGTCCAATGTGTCACGGTAAACCGGTACACGGCTGTGGTTGGCGTCACTCATTTGCCGGATGATATCATCAAACCCGTCAGCCAATGCCACCGAAACAATATCGGCGCGCGGGATCATCACATCAGCCGCAGTAATGTCACGAAGCCCCAGAAAATTTTTCAGCAGCGTGCCTTCATGGCTATCAAAGCTGGTCTTATCATCAAGCGATTCTTGCAGCAGTTCGGTTAATTCTTCGCGGCGGGATGACGGCCGTGCAAAGGCTGGAAAAAACTTGCCAAGAAATGGTGCCATTATCCAGCCTCCCGCGTGCCAAGAAGCAACCCATCTTTTGGATAGGGATTGGCGACTTTCATCTGACCAAGCAGGACGATTTCTAGCCCTTCCATTTCATCAGCCATTGCCGTTTCAATATGATCATATCCAAGCAAATGCAGAACACCATGGGTGAATAGATGCAGCAAATGATCGCCTGCCGGAATGCCCGCCTCGGCGGCCTCACGCATTACTGTCTCACCAGCAATCGCAATATCGCCAAGGCCGCTTTCCATATCCGGCGCATCATCTGGTGCAACAAAATCATCGCCAGCCGGAAAAGACAGCACATTGGTGGCCTTGTCAAAACCGCGATGCTGATAATTCATCGACCGCATATCATCATCACTGCACAGCAAGAGGCTGACCAATGGCGGATCAAGCGATAGATGTGATGCGATATGATCAAGCATCACCGGTCCGCGATGTTTCAAATCGTTAATAAGGGGACTGTGCCAGCTAGAGGGATCGATGCTCACCTCAATCAGCGCGCCATCATCAGATTCCCATTCATCACTCAAAAATTGATCACCCTCCGGACTGTCAGGTTCCAGAGCGCTGTCGTCTTTATTCATTTCACTCGTCATGAGCTATTTTCATTCCTTCATAAACATCCCGCCAGTTTTGGCGTGAATGTTGGCTCTCTATTTGGACGTATTCTGCCGCTTTTGTCCAGCCTCATAAGCCTGCAAGATACGCGCGACCACCGGATGACGAACAACGTCTTCGCCAGATAGGTGGATAATGCCAACACCCTTGATATTATCAAGAAGTGACACTGCCTCGCCAAGACCAGAAGGCTGGCCCGCCGGCAGGTCAATCTGGCTTAGATCGCCGGTAATCACCATATGCGAATCTTGTCCAAGGCGGGTCAAAACCATTTTCATTTGTACCGGCGTGGTATTTTGCGCCTCGTCAATAATCACGTGGGCGGCGGTCAATGTCCGCCCGCGCATAAAGGCCAGCGGGGCAATTTCAATTTCGCCGCTTGCCAGCATCCGATCAACCTTATCGGCTGGCATCATGTCATAAAGCGCGTCATAAAGCGGCCGCAAATAGGGATCGACCTTTTCCTTCATGTCACCGGGCAAAAAGCCAAGACGTTCACCAGCCTCAACAGCCGGCCGTGACAGAATAATACGTTCAACCTCACGCTTTTTCAGCGCCTCTACAGCCCGCGCCACCGCCATATAAGTTTTGCCGGTTCCAGCCGGGCCAAGGCCAAACACCACTTCATTACTGCGCAATAATTTCAGGTAATCGTTCTGGCCTTTTGTCTTGGCAACGATCTTCTTTTTCCAGGTTTCAAACGACTCACCGGCCGTCACCGCCTCGGCCTGATGCCCGTTCACTGCCCAACGCAGCGCATCATCAACCATGGATTTATCAATGTCGACATGTTTACCCCCGGCGATCCGGCGATACAGATCCTCGATCACCGCGCGGGCGGTTTTGCTCGCTTTGCCGCTACCCGAGATTTTGATGCTATTACCAAAGGAATCGAGCGTGACATCCAATGTTTTTTCGATATGTGCCAGATGCTGGTTATGTTCACCTGACAAAAGCGCCAGAACGCTATTATCCTCGAATTCCATACGGATGCTATTGGCCTTTGCCGCGTTCACGCCGCCCCCTTCAAATTGACAATCTCGCCAGTCATGCTGTTCTGGCGCGCTGCCGACAGGCGGCAGGGAACAATCTGGCCAATTTGATCAGCAGTCCCGATGAAATTCACCGCCTGCATATAGGGGCTGCGGCCGGCCATTTGGCCATCACGGCCGCCAGCGCGCTCGACAAGCACATCAA
>RGCC01000141.1 GCA_009919335.1 Alphaproteobacteria bacterium
TCGTGCTTGGTGACCTGCATCAAAGCACGCTGGACCGGGCCATCGCCAAGGTTTTGGCGGCCGAGATTATCGCTGCTGGATTCAGCATTGCCTGGAACCATCCCTATGCTGGCGGCTATATCACGAAACATTATGGCCGCGCCGCGACACGCCAGCAATCGGTGCAGATCGAGATCAACCGGCGGCTTTATATGACCCGTAAATACACGCTGGATCCGGCAGGGGCGGCACGGGTTGCTGCCCTGCTAAGCCGCCTTGGCACGGTTTTATCTGATTTAATGGCGCGCGCTTAGCTTGGCGCAAACGGGTTTTCACGTTTTCGCATCACCATGCGGATCGGCACACCACGCAGGCCAAAATCAGCGCGCAACCCGCTGGTCAAATAGCGCAGATAGCTCTCTGGCAAATCGGCAGGACGGCTGACGAACAGCGCAAATGTCGGCGGGCGTGTCTTGATCTGTGTCATATAGCGGATACGAAGCCGCCGCCCGTCAACCAATGGCGGTGGGTGCGCTTCCAGCATCACATCCAGCCAGCGATTTAACCGGCCGGTTGAAATGCGCGTATTCCAGATGCCATACATCTCATCCGCCGCCTCAAGCAGCTTGCCGAGCCCCTTTTTATGCAGCCCCGACATTTGCACAACCGGAACGCCGCGCAATTGCGCCAGCGAGGTTTGTAACCTGTCCGAAATCTGCCCGCTGGCAGCCTGTTTATCGCGAACCGCATCCCATTTATTTGCCCCAATGACAATGGCACGGCCCTCGTCTTCAATCAGGCGGGCAATCGACAGATCCTGTTTGTGCAGCTCTTCGGTTGCATCAATCAACAACACGCAAAGATGGGCATATTGAATCGCCCGCAATGCGTCGTCGACCATTAATTTTTCGACCTTGTCAGAAATTCGGGCGCGGCGGCGCATTCCGGCAGTATCGACCAATTTGTAAGGCTTGCCATTCCATTCAAACGGTACCTCAATCGAGTCACGCGTGATCCCCGCCTCGGGGCCAGTCAGCAGCCGATCTTCATTAATCAGACTATTGATCAGCGTGGATTTTCCCATATTTGGGCGACCAACGATGGCGATGCGCATCGGCTGGCTGACCTGATCATCCTGCCAGACCTCGATCGGGTTACCATTGGCATCCAGCTTTTCATCCTGCCCGTCATTCTCTTCAAAGGCGAAATCATCATCAGCGATATCCGCCTCACCGGTGAGAACAGCATCAAGCCCGATCGCCTCGGCGGCCGCCAGCATCGCATCATGCAGATCAACAAGCCCCTCGCCATGCGCCGCAGAAATCGGCACCGGCTCGCCAAGCCCAAGTGACCAAGCCTCGGAAAGACCAGCCGCCCCCGCCTTGCCCTCGCATTTATTGGCCAGCAGCACAACGCGTGCGCCCGATTTTCTGATTTCACTGGCAAAAAACTTGTCAACAGGCGTAACACCAGCCTTGGCATCAACCACCATCAAGGTGATATCCGCATCTTGGATCGCCATTTCGGTTTGCCGGCGCATCCGCGCTTCAAGCGAGCCGTCATCTGCCTCTTCAAGGCCAGCCGTATCAATAACGCTAAACCGAAGTCCGGCCAGATAGCCCTGCCCCTCGCGGCGGTCGCGCGTCACCCCCGGCTGGTCATCAACAATGGCGTGTTGACGGCCTATCAATCGGTTAAACAACGTTGATTTGCCAACATTTGGCCGGCCAACAATGGCAAAAGTTACAGTCATAAAATAATAACAACCTTATTCAAAAGCCGTGAGGGTGCCATTGCCGCTAAGGACAAACATCATACCATTGCTCAGCTGCGGTGCGGTGACAATATCCGTGCCGACCTGCATGACTTTACCGCCAACACCGGTATCTGCGTTAAATTCAAACAAGTTTCCCGATTTCGAGATCACCATAATTTTACCCGCAGCCACAATCGGCCCGACATAACGCGGGATATCTTCCGAGGCAAACACCCCAGCTGGCAACGCCCCCGGCAGTTCAGCTGTCCAGCGCACCGCACCATCACTGCGGCGCAAGCTATATAGCCGCCCATCAATTGTCAGCAAAAATACCGACTTGCCAGCAAGCCACGGCATTTCAATGCCGCCAATCGGCTGATCCCAAAGTAACAAGCCTGAGCGCGCATTAAAGGCCGCGATTTGTCCGGCCTGACTGACAGCAAGAACCAGCCCACCATCAAAAACCGGATGGGCGCGGATGTCGCCAAGCCCCTGTAATGGTGTTTTTGGGCTAGATGCTGCCAATGTATCAGACCAGATAACCTGCCCCGAATTAGCCTCCATCAAACTGATATCGCCGCCATAGCCAGCCACTGCCAACTGATCATTGGCATAGGCCGGCGACGGGGCACCGTAAACCACGGTATTTGCCGGCAAACCGGACCGCTGCCAAAATAATGCGCCATCCTTGGATGCATAGGTGAATATGTTGCCATCAAGATCGGTTACTGCGACGGCTTCCTGCCCAATGATTGTTGGCCCGCCGCGTACCGGCAGGCGCAGCGAGATCGACCAGAGCGTTGATCCGTCCTTAGCTGACAGGGCACCCAGCACACGGCCACCGGCGTGCACAAACAGCCGGTCACCCGCAACCGCCAGCCCGCCTGCAATGCCCGGCAATGGATCATCGGTAAATTCTTCGACACTTACCTGCCAGTTCGCCTTGCCCGTCTTTACATCAAAGGCCGTTACCTTTCCGGTCGGCGTTACGGTAAAGACTTGGCCGTCTGCTACCACCGGCTGGGCGAGTTCGGTCAATTGACTACCGGCGCCCCCAATTGACGCCCGCCAAACCTGTTTAAACGGCAGCTCAACCTTAACGTTACCGCCAGTATGACCAGCACTCAAACCGGCATGCCCGGCCCTGACCACATCAATCATTTCAGGCAAGCCAGCGCCCTCGGCAGCGGCCGCCTGATCAACAGCAATCATCTCATTTGCAGCGATAACAGAGACGCGCTTGCCCTCAAGGATAAGTTCAGACTCCGAACAGGCAGATAGTGC
>RGCC01000142.1 GCA_009919335.1 Alphaproteobacteria bacterium
TGCCTTTCCGGCCCTTTTTCCTTTCGGACTCTTTTTGAATGGTTTGTCAGTAGTGGATCTTTAAGGTTGCGCGTAAATCACCACCAGATCAGCAAGGTTGGTACCGGTTGCACCGACCATCAATAGCTGATCATGCGCCTTTAGATACTCATAGCTGGTATGTGATGCTAGCGCTGCCGCCGCCGCGTTGGGATCAAAGCCCTGCGATGACGCAATAACCCCGCCTGCCGCATCGGTTGGCCCATCGCGGCCATCAGTACCACCCGCCAAAATAACCCAAGTGCGCGGTGCCTTTGTCCCTGCTGCCTGCATCGCCGCTGCAAACGCCACCGCTAATTCCTGCGAGCGGCCACCCTTGCCCGGCTTTGCCGGATCCAGCGTCACCGTTGTCTCGCCGCCAGCCACCAGCACATAAGGCTGAGCGCCACCACGCTGGTAATGATCAATGATTTGCCCCGCCAGCTTTACCGCCATCTGGCTAGCCTCACCATCAAGAGCTGGCGCCGGAAGACTGGCCAGAATATGCGTTTTCACATTTGCCAGCACCGGATCACCCGGGCGAACCGGCCCGGCGATTTTACCTGCCTTAATGGCATCTAGATGCGGCGCGACAAAATCCAGCCGGTCAAGATGATGTTTGTGGATCAGCGCCACCGCCTCTTCAAACGGCACCGGATCAGCAACCGCAGGCCCGCTGGCAATCGATTGCGGCAAATCGCCGGGGACATCAGATAACAGAAACTGGGTTATTGCCGCAGGTGCCGCCAGTCGCGCCAATTGCCCGCCCTTCAGGCGTGAAAACAATCGCCGCACCACATTCATCGCGTGGATATCAAGACCGCTGGCCAATAAGGCGTCATTCAGCGCAATTTTTTGCCGAAGGCTGATACCGATCGCTGGCGCCGGCAACAATGCCGAGCCACCACCGCTGATCAGCAGCAACAGATGGTCTTTGGCACCAAGCCCCAAAGCCATTTTTTCAACCGCCGTAGCGGCAGCAAGCCCGCGTTCGTCCGGCACTGGATGGGCGCTGGCAAAACACTCAAATCCGGCGATCTGGCGATGGTTTTCATCAGTGGTAATAACAAGCCCCACCCCTCGGTAACCCGCGTCACGAACCGCTGCCGCCATCGCACCCGCAGCCTTGCCAAGCGCAATGATCGCCGTCGGCGTTTGGGGCAACCGGTTATAGGCCGATGACGTAATGAGGCCGGGCTGTCCGGCCGCAAGTGCCGCGGTAAAGCTATCGCGAACCAGCTGTTCGCCCTTGAGGTCAGCCTGCATTATCTTGCCACTCTAAACCGGATCGATGAGGGGGTTTCCGGCAAAAAAAGCGCGGGCATTCTCGACAACTTTCAGCCCCATCGCCGTCCGTGTTTCAATTGTTGCCGATCCAAGATGCGGTAATAAAACGGTGTTTGGCGCGGCCAGTAATGCCGGATCAATAACCGGCTCGCCTTGAAAAACATCAAGCCCCGCCCCACCAAGCCGGTTTGCCGCCAACGCCGCCGCCAACGCAGCCTCATCAACAACATCGCCGCGCGCCGTATTAATCACATAAGCATCAGGCTTCATCATTGCCAATCGGTCAGCATTCAAAATATGGAAAGTATCAGCACTCGCAGCACAATGCAGCGACAGGCAATCGGCCATTTGACACACGCTTTCAACATCATCAAGCTGACGCGCCGGATAAGCCGAAATATCGTCAACCCGCGACCGGTTATAGAAAACAATGTCCATGCCAAAGCCCAAAGCCGCACGCTGTGCCACCGCCTTGCCAATCCGGCCCATCCCGACAATTCCCAGCGTTTTCCCCTGAAGCGAGCGCCCCATCAGATGTGTTGGCCGCCATCCATGCCAGTCACCAGCGCGCAATTCCCGCTCACCCTCGCCTGCACGGCGCGACAACATCAAGATCAACGTCATCGCAAGATCGGCAGTGGCATCGGTCAGCACCCCCGGCGTATTGCTAACTGCAATGCCTGCCGCCGCCGCCGCGCCAAGATCAATATGATTTGTGCCAACACCAAAATTCGCGATCAGCCGCCCTTTGCCCGCTGCGCCAGCGGTAATGATATCGGCGCCAATCCTGTCAGACACTGTTGGCGCAATGGCGTCGTGACTGGCAAAGCCGGCGGCCATTTCAGCGGCGGTGAGCGGCGTATCAGCCATGTTAAAAGTCGGTGCAAAATAGTGAGACAGCGCAGCTTCGGCATCAGCTGGCCAACGGCGCGTCACAAAAATACTGGGTTTGTCGGACTGTGTCATAACTACATTCTGTGCTGGGACGGGTGAAAAGATTGCCTTTTTCTAGCCTGCCTAACCCGAATTAAAAAGGTTTTTCTGCTGAAACGAGGGATCAGCACTGGCGCCAATAACATCAAAAACCCAGCAAAATAGCATTAGGCAAATTATGATTAGGCAAACTAAAAGGGGCCCCCGCAAGCGAGCGCCCCTCTTTCGTGATGTTTAACAGATCAGGCCTTATAATTGCCTGACCATAACGCCAGATACTTAGCCAGGGATCTTGCCAGCAATTCCGTCGACATAATAATCGAGGGTCGTGAACAGCTCTCCATCATTCAAGGTTTTGCCAGCAGGCACACGCAGCTTGCCAGTATTATCCATGATCGGGCCGGTAAAGATCTTGTTCGCACCTGATTTAATATCAGCCGCAGCCTTGGCCGCGGCGGCGGCAACATCGGCAGGCATATTTTCAAATGGTGACAGCACCAGATAATCATCGGACATACCAACCCATGTATTGCCCGCCCAATGATCAGGGCCATCGCCTGTTGACCATTTGCCATCCATCAACTGTTGGATCTTATCAACGTAATAAGGCCCCCAGTTATTGACCGAGCTAAACAGCTGTGCCTTAGGGGCAAATGCTTTCATGTCACTTGACTGGCCAAACCCAAGCGCACCAGCTTTCTGGGCGGTCTGCAACATGGCAGGGCTGTCAGTGTGCTGTGCCAGAATATCAGCG
>RGCC01000143.1 GCA_009919335.1 Alphaproteobacteria bacterium
TCGACACGGCCGCCAACCAAACCGAATAATATGCCGATAAATCCTCCCCACATCACAGCAAGCGGTGTTGCAATCCCCGTAACAAGCAAGGCCTCGCGGCCACCCATTAGAGTGCGTGAAAGGATATCACGCCCCAAATGATCAGCTCCAAGCCAATGTTCAGTAGATGGAGGGCTCAGCATGAGTGCAGAGTTCTGCAATTTGTAGTCATATGGTGCTATTGAGGGGCTTAGCAGTGCCAACAGGATATGAAGAAATACTAATGTCAGGCCAATGCGCCCTGAAGGCCTTGCCAAAATATCCTTCATGACCGGAACGAATCGACCTTTTTCTTGCTGGTAGCTGGCAGAGGATAGGGTCATTGTTTCCTCATATACATCGTGCGGAGTTTTGGATTGGCAATCATTGTCAACAGGTCTGCTGCAAGATTGACGCATACATAGATACTAGCAACGATCAGCGCGATGGATTGCACCACCGGAAGGTTCCGGTCAGAAATTGAGTCAATCATCAGCCGTCCAAGGCCTGGGTAGTTGAACACAACTTCAATCACGACGACACCACCTAGCAGCCAAGCGATGGTCAATGCTACTACATTAATCGCCGGCAATAATGCGTTTGGAAGGGCGTGCCGAAATACCATTTGCCAATATGGGACGCCTTTCAAAGTTGCCATTTGAATATAGTCGCTGGCCATTACATCGATAACCGATGAGCGAACCATGCGCATTATATAACCATGCGCATTATATGAGCGCACATCACAAAGGATAAAACGATCACAGGAAGCAATATCTCAGGAAAGAATTCGCTTGCTGGTGCTGCGGCTGAGGTCAGGACAATGCCAGGCAGCCAGCCAAGCCAGATGCTAAGCACAAGAATGAGCAGGGTTGCCGAAACAAATTCAGGGATTGTCATGGCAAAAATAGCCAGCGTTGACGCGATGATATCTGGCAGACGGTCACGCCACAGCCCACTGATAACACCCAGCAGCAGGGCGAGCGGAATACCTAAACTCATGGCGCAGAACGCCAGAAGTAAAGAGTTTTTCAGCCGGTCCCCAACAATTGTGCTTATTTTAGTTTTGCCATCGGCAGCTAGGCCAAGATCGCCGCTAACAGCGCCTTGCGTCCATTCAGCAAAGCGGTCAATGGCTGGCCGGTTTAGATCAAGATCCTTGCGGCATTGGGCTAGAAGCTCGTCGTCAGCCTGATATTCACCTAGAAATTGCGTACAGGCGTCTCCTGGCAGCATCTCTACGCCAGAAAAAATGATTAAGGACACAATGCACACTGTCACGCCGCCAAGTAATACTCTTCTTATCAGCATGAAAAGCACAATCTACTCCTTGCTCATTCAGTTATGTGGTCGGCATAGATAAAAGCCAGCCTCGCAGCTTATGCTTTATGATTTGGCTGGCTTGTATCTAGGTTAGATGAATAGGCCTACTTATTTGACCGTTACCTTATGCCAGCGGATTGAATGATTTTCCACTGCGTCAATACCGTTAACATTGGCAGCCATCACATAGAGTTTTGAAACGTGATAGGGGATTAATGTACCAGCAGTTGAGTAAAGGTGCTTTTGTGCCTGTACATAAAGCGCCTTGCGTTTGTCAAAGTTTAACTCGCGCCGCGCTTCAGCCAAAAGGGCATCAAAATCAGCATCCCTATAATAGGACTCGTTCCATTTCGCTGTTGAAAGGTAGATTTCATGTAATGCCGAGTCAGCGGGGCGCTCATTCCAACGCGTTGCAGAAACCGTCTTTTGCATCCATGTGTCTTTCCAATACCCATCTGATGGCACCTGTTTAATGTTTACCCGTATGCCCGCTTTTGCAGCTTGTTGTTGGTAGGCTTCGGCTAGGATTGGCCATGTTGGTTCCAATGTTGCCACATAGACATCCACGTCAATACCATTTTCAAAGCCTGCTTCGCTGAGAAGTTTTTTGGCACCGGCAATGTCCTGCGGACATTTAATATCAGCGCGATATTGATCATCAGGTTTCACAGGCGTATCGCACGCAACGGTGGCCGCTCCGCCCATGATAAGTTTGACCAGTTCACCACGGTCAGCTGCCATGCGGACTGCTTGGCGAACCCGCACATCGGTAAAAGGCGCAACATCAGTGCGGAAAACCAGACCGCGCCAGTTGCCAGTTGGCACTTCCATCATTTTGAATTTGCTGTTGTTGGCGAACATGGGCTTTTGCTGGTTGGTCACCTTGTCCTCAAAGTGGATCTGACCGCCAAGCAAAGCTTGCAAGCGCGCTTGACCGTCACCAATCCCGATGATTTCCATCTTCGAAACGCCTGGGGCACCTTCCCAATAATCCATATTGGCTTCGAGTTTTGTAGTGCCAGCAGCATCAAATTTCACCAGCTTGAATGGACCAGTGCCAATGCCTGATGATGCGATGCTGTTGCCCGATCCCTCGGGGATGATTCGCAGGCGATAATCCATCAGCTGAAGCGGTAGGTCGGCAAATGGTGTTGACAGCTTAAAGGTAACGGTTGATTTGTCCGGCGCTTCCATTTTTTCGATCATCTTGATGGCGGATCGTGCTGGCGATTTATTTTCTGGGTTCAGTACACGGTTAAATGTGTAGATTACGTCGCCAGAGTCGAACGCGCTGCCATCGTGGAATTTAACGCCGTCACGCAATTTTAATGTCCATTCGGTGGCTTGAGAATTTGCTGACCATGAAACCGCAAGGTCTGGGCTTGGTGATCCCTTCATGTCTGGCCGAATGAGGCGACTCATTAGCTTTTCTGTAATCTGCATGACACGGCCGCGTGAAGCCGGATCGAGGCTGGATTTGTCACCAAATCCGTATTCATGGGCCTGTTTGAAAGTGCCACTTGGCGCGGCAGTCGCTCCGGCGCTAGCGAAAACGATCAGTGTTGCTGCAATAAGGTATTTTTTCACTGTTA
>RGCC01000144.1 GCA_009919335.1 Alphaproteobacteria bacterium
TGGTTATCCTTGGCAACCCAAAGGCGATTTTGTTCTATATCGGTATTTTGCCCGGATTTTTTAACGTCGATAGATTACAGCCGATTGATATAGCAGTCATTGGCGGGCTATCGGCACTGGTGCCGTTTTTGGGGAATCTTGGCATGGGGGTGCTGGTTGATCATGTCTCAAAAACGCTGAATTCATCATCTTTGCGCCGCCGGATAAATCGAATAACGGGCGGCGTTCTGATCCTTGTTGGTGCGATTATACTCGTTAGCTAGGTTTTGGCATCACTAGGAATTGATGAATTGTCTGAGCTGTTCGGCCTCTTGCTCATATTTTTCCAAAAGCCGTTTGACCACATCGCCAATCGACACAATGCCAACAAGATGACCATCACGGGTGATGGGCACATGGCGAATGCGGTTTTCGGTCATAAGCTGCATAAGCTGAGATGAGGTGACGTTGGTTTCGACCGTGATAACCTTGCTTGTCATAATGTCTTTGGTCTTGGTGCCGGCGGTTTGGGCGCCGGTTGATAAATGCCGGATGATGTCACGTTCTGAAACGATTCCAATCACCTGATTATCGCCGTCAATCACCACAATCGTACCGATGCGCCGTTGTGCAAGCACCTGTATCAGATCATCAATTGGGCAGTCTCTATGCGTCGTAACGCAGCCCCGTTTGATTAATTTTGCAATAAATGGTGTCATGATTTGTCTCGGTATTTGTGTGATCATCTCCGTTTGTTCTGGCGGTGTTATGTTTTACCAAGCACCGCAATATCTACGCCAAGTTTGTGACGACTAACCTATTCTGTCAAATGCGGGCTTGGCAGGGGCGTTAAATTTGGGCTTTAACGCTGGTCTGGTGCCGGTTTGTCGCCAGTTTGACACCAGATCGTCACCATCATCGTGATTAATTCCTATCATGATCCCGTTTACGGCCAGTAAGCGCTTTGCCGATAAGCGCAAGACACAGAATAGCAATGCCGCCATAGAGCAGAAAGTCAGCTAGGTTATCCATTTTTGCCTCATATGAAATTTTGGTAAGCGGGTATTTCAAATATCAGGTTAGCTGGTTTTTGCAGATCTTGTCACGGGGGGGTGGATAATTGGAACGGGGCCTTTGGCTTGACCGATATCTTTGCAGCATCAAGCATAATAGGTCTGTCGATTTCTGATGATGATTATTGTGACTTTTCATTAAAGAAAAACCCCCACCAGTCGTTCAAACTGATGAGGGTTCTCATCGGAGGTCTAGTCCAAGGCTAATCAGGATCAAATGCTCGTTTACGTAAGCTTTGGACTGATTAGAGGACTGACCTTGATGAGGCCCTTGCAATTGTCATGCCATGTAATGCTGTGTAATGCCGTTTTCGTGCCGACTTACTGCAGGCGAAAGTCGGTTATTTTGCCGCGCTAAACTCAACGCCAGCCGAAAAACGCCAGCCGAAACTTGATATGGCGGTGCTTTATTCGGCGTTTTCGTCAACCCATGCTTGAACCTGCTCGGGGAATTCAGGGAAATAGTGGGTGATGGTCTTGATGGTGAAGGATGATTGAATCTCCTCAACCGTCTCGCGTTCGAGCAGAAAATTAAAGGCAAATTCGATAAGATGTTCCTTATCAACTCGGCTCTCGGTCAGTTCATGAAGGTCGGCGTCTGATATATTTACCTTAAAAATTGATTGCTTGGTTTGGTGCATCTTCTCGCTATTGACGATCACACCAAAATCATCGCGGCTTCGCGCAATAATTGTAAGTTTCATCCCGTCCTCCCAACGCCGACCGGCTTTATTAAGGTTGCGATGGTAAAGGCTAGCATGACGTCGCGCAGAATTTCAACGAGCCAAACTATAGGTTGTCGTCAAAGGCTGGCAGCAGAGAGCTGGCCAGTGATGGCAGCAATTGGCACAATTATTGGATGCAGATCACCATTGCTGTTCCGCTGGAAATTTTGTCGGTAGAGCTGATTATCCGGCTGGAATTTCGCCCATATGCTTTGGCACATGATAGCCTTTTTGCACGGCGTCACGCGAAAGCAGGCGTTGATACCATGCGCGGACATTCGGATAATCGGCCAGATTGACCTGCTGCCATTCATAGCGTGAAACCCACGGCCAGATCGCCATATCGGCAATCGAATAATCATCGCAAATATAGTCACGCCCCCCAAGCCGCCGGTCGAGAACGCCGTAAAGTCGTGCAACTTCATTACGGAACCGCTCTTCGGCATAGTCTGATTTGCCCGGATTGAAATGCAGGAAATGATGCGCCTGACCAAGGATTGGGCCAAACCCGCCCATTTGCCACATCAGCCATTCATTGACACGGGCACGCTCTGCCGGATCTGTTGGCAGAAACCGTCCATGCTTTTCCGCAAGATAGTGCATGATAGCACCCGACTCCATTAGGGTCAGGCCATTATCCCGATCAACAATTGCCGGGATTTTATTATTCGGACTGATTTTCAAAAATTCGGGACTGTTCTGATCGCCCTGAGTGATGTTGATCGAATGTGTTACATAATCAATGCCAAGCTCTTCGAGCAGGATCGAAACTTTACGCCCGTTCGGCGTCGTCCAAGTGTAAAAATCAATCATGCGGGCATTCCTTTTCTCATCATAGGGTTGTCGCGGGTTTTACCTTCGGGTGGTTTTCACTGTGGTAAGGGGCGACATGGGCAATCATACCTGCCGATAGCGGCTATCCGGAAGCAAATTTTTCAGCAAATAATGCAATCACGACGTAACGCGAGGTTTTTGCCAACGCGACAATCAAAATAAAACTTTTGAACGGTTCTCTTAACACGCCAGCAACAACCGTGATCGGATCACCAATGATCGGCACCCAGCTTAAAAGCAGCGTCCAGCGACCATATTTTTGATACCATCTGGTGATTGCTTGATATCGCGGTGATGCC
>RGCC01000145.1 GCA_009919335.1 Alphaproteobacteria bacterium
CGGGGTTGCGCCGTCCTGATCCCCAACAACACAGGTCGTCGGCACCGCAATCGATGGCGCCTGATCACGGAAATCAGCATCGCGGATCGCCATGCCAGTGCCGATGTAGCCCTCAAGCGGTGTACGGGTAAACATGGCAATAAAACCGGCTAGATCGGTTGCGCGCTCGGTGTGGAAGGCGGGCGAGAACCAGCGTTGCATATTGGCGTCAACAAGCGCTGCCAAGCCGCCTTCGCGGGCAATCGCAATCCGGTCATTCCACATATCGGCATTGCCAATTTTGGCTGCCGTGTCACAAAGGATCAGCGCCCGTACAAGGTCAGGACGAGCGTGATGAACGCCTTGTGCGATCAGGCCGCCAACCGAAAGCCCGACAACAACCCCACCAGAAAGACCAAGATGATCCATCAGGGCGACCAGATCATTGACATGATCATCAATCTGATAGGGTGGCGTTCCCATGCCCGAGAGACCATGACCGCGTTTGTCATAACGTAGGATGGAATAATCAGCCGATAGGTCATCCACACAATCTTGCCAGATGCGAAAATCGGTGGCGAGCGAGTTGGAAAACACAATCAGCGGTTTTCCTGCGCCCGCATCATCAAATTGATAGTGGATAGAGATGCCGTTAATCGCTGCAAATTTCATTTTCATGTCTCGTTATTTATGGGGAACAAGGGGGGAGAACCGTTTATTGTGATGCTGGTCGCTGGGGCGGCACAAGCCCTTCTTCTAATGCTTTGATCTGGAAGGCCAGATATTTCGAATAAATCCGACATTGCGCAAAACTGCCAGCGATAAACCATAGGCCGGGCTGACCAGTCTGACAATACATGTTGCGCAGTTCCACCCCATCGCCAAAGCCCCAAATTGGGCCAACGCGTGCCGCAACCATCTCGCCAAACATCTTCTCAACAAGGTGTTCCTGCGGCTTGTAGCCGGTCGCCAAAATCACAATATCGGCATTAATGGCGCGGCCATCTTTCATCTGCATACCGCGCTCGGTAAATTGTTCAATCTGATCAAATTGCACAAGATCAATTGCACCTTCGGCCAGCAGGTTTGAACAACCGACATTGAAATAATAGCCGCCACCACGGGTCAGATATTTGAATTGCCAGCCAGTGTCATCCTCGCCGAAATCAAGCTTAAAGCCGATTTTTTCTAACGCATCTAGCAGCGGTTTATCGGTTTCACGCGCGGATCTGGTGAAATGACGATGCGCCGCTTTGACCAGCGGGGTCGGCATTGATGTGGTGATGAAATCACACTCATCGGTGCTCCGATCTTCTTCATATAGTTTATAGGGAAATTGCGCGCTGGGTTCGATATTGACCACAAGGCTTGGGCTACGCTGGATCATCGTGACCTTGGCGCCGCTTGAATAGAGGTCTTGTGAGATATCATGGCCGCTATTGCCGCATCCAAGAACAATGGCGTGTTTGCCTGACCAATCATCGCCATCATGATATTGACTGGAATGAAGCGTCGGCCCTTTGAAGGCTGAAAGGCTGGCCATGATAACATGACGCGGTGTCATTTGCCTTAGGGTGCCATCGGCGCGTTTTATATCCACTTGCCAGCGCGCTTTATCATCATCATAGATTGCCGAGGTCACTTCGCAACTGACCCAAAAATTCAACTCCATCGCTGCGGCATAGGACTCAAACCACAAGGCCAGCATATCCTTTGGAATATAGGTCGGCCATGTCGGTGGAAACGGCATATAGGGGAGGTGGTTCACATGAAGCTGATTATGCAAGGTCAGCGCATGATAGCGGTTGCGCCAATTATCGCCGATGCGGCTGTTCTTATCGACAATTAATGTGTCAATGCCAAGCTGGGTCAGCCGTGCGGCGATGGAGAGGCCGGCCTGTCCGCCACCAATAACCAGCACGCTGGGATCGCGGTCGTCATAGCTGGAGGCAGTGACGCGCTTATCCAGCCAGTTGGGGCCACGAAAATCGCGCGAATAGGATTGTCCGGTTGGCCGGTTACGGTCGGTTTTTTCCTCAAAGCCGATCAGCGCATCAATCGCGGTAAAGAATGTCCATGCGCGGTAGTGGTCTGGGTTCTGGCTATCCGGACACAGCCGTAAAATACCACGGCAATGTGCATGATCAGTGTTAAAGGTGAAGAAGGCTTCAACTGTTTCGGTGCCAGCCCGATTGACGAGGCGCGGCGCGGTGGCGTTAAGGTCGAGCGTTAACGGCCCAAGCCCCGAATTTGCCGCCACACTGGGAAGCAAATCTAGAATTGACGCAGCGCCAGTAACGGTTTTTAGGTGCCAGCTCAACGCCAGCGCGTCGCGCCAGTAGCTGTCATCATGAAAGAGGTCAGCAAGACCAGCTGGCGCATCGCTCGACGCCGCAGCTCTTGATGTCATCGCCGCGTTAAAACGGCCAAGCCAGTCAGTAACCAACGTTTCAATCGTGGTGATGGATTTATGCTCGTTCAATTATCCCAAACCTTTATCAAAGCCGTCATTTTAACAGGGTAGCGTTATCGCCATTTACTCTAAATCATGTTCAAAGCTGGCGCGGCCAACATGCTATCAATATCCTAATCATTACGACCGCCGTGGCAATATCGATGTTGCAATTTTGGTGTTGTAATTTTGTTGATGCAATTTTGGTGATACAAGTCGCCGCGCCGGCAACGGATCATGCCATTGGGCTGGGCTATTTCCGATCAGGCAGAATAAGTGCCGGTGAAATGTTTTGGCGGCGCACGGGCGCCGCAGGTGTTTTTGGTAAATAATTTTCAAGGCAGTTTTGCATACAAAGCTTGACGAAGCCTCAATCAGTGTCGCTTAATAATCCTGTCTTTATCGGCGGCGACGCCAAAAAGTAAAAATCTAAAGACTGGGAGGGTCATTATGAATAGAAGATTTTTAACGCGTGCTT
>RGCC01000146.1 GCA_009919335.1 Alphaproteobacteria bacterium
TGCATCACGGAAAATTGGCTGAACATAGCGCGGCAGGATCATTCTTTGAAAATCCGAAATCAGCTGCCGCCAAGGCCTATCTGGCCGGCAAACTAGTTCTATGATTATCAACCCGTCAGCAAAGGCTAAGGACATCAAATGAAGACTTTAAGTTTACTGGCAATTCGAAGTTCACTGGCAATTAGCGCACTCTTTGCAGCCAGTTCGGCAATGGCCGATATGTCAATACTTGTGCAGTCCACCACATCGACAAAAAATTCAGGCCTTTATGATTATCTCCTACCGATGATCAAGTCTGATACCGGTATTACCGTTAATGTTGTTGCGGTTGGCACCGGTGCGGCAATAAAAAATGCGATGAATTGCGATGGTGATGTCTTGCTTGTTCATAGCCGCCAGCGTGAGGACAAGTTTGTTGCCGATGGTTATGCGCTGCAGCGTTATGACATTATGTATAATGATTTTGTGATTATTGGCCCCGCAGCTGATCCGGCTGGCATTGCCGGCAGCAAGAATATCGCCAGCGCGATGGCAAAAATTGCCACTTCCAAGTCAATATTTGCGTCACGGGGCGATGATTCGGGCACTCATGGCAAGGAAAAATCCTTGTGGAAAGTGGCCAATATTGATCAAACCGCCGGATCGGGCGACTGGTATCGTGAAACGGGCTCGGGTATGGGAGCAACGTTGAATGCTGCAGTTGGAATGGGCGCCTATTCATTGAGTGACCGAGCCTCATGGAGCGCGCATGGTAACAAGGGCGATTTTAAAATCATGGTTGAAGGTGATGACCAATTATTTAACCCCTATGGGGCGATGCTGGTTAGTGCGGAGAAATGCCCAACCGTCAAATCTAAAGAGGGTCAGGCATTTATTGATTGGCTGATTTCCAAAAAAGGACAGAGTGCGATTGCGGCGTTCCGTGTGAATGGTAAACAGTTATTCTTTCCAAACGCTGACTAGAGCTTTTCAGCCGGTTACGGCACCAGCAAAACCTTGCCAATATGTTCACTTGACTCCATAAGGCGATGTGCTGCTGCTGCCTCACTAAAGGGAAATACCGCATAAGTTTCAGGCATAATGGTGCGATCCTCAAACAACGGCCAGACATTCGCCTCCAGTGATCGGCAAATAGCAGATTTCTCGGCAATTGACCGTGGCCTTAATCGTGCGCCGGTAATGGTAAGATGCTTGCTATGGACATGGCCAAAATCAACTTCTGCAATTTTTCCCCCGCGCAAATTGATGATCATCAACCGTCCGCCATGGGCAAGCAGCGCAACCTCTCGTGGCAGATAATCACCGCCGATAATATCGATAATCACATCGACACCGCGGCCATTCGTCAATTCAAGCGCGACATCGTGAAAATCATCAACTGTATAATTAATCGCAGCATCTGCACACGGATCGCGTCACATTTTGCAGCAGTGCGCGCCGTGGCAAAAACAGACGCACCAAATGCCTTGGCAATCTTGATCGCGGCAAAGCCAATACCGCTGGTACCGCCCTGAACAAGAACAGTCTCACCGGCCTGTAACCGGCAGCGATCCATCATATTTGTCCATACAGTGCAGAAAACTTCAGGCAGGCCAGCCGCATCTACCACCGACACACCGGCCGGAACGCGCATACATTGGCCCTCGGGCGCAACCGCATATTCAGCATAGCCCCCTCCGATTAACAGCGCGCAGACATTATCCCCCGGTTTCAAACGTTGGCAAGAGTTTCCAACTGCGACGACCTCGCCCGATACCTCCAAACCCATGATATCTGGCGCACCTAAAGGAACCGGGTATTTTCCCTGACGTTCCCGCAAATCAGCACCATTAACACCTGCCGCATGAACCTTGATCAGCACCTCGTCTGCGCCTGGATGGGGAACAGGGGCTTTGAGCAAGGTAAGGGCATCCGGCCCACCCGGCTTACTGACGCCAATAAAAACCATTTCCTCGGGGGGGGTCGCCATAAAAACAATTCCTTCGGGTTGTATTTGCATAAATCTTGGCACCGCCGCCAACCAAAGCCTGCCGATGGTGTCTGATGAAAACACGTGAACAAA
The DNA here is from genome assembly GCA_009919335.1 of Alphaproteobacteria bacterium. Classification (GTDB taxonomy): domain Bacteria; phylum Pseudomonadota; class Alphaproteobacteria; order Puniceispirillales; family Puniceispirillaceae; genus UBA3439. Next base: position 2,063 of record RGCC01000146.1, read on the forward strand.
CTGCTGCCCACCCAAATCCGTCAGATGGATTATGCCTAAATTGGAAAATTTAAAAACCCTTTATGTATTAGCTTGGAACTCGTAAGCCGCAAAATTTTAAATATTGATAATTATAAAGAATCTGGCTGAATTTATAGAAATGGATTGACATGAAGGGCCCAAAGAGACACAAATTGTGGTCTTATTATCTGTACAAAAAAACTCAATTAAACTTTCGGAGGAATAAATGAGAATTTTGAAAACAGTCGCCCTTAGCGCAGCGGCGTTAACCCTAGCCTCTGGTTCGGCAATTGCAGGAGGGCACGGTTCTTACCCATCAAAGCCGGTAAAAATCGTTGTTGGTTTCTCCGCTGGTGGCGGAACTGATACCACATCACGTGGCTTTGCATCATACCTGCATGAAGCTGAAAGCATGGGTGGGCAGCCTGCCTACATCGTCAACGTGCCAGGCGCATCTGGACAAAAAGGTGCAAAACAAGTTCTTGGTGAAAAAGCAGACGGTCACACACTTTATATGATCAACATCGGCACCTTTATCGTTGGTGAATTGGCCAAAGGAAAAGATAAACCCTACAGTGTGAAAGACGATTGGGTTAACCTAGGATGTATGTCACAGCTTGTGACTTCACTTCAGGTTCACACATCAAACCCTGCCAAAAACATGGCCGAGTTTATTGCTAATGCAAAAGCATCGGGCAAGGTTCACACATGGGGTACGTCTGGCGCGACAACAATGCACTCAGGCATTGGGCATCTGTTCTTTGACACATACGGAATTCCTCATAAAAAGGTGCCTTTCAAAGGCGGTTCAAAAGCACG
>RGCC01000147.1 GCA_009919335.1 Alphaproteobacteria bacterium
ATTGAACAGGCGGTAATCAGCACCGATGCGACCGGCGGTGTTTGCTGACCAATGGCAAGGTTCAACGTTACCACCAAGCCAAAATGTACAGGATCAATGCCCACCTCTTGGATCAACGGAACCACGATCGGTACAACCAGAATAATGGCCGCTGCCGAATGTAAGAAAAACCCGATAATCAGGAAGAAAATATTCAAGATGAAGAGGATGACAAATTTACTATCGGTGAAGGCAACCATCTGCGCGGCCAATTCTTGCGGAATCTGTGCGCGGGTCAAAAATCCCCCCATCAACACCGATGCCGCCACCAGCACCATCACCACGGCGGTTTGCATCCCGCCTTCAAGCATGGCCCGATGCAATTGTTTGAAATCGACTTCGCGATACCACATCCAGACCAGCAGCCTCAGTTGCAGTCACAAACCCACCGAAGATTCCGCCAAGGATAATGATCGGCAGCAGGAATGTCGGGCCAGCCTCAATGGCTGCAGCCCGCAAGCGCGGCCAGTTAAAGGCTTCTTCGACCGGCAGATTATACCGCCGCGCAAACCACCAAGAAACGCCCATCATACCAATTGCGCCCATCAGGCCTGGAATAAATCCGGCAACAAATAATTGTTCAACCGAGGTGTTCGCTGACACTGCATAAAGGATCATTGGGATTGACGGCGGAATAATAATTGCTAGTGACGCCGACGACGATGTCACCGCAGCAGCAAACGGCCCGCCATAGCCACGCTTTTTCATCTCAGGGATCATAATTGATCCCAACGCCGCAACATCGGCAACAGCTGAACCAGAAATCTCGGCAAAAAACAATGATACGCCAATCGATACCATCGCCAAGCCGCCGCGCACGGCACCAATAAGGGCCGACACAAATTCGATCAAACGCTTGGTCACACCGCCAGCGTTCATAATCGCACCGGCTAGCACAAACATCGGAATCGCGATCAACGAAAACTTTGTTGATCCGTCATACATATCAAGCGCGACAGTCACCAGTGACCCCGGCCCCTCGGTTAGCAAAAGTCCGAGAACGCCAGCCAGCGCCAACGAGATAGCAATGGGTACATTGATGCAGATCAGGCTGATCACGGCCAATAGAATAATGAATATCAACATATCAAATTGTTCCTAGTGATCGTTTAGCGATTGACCAGAGGCAACCGCGCGCCAATAGCCCGGGACGCTCAAAAGCTCGCAGACAATGAAAATAATCGCTGTTACCGGAATCACTGACTGGGTGAACTGCACCGATACCCACGTCAGGCTTACCAATGTCTCGCCCTCAAGAATAGCGACGACCTGATAGCCTGCCCATGCCATCAATATGAAAAATCCAATGACAAAACATTCGGCAACAACCACACCAATAAGACGAAATTTTGATGGCAGCATTAACAAAACCGAGTCAACACCGATATGTTTGCGCTCTAATGCTGCAAGACAGGCACCATAATAGGTTACCCATGACAGCAGAACCGCCGCGACCTCGTCGTACCAAGACAGCGAGTCGCCAGCAATCCGGAACAATACCGCCGTCACAACGACAACGGTCAGCAAGATCATCAAGAAAATCAAAAACCATTCAAGCGCAGTGGTCATCACGCGCTGCAACAAGTTTGTTTCCGCAATGGACATTTCAGCAGGTCCCCCTGACCCTTTATTTCGGCCGCTATGATCCCAGCCTCAAGGACTAGTTTATTATTAGGCTAACGTCTTTAAAGTGATTAAACCAATGAAGCTGGCTATCCGAGACAAGCCTCCCGGATAGCCGATTTTCCTCGTTATTTTGCAGCGTTCTGCACCTTGCTGATCAATGCGTCACCACCTTTTACAGATGATGCGTAATCGTCATAAATCGGCTTTGATGCTGCAATGAAGGCCGCTTTATCGGCTGTGTTCACCGCAACGCCGGCATCTTTAATGACGGTCAGCAGTTCATTTTCCAGACGGGCAGCTGTCTCATAGACATAGGCCTGAGTTTCGGTTGCAGCTTCGCGTAACGCGGCCTGTACATCAGCCGGCAATTTGCCAAAGCCAGCCTTTGACGTCAGCACATATGCCGGTGTGTAAACATGGCCAGTGATCGAGAGATATTTTTGCACTTCCTGAAATTTCGCTGAGGCGATTTGTGCATATGGATTTTCCTGACCATCAATCACGCCTGTTTGCAGGGCGGTGAAGACTTCTGAAAATGCCATTGGTGTCGGGTTCGCACCATAAAGTTTGAACATCTTGACGCGCCACGCCCCCTTAGGTGTCCGCAGCTTGATGCCCTGAAGATCGGTTGGCACATTGATTGCCCGGGTGTTGTTGGTGATGTGGCGGAAGCCATTTTCCCAATAGGACAGGATGTGATAGCCCTTCGCACCGGCCGCATCTTGGAATGTGTCACCAAGCGCAGCCTGAACCTTTTTCATGTGGTCGCGGTCTTGGATGATGTATGGCATCTCAAAAACGCCAAACTCGTCAGACACTGACGACATCACTGATGATGGTAGCGAAAAGTCAATCTGACCGAGCTTTAACTTTTGCAGCAGCTCTTTATCCTTGCCAAGCTGGCTTGAACCAAAGACTTGAACTTCGGCTTTGCCTGCCAGCTTTGCATTGGCGATGCGCGCAAACTCGTTTGCCGACATATCAAAAAGTGAGCCAGGCTGGCCAACATGGCCAAATTTCAACACAAGGTCAGCCGCGTTGGCCGAGGTGGCCATTACCGCGGTGACAGCTGTCACCAAAAGCGTTTTTACTATAGATTTCATTGCTCTCTCCCGTTTCATCCCGTTAATGTTTGCCGCCGGATTTGGGGATGACAAAACCGGCTTGATCTTTATCTATTC
>RGCC01000148.1 GCA_009919335.1 Alphaproteobacteria bacterium
GCAAAACCAGTCGATCCCTGATGCTTTGCGTACGCAGATGATTTTTCAAGATCCTTTTTCATCTTTGAATCCTCGCAAACGTGTGATTGATATTGTTACCGAAGCGCCACTATACCACCAATTGATTACCCCAGCGCAAAAGCATGAATTTGCCGCCGAAGTTATGCACCGAGTTGGTTTGGATACCGAGGCGATGCGGCGCTATCCTCATCAGTTTTCTGGTGGCCAGCGCCAGCGCATCGGCATTGCCAGAGCACTTGCTGTCTCACCTGAGTTTTTAGTTTGCGACGAATCCATCGCCGCGCTGGATGTCTCAATTCAAGCGCAAATCCTAAATCTATTTGTGGCGCTAAAAGACCAGTTGGATCTGACCTACCTATTTATTAGCCATGATATAAGCGTCATTGAACATATATCAGATCGAGTCATTGTGATGTATCTCGGGAAACCATCCCTATACCCAAGCGCTGCTTGAGGGGGTGCCCCGCCTTGAAGTTGGTAAACGTCAGTATGAGCCGATTAGCGGCGAAATTCCGTCGCCCCTGTCACCACCAACGGGGTGTCATTTTCATCCAAGGTGCAAATTTGCAACGCCGCGTTGCAAGACAGAAAAACCGACCTTACGCGAGATTGCGCCACAGCATTTTTCTGCCTGTCATCTGAATGACGCGGGCTAATAAAAATCGCTTAGCCTTATGTTTAGATCAAGCCCTTCGGGACAGATTGTTCGGCCAGTGCCAAAACTGACCGTACCAAAACCGCCGCGCCTCGAGCGATTGAGTCTGCACTAGTAAATTCTTCCGGACAGTGGCTTAAACCGTCTTGGCAGGGGATAAAAATCATCGCTGCCGGCGCAAAGCGCGAGAGATGCGCCGTATCATGACCAGCACCGCTGGAGATCGGCATTGTGCCAAGGCCAAGCCGGGCTGATTGCTCCGCCAAGATCGAGATCAGTTTCCTATCCATTGGCGCGACCGCGGCACCAGCAAGTTTGTCACGGCTGATTTTGCAATTTCTTTTCATGCTTGTCTGTTTGATCAGCTTATCGAGAGCCGCTTCAAACCGTAGCCGTGAACGATCACTAGCAGAGCGCAAATCCAGCGTCATCTCGGCACGTCCAGGAACGATCGCCGCACCATTCGGAAAGATATCAATCTTACCAATGGTCGCGACAAAATGGTGATTATCCTCGGCTGCAATTCTACCAGCAAGGTCACTCACCGCCGTGATAATATCGGCAGCGGCAACAGCGGCATCGCGCCGCCCGTCCATTAACGTCGTGCCGCTATGGCCAGCCTGTCCGGTTACGGTAATACCATAACGGTAAATGCTGGGGATTTCGGTAACGAGACCAATATCGACAGACCGTTCTTGCAAGGTTTTTGCCTGCTCGATATGAAGTTCAAAACAACCTAATATCTGATCCGCATCACCGCGCACACCGTCACTAGGTTTGCCGCTGCCGCCAATGCGCGCAATTTCAACGCCCAAACAGCGGCCATCTTGATCCGTTCGCCCCAGCATTTCAGCCGTGACCAAACCGGCCATATGACGGCTACCGAGGCAAGACGTGCCCCAGACATTCAGCTCTTCACCAAGAAAATCGACTATTTCCAGATCAAACGGTAGTGTAATGTCATGCTCGTTCAGATAATACACGATTTCCAGCGCAGCCAAAACACCAGCAATACCGTCGAACCGGCCACCGGCTGGCACCGTATCAATATGCGAACCAATGATCAGCTTTCTCCGCGGTTCTGCCCCATTGCCAGCGCGTATACCGATCAAACTGCCGCCAGCATCAATGTTGCAGACCAGCCCAGCCGCCTTGAATTGACCCTCAAGCCAGCGCCGCCCAGCATCAAATTCCGGGCTGAACACCAGCCGTGTATAAGGCCGGTCAGGTTCAGTCATTGCCGCCAGTTGATCGACCCCCGCCGCAATACGATCAGGCTTTGCATAGGTTACATAATCATCCATCACGGCTCTATCCTGTTCATGCCTTGCCTAAATTGCGACAACCCCAATTGCAAATATCACGGCTAATCCAAAGACCGTTCATGCCCGCCTTTCAAATAGCTTGAAACCGGTGCTTGAGTTTGGCTTGCCTCGCCGTCTATAGTCGAACATGGCATAGGTTTTGGGTCATCAACAAGAGCTTTGGGAGATTGTTATGAAACTGATAAAGGAGCTGGGCGAAGCGCATGATGAGATGATTTCATGGCGGCGCCATTTGCATCAGAATCCCGAGATTGCCTATCAGGAAAAAGACACATCCGACTTTGTCGCGGCCAAGCTGGAAAGCTTTGGTGTCGACGTGCATCGCGGGTTTGGTGGCACTGGCCTTGTTGGCGTTATCAAGGGCAAGAATGATGGCAAATCAATCGGCCTTCGCGCTGATATGGATGCCTTGCCAATGTCTGAGGAAACCAATCTTGCCCATGCCTCACAGCGCCCGGGTGCGATGCACGCTTGTGGTCATGATGGCCATACAACCATGCTGTTGGGGGCGGCACAGCATCTTGCGAAAACACGCAATTTCAACGGCACGGTTCATTGTATTTTCCAACCCGCCGAAGAAGGCGGCAATGCTGGTGCCCGATCAATGATCAATGATGGTCTATTCGAGAAATTTGTAATGGATTCGGTCTGGGGGATGCATAACTGGCCGGGGCTGGAGGTTGGCCGCGCGGTTGCGCATTGCGGTCCGGCAATGGCTGGTGCCGACATTTTTGTGCTGACCATCACCGGCGATGGTGGCCATGCCGCGATGCCACATCTGACGCATGACCCGATTGTCGCCGCTGGTATCTGCATAAC
>RGCC01000149.1 GCA_009919335.1 Alphaproteobacteria bacterium
CAAGAGCAGGTTGACGAGAACCCATTTTTGGAGCTTGGTAATAATGAAATTTCTGCTCAAACACCATCTGATACCCTTGCTGATTCTGAAAAAGCTACTGCGTTGGAGGCTGTTGACCATACCGATCTCACGGAGATGAAGGCAAGTGCCGCACTTCGAGAGGACCCGACCGAACATAGTGATTTTGAAAACAGGTTTGACCAATCAATTGTTGACGCGCCACGCAGTGGTAATTCAAACGCGCCGTTTGAGGGGGACTTTGACGCAATCAGCAATGTATCGTCAAAGGAAGGGTTCTATCCAGGGCTTTTCCGCCAGTTAAATCTTGCGATAGACGATCCTAAGCAGCGCTTGATTGCCGGTCATTTTGTTAATGCGCTGGAGCCAAGTGGCTGGATTGGGATGCTGGTTCAAGATGTGGCTGATGCCAGCGGTTGCAACCTTGACGAGGCCGAGGACGTCTTGGCTATTTTGCAGACCTTTGAGCCAACCGGGCTTTTTGCGCGCAATCTTGAGGATTGTTTGCGTCTGCAACTAATCGAGAAGGGCGCGATGACCGATGCATTTTCAACCTTGTTAGAAAATCTGGACCTGCTGGGTCGCGGTGAGGTGAAACGCCTTGCAAGGCTTATCAAAGGGACGACAGATGATGTCATGGATATGCTGGCAATTATCCGAACATTAAACCCAAAGCCTGGCGAATTTTTAGGAATTGACCATCTTGAGATGCCAAGCCCAGACGTCATTGTAAAGCGACGCTCAGACGGCTGGGCGGTTGAGCTGAACCGGTCAACCTTGCCAGCGATCGTGATTAATGAGGATTACGCCAATCTGGTTGCAACAAAAAAGATGGATGAGCAGGCGCAAAACTATTCGGCAACCGCCCTGAATAATGCCCGGTGGCTAAAGCGTGCGGTTGAACAGCGCAATTCAACGACCTTAAAAATCAGCGCTGAAATTATTCGTCAGCAAACTGATTTTTTGGAAAAGGGGCTGGATTATCTAAAGCCGTTATCATTGCGTGATGTGGCGCAGGCGGTCGGTATGCATGAAAGCACTGTCAGCCGTGTTACCACCGGCTTACTGATTGCAACGCCGCGCGGAGGAATGCCTCTTAAATCGTTCTTTAGTGTTAATATTGCATCGCGTGCGCCGTCAGGTGATGCGTCGGCAGCGGCGGTTCGTAATATGGTAAAGCGATTGATTATGCAGGAGACGCCGGGCAAGCCGTTAAGTGATGAAGCAATTTGTAAAATGATCGCGGACGAGGGGATTGATCTTGCCCGCCGGACAGTCGCTAAATACCGCGAAATGATGAATATTCCGTCATCGTCACAACGCAGGATGCAGGCACGTCTTGCAAATATTCGGTAGAGATTTAATTAGCGCTTTTATTTGACGCTCCCTGTGCTTAACCGTTAGCCAGATTTTGGGTGGCGATCTTGTCACAGGGGGCGCCTGTAAGAAGTGTGCTGGCTATTTTGTTGCGTGCGCCGCAACTAACGAACGTGTGATCAGATATTCTTCACTAGTTAGTGGCTGGTCACCCATAAATTTACCAAGCGGAACGATATGCTGGCTTTCCGGTTTGTCTTCCTGATCGAAATGAACGAACTCGATGCCAAGGTCTTTTGCGTCATGGCGTGTTTTCTTGGCAAAGGCCAACTCGGCCTCAGCAGTAAAAACTGGTTTTGTCTGGCGGCTCATTCCGGTTCTCCTCATAGGTATTGCCAACACTATTTTTTGACAGTGCGTGCTGTTTCTATGGTAATGCATTTCGCATGCCATTTGGTGCAAGAGATGCATCTAAAGAATGGGAATAGGATTGTGGTGGCGGCTATTCAATAAGGCTAGTTTGCCGTAACTCACCTGCAACGCTGATCTGCCGTCCGACATTCATAAACTTAACCGGATCGATGGATTTGTTGTTGATCCGAATTTCATAATGTAGATGAGCGCCCGCTGATTTGCCAGTATTGCCCATTTTGCCAATGATATGATTTTCGCCAATATAATCGCCGCGTTTGACAGTGATGCGGGCGAGATGCGCATATGTGGTAATCACGCCAAAATCATGCTCTATCCTCACGACCTTGCCGAACGAGCCTTCAGTGCCAGCATAGATTACTGTTCCCGGGGCGGCGGCGCGCACATTTTCCTGCCATGTGCCAGCCAAATCAACACCGTGATGGAATGTTACCTTGCCAGTCTTCGGATGTTTACGATTTCCGTAATCACTTGAAATGTAGAAATACAGCATTGGGGGTTTGAATGGTATTTTCCGCAACACTCCCCGATGTTCGGCAAGGTTGATCATCACATCCTTTAGAGTTGGATCGTTGGCACTGTCATCTAGTGGGAGTGGTTCCGGCAGGGCCTCAGTGGCAATGCCAAGGCCGGTCACAGTCGCGCGGATGTAATCAATCTCTTGTTTTAGCGATAACAGCATTTTTCTGGTGCGGGTCGCATCGGTCACAAGTGGTATTACTGGTCCTCGCTGGTTGGCGAAAAATCCTGACTGCAGTCCATCATCTTGAGGGTATTGCGGTACTGCGGTCACTGTATTGGCCTTTTCTGCAGGCGGCAAAGGCTGGGTCAAACCATCTGAAAAGTCACGTGACATGTGGCGGTCATGGATAGCCTCATCACTTTTACCATCGTCCAAAGCGCCGTTGTTTTCAATTGTCACAGGCTCAGTTTTTTTAGGCTTACTTGTGAAATTTGGTAAAAGCGCTATCGCAATTTCCTGTGCGCGTGCAGATAAGCTGTTTTCAAGTATAGGCGAAGGGCGCGCAACATTCATCATCGTTGG
>RGCC01000150.1 GCA_009919335.1 Alphaproteobacteria bacterium
TTTGCCCGGGCTTCGTCGCTTGGTACAATCACCGCCGCCAGCCATGGCCGCCGGTCACCATCAACCATTGCTTGTTCGATTTCCGGTTCGATTGTGAGCAGGGCTTCAACCCGGCTAGGCACGATATTTTCGCCGCCCGAATTGACGATAATTTCCTTTTTACGGCCGGTGATGGTGATATAGCCATCCTCGTCAGCACTGCCAATGTCACCGGTGTATAGCCAGCCATCACGGATCGTTGCGGCGGTGCTGTGGTCATCACGCCAATAGCCTTTCATCAGCAAATCGCCTCGCACCAGAATTTCACCATCATTGGCAAACCGGACTTCAACACCGGCAACGGGCGGGCCGACGGTTTCGATTTTAATTTTGCCCGGGCGGTTTGCCGAAATTACCGGCGAGGCTTCGGTCTGGCCATAGCCTTGCAATAGCTTGACCCCTAAAGCCATGAAAAAACTGCCAATTTCGGGGTTTAAGGCAGCGCCACCCGAGATAAAATACTTCAGCTTGCCACCCAGCCGTTCCTGAATTTTTTGACGCACCAGTTTTTCGAGAAACAGATCCAGCACAAATTCATGTGGCAACAGGGTTTTGCCCTCAAGGCGTTTACGGCCAAGGCGGATTGTTTCCATAAACAGTTTCTCGGAAAGGCCACCCTTGGTGCGGATGCTGCGCATGATACGTTCGTGCAGCACGTCATAAAGCCGCGGCACAGCGGTCATCAGGCTTGGCGAGACCTCTTGCAAATTGGCACCAATCTGTTCGGCAGATTCGCAATACCAGACCTCGGATTTTGTTTGAATGGGCAAATGCATTCCGGCGGTATGTTCATAAGAGTGGGACAGCGGCAAAAGCGATAAAAAGCGCTGGTTTTCTTCGACGCCGCCTTCGCGCAAAATTTCGATCGAGGCCTTTATACAAGCCTGTATTGACCGGTGGGTCAGCATAACGCCCTTGGGCCGTCCGCCAGTTCCGGATGTATAGACAAAACAACAGGTATCATCGCTGTTCTGCTGGGCAATCCGGTTCTCGATATCCGTCAATGGCTCGTTATTATCCAACAGGCTTTGCCAATCATGGCAAGGGCGGTTGCCAAGGCTGGGAATTTTTGTACCAGCATCCATCGTTATCAGCATGCGGATATGTTGAACGCGTGATGCTGCCAGCGCGACCCGGTTGGCGAGTGCGCCGCCAGATGTAATGGCAATGACCGCACCAGAATGTTCCATGATATAGACATGGTCATCTTCGGTGTTGGTGGTATAGGCAGGCACCACAATGGCACCAATCGACATCACCGCCAGATCAGCAATGGCCCATTCGGGCCGGTTTTCAGCACTGATCACAATCCGGTCACGCGGTTTAATGCCAGCGGCAACCAAAGCTGCTGCCAGCCGCCGAACAGCATCGGCAACCTCGTTCCAGTTCCGTCCGACCCATTTCCCCTGATTTTTATGAAATAAAAGCGGTTTATCACCAAGAACAGCGGCATTTTCAAAAAAGGCTGCGGCAAGATTGGCCTTGGTGACGTAGAGGGACGACGTGGCCGTTTGTGTGGTCGCGTTCATGCTTTGCTGTCTTTTGGATGTTATTCTTGTCTTTCAGCCTATCGGAAATTTCGGTATTTGCAAATGCGATTGATCGGTTTGCCGCATGGTACCGGTTTTGGCTGATGGCGGCAGTTGTCAGGCGAGATTAGCCCAGTTGCGTTAAAAGCGGGGCGATTTTGCCCCGCCTAGCTTATCACTATTGGCAATAGGCTGGCGACCAACAGACCCGCCATGATGATGTTGAAACGGCTTAGCCGTGCTGGTGTGCCCAGAAACCGGCCAATGACCATTCCAAATAATGTCCATGTGCAGGTTGATCCGACGGTTGTGATCGTAAAGACGATAAACATCACCAAAACTTCGTTGGCCAGATCGGACGCGCTGCTTGTATAGGCGGTGACGGACGAGATGATGACGGTTATGCCTTTCGGGTTAACCAGTTGGAACATAGCCGCCTGCCAGAATCGCAAGGGCCGGTCGCGGTGGCGATCCTCGGCGCGGCCGGAACGGGCAATCTTCCACGCCAGATAGATAAGGAAAATAATGCTGATAATCTTTAAAATGTCATAAAGCGCTGGAAAGGCAGCAAATAACCCGGCAAGACCAAAGCCGGCGGCGACAACCAGCAAGATAAAGCCGGTAAAGACACCAAAAATATGCGGCAAGCTGGCGCGAAAGCCAAAATTTGCGCCAGATGCGGCCAGCATCACATTGTTCGGCCCGGGCGTAAAAGCGGCGACAAAGGCAAACAGCGTGAATGATAGGGCGGTCGATAAATCCATTACGCGCGCCTTTAGATCAAAGCATACCCGGCCGCGACATTATCGCCGTAACCTCACCGCATCATTAAGGCAAAGCCGTTGTGAAATGGCAAGCCCCGAACCCGCCAAGCCCCGAACTGCCCGCGTATCACTCAATAATCACTCAATAATTACTCAGTAATCACCCAATAAAATTGATATCAACGACGCCGTCATCACAGCGGTGTCAGGACACAAGCCTGCTGCAGTGACCAGGCGAGGGCGCATAGTTTTTTTGTCATACCAAGGCCGATACCGTCACTATGCAGGCGCAAACGGGCGCGCCCATCAACTGTAACCGGCGTAATGTAAAGCCATAGATCCATACCCTTTTGGCGGAATTGCCGTTGCATTTGATCCGATGCGCGTTTAGCAGCGTCGGCGTCGCGAAATGTGCCAAGGTCAACAACAAACCCGGTATTTCCTGACTTTGCGCGGATT
>RGCC01000016.1 GCA_009919335.1 Alphaproteobacteria bacterium
AATCCAGCCCGTTTTTCCAGCAAATCCGCGGCGGATTGATCACCGGCCTCTACAATCAAAAGGCAGTTTGGCCAGTGTTTGGATATGAGGGCGAGAGCTTTAGTAAAGGCGGTTATATCGATCGCGGCTTTAACGATATTAAGTGGGTATAGGGGGGGTAATATGTCTGTATCTTTCGATAAAAAGGACGACAGTGTCGTTGTTGTGATCGGCACCGGACCAGGTGGCGGCGTATTGGCCAGTGAATTGGCTCAAAAAGGTGTCAAGGTCGTAGCGTTAGAGGCTGGTGGCCGGCATGGCCCTGAAGATTTTGTCAATGATGAATGGGCGAGTTTTGGCCAGATTTCGTGGCTTGATAGTCGCTCAACGTCTGGAAGCTGGCGCGTTGCAAAGGATTTTTCCGGTTTGCCTGCATGGATTGTCAAAGGCGTTGGCGGTTCAAGCCAGCATTGGGCGGGGGCATCGCTGCGGTTCCAAGAGCATGAATGGAAAACCCAGACTGTCTACGGCAATGTAACGGGTGCTAGCCTGCTTGATTGGCCAATTGATGCAAAAACCATGGACCCCTATTACACAAAGGCCGAAGACAAACTTCGCGTTACCCGAACGGGTGGCCGTGACGGGCTTCCGGGGAACAATAATTATAAAGTGTTTGAGGCTGGTGCTAAAAAACTCGGTTACAAGAATGTTCATACCGGACGCATGGCAATCAATTCAAAAGATTATGATGATTTTGTTGCGTGTCAGCAGACAGGTTTCTGTTTCCAAGGATGTAAATGGGGGGCGAAATGGTCAGCTGGCTATAATGAGATTCCTGTTGGTGAAGCCACCGGAAATCTTGAGGTTCGGATCAATTCGCAAGCCTTGAAGATTGAACATGACGCATCTGGTAAGGTTACTGGCGTTGTTTATGCTGATGCAGATGGCAAACAGCATGTTCAAAAAGCGCGGATTGTTTGCGTTGCCGGAAACTCAATCGAAAGCCCGCGCCTGCTGTTGAATTCGGCATCATCGATGTTCCCTGATGGATTGGCAAATTCTTCTGGTCAGGTTGGCCGGAATTATATGCGCCACATGACGGGATCTGTTTATGCAACTTTCGACAAGCCGGTTAGAATGTGGCGTGGCACGACGATGGCGGGCATCATCCAAGACGAATCTCGGCATGATCCATCGCGTGGGTTTGTTGGCGGCTATGAGCTAGAAACATTGTCGCTTGGTATTCCGTTTATGGCGGCGTTCCTTGATCCTGGCGCGTGGGGGCGTGAGTTCACGTCAGCTCTCGATCAATATGAGAACATGGCTGGGATGTGGATTGTTGGTGAAGATATGCCGCAAGAAACAAACCGTGTGTCGTTAAATTACGATGTTAAGGATCAGTTTGGCTTGCCAACCCCTAATGTCCATTTCGACGATCATCCAAACGATATCGCAATGCGTAACCACGCCTACAAGCAGGGTGCCGCAATCTATGATGCCGTGGGTGCGGTCAGAACATTCCCAACACCGCCATACCCGTCTACACATAATCTTGGCACTAACAGAATGTCTGCCAAGGCGCGTGATGGGGTTGTCAATAAATGGGGACAAACGCACGATATCAAGAACCTGTTTGTATCGGATGGCAGCCAGTTTACCACTGGAGCCGCAGAAAACCCGACATTGACAATTGTCGCGCTTGCCATTCGTCAGGCGGAACGGATTGCGTCCGAGATGTCTAAAGGCAATATCTGATTACATTGAAACCTGAGAAAAGCGTCGCATTTTATGCGGCGCTTTTTTGTTCAATATATCTGGCACTTTGCGCTAACAGCCCGTGAGCTGTGCGGGAAAACGGCAGCAAAATAAAAGTTCCCATCTAAAAATGAAATATAAAACCGGTCATAATCGGCCTGCCAGTCAGTCAGTGTCTCAAATCGCGAGATCTTGAATGCGTTGGTTCCACCGGTAAATCCATTGATGCCGAACGCCACAATATCGTTTGATACGGTCATTCTAAATGTTTCATTTTTTGACGTAATAATTTTATGCCGTTCCGTTTGCAGAATCTGCGTCGTCTCACAATAGATTGGTGTTTTGGCCTGACCGGTTGCAATGGTCGACACAAATAGACCTGTTGCCAGAAATAATGTTGATATGGATTTGCGCATAACAGCCTCGATCAGTTGCGTGTCATTGCCCAACATAGCGCCCACAGAAAACCGGTAACATCATCTGGTGTATTTGACGAAATTGCCAACGCCCAACGGCCGTCATTTGCGATAGGATGTCTCATAGCGTGATGATGCCTCATAATAATCATCAAAGCCGATCCGGTGTCGCAGTTCGGAGAAATCCATCAGACCAGCATCTTGTCGTGTGTCAGTTTTGATGTGATCAAGCGCCAATTTCATCGCTTGCATTGATGCCGCCAAAAGGGTCAATGGATAGACCGCCATCTGATAGCCGATCTCTTCAAGTTCGCCCATCGGCAAATCAGGTGTTAGGCCGCCCTCGACAATATTGGCCAATTTGCATCCCGGGACCTCGCGGCAAAGGGTGCGCATTTCATCAATTGATTTCGGTGCTTCAATAAAAATAATTTCGGCACCCAGCTCGTGATAACGCTGCCCGCGATAGATGGCCTCGCTTAGCCCATGCGTGTGATTGGCATCGGTACGCCCCATGATGACGATATCGGTATCTTCGCGGCTGGCATCAACCGCCGCCTGAATCCGGTCAAAGGCTTCCTCGCGGCTGACAACATCTTTGCCCGGCGTATGCCCACAGCGTTTTGGTGATAGCTGGTCTTCGATCAGAACGCCGGCACATCCAACTCTGGCAAAGCCGCTGACTGTGCGATAGACGTTCATCGCATTGCCATAGCCGGTATCGCCGTCAACGATAACCGGAATTGATGTGGCTTCGGTAACATTACGGGCTTGATCCAGCACTTCGCCATAGGACATCAGCCCCAGATCAGGCGCACCAAGACGCGAAGCTGATGCAGCAAAGCCGGACATAAAGCTAAGGTCAAAGCCTGCCTGCTCAATCATCTTGGCCGATAATCCGTCAAAGCAGCTTGGCATTGGCAGAAATCTTCCCGACGCAATTTGCTGGCGCAGAGTCGCGGCCATCTTGTTTATGTTTTTAGGTGCCATCGCTTCGCACATTCCTTGTCAGATATTAGAGTTTGAATGGTATGTAGAGTGCTAAATCCGGCCAGACATACATCACGAAAACAGTGAAAAGCATCAGCGCCAAAAATGGCAATACGCCCTTGGCAACATCGCCAAGCGGTGCCCCCGAGACGGATTGTATGACATAGAGATTAAGCCCAACCGGCGGCGTAATCAGCGCGCATTCGACCATGATCACCATAAAGATGCCAAACCAGATCGGATCAATGCCCATATTCATCGCCGCCGGCAATAATACCGGTACCATGATTAGCACCATCGACAAGGTTTCAAAGACCAGCCCCATCGCAATCAGCACAATACAGACCACAAAAATAAACATGGCTTTACTGTCGATCAGCATTTGTATTGCCATCGAAATTTCCTGTGGGATCCGGTAAAGGGTAATTGCCTTTCCGAAAATCTTAGCGCCCGCAATAATGATCAAGATCGCGGCGGTGGTAATCATCGCCTCAAAAACTGCCT
Source organism: Alphaproteobacteria bacterium (assembly GCA_009919335.1). Taxonomy (GTDB): domain Bacteria; phylum Pseudomonadota; class Alphaproteobacteria; order Puniceispirillales; family Puniceispirillaceae; genus UBA3439. The sequence continues at coordinate 3,645 of RGCC01000016.1, forward strand.
TTTTGAAATTGGCAAATGACAGTGAGCGTAAAATCCCGACCGTTAGGATTAGCGCTAACGCAAAACCAACGGCGGCAGCTTCGGTCGGGGTGAATACACCTGTATAAATACCCCCAAGGATCAGCGATGCCAGCCCGATCGTCGGGGCAACCTTGATCATGCTGCGGCGTCGCTCCTGCCAGCTTGCTGGTGCGCTTGGCGTATAGCCGCCAAAGAAATGCGCATAGATAATCGAAAACAGGATAAACAAACCGATCAGAAAAATGCCAGGCCCGATCCCTGCAAGGAATAATGCGATCACGCTTTCTTCGGTTATAAAGCCATATACAATCATCGGCAGGCTTGGCGGTATCAAAATGCCCAGAGTGCCGCCGGCCGCAAGTAATCCATAGACAAATTTCTTGTTATAGCCGCGCTCGATCATCTCTGGAATTGCCACGACGCCAATCGTTGCGGCGGTGGCAACCGACACGCCCGAAATAGCCGCAAAAATACCGCAAGATACAATTGTCGCAATCGCCAGCCCGCCCGGCCAGTGCCCAACCCATGCCTGAACAGCCGCATAGAGGTCCTTGCCGCATCCACCATAGAGTAGAATATTACTCATCAACAGGAACAGCGGGACGGCCAAAAGAATAAACCCGTCCAATGTAGACAAGATTGCTTGTGGTGCCATTAGCGGCGAGAACCCGCCAGCAACCAGAAGCCCAAGCCCGAGGCTGCCGAGTGAAAAAGCGACGGGTAGGCTGGCCAGCAGCAAACCAAACATTAAACCCAGAATAATGACGAGTTTCATTCATGCCCTCCCGTAGGAATGGGGTGCCCGTCGATCAATTTTTTAATCTCGATGATGGCTTGAATTGCAAGACAAAAAAAGAACACTGGAACGGGTAATTCGGCGATCCAGATCGGTAAATCTAACAGGCTGCCAGTGGTGCGGCCGCGTTCAAATGAATCATAGAAAATATCCCAACCGTAGATCGTTACATAAACGCAAAAGGCGATCAAAATGCCCATGGTTATCACTGCGGTAATGCGATGCGCACGGTCGGGCAGTTTTGCGGTGATCGCGTTAATTTGAATATTGCGCCGAAAGCGTAAAATCCACGGCATCGCGAGTAACGTTCCATAGATCAGGCATAGCTGACTGAATTCAGCCGCCCATCTAGTGGGCGATAGAAAGAAATAGCGCGCGATTACCTCAAAGCTAAGCATCAGCCCTGACAGCACAAAGAGCCAGGCTGCAATCCATGCAAAGAGAGTCATTAGGCGCTCAAAATTTGAGATATATGACGTCATTGGAAAGTCCAAAAAAAGAGATTTGGGCCGTAAAGACAGGCAACCCAGCTCGAAAAAAGAAACCCGGGCCGGGGCAAAACCGGCGCCGGGTTGGTTATGGTTTTACAGTTTTGATGCTGCGTCCAACAGCTGTGTGCCAAGCGGGCCTGCCTTGGCTTTATACTGGTCATAAACGGATGCGGCCGCCGCCTTAAACGCCTGAATGTCAGCATCAGATGGGGTCACAATTTTCATGCCATTTTCCCTGGCTACCTTATAGGCATCAGCCTCAATCTCGGCGATGTAGTTGCGAACATGCGCCTCAGCAACACCTGCGGCATCACCAATGATTTTACGCTGGCCATCGGTCAGCCCGTCCCACCATTTCGAATTAACCACAACGATAAATTCAATGTCGGCATGGTTGGTAACGGTGATTGTGTCCATCACCTCATAGAGCTTGCGCGACTTGACGCCGGAAACCCCGGTCATGCCGGCATCGACTGTACCGCGCTGATAAGCAAGATACTGCTCAGACCCAGAAACCAATGTTGCGGCACCGCCAGTTGCTTCGACAAATTGGCCAAGTGTTTTGCCAAAGACGCGCACTTTTTTGCCCTTCATATCATCAGGATTTGAAATCGGTCCGCCTTTAGACAGCATGATTGCACCGCCATAGGCCTGCCACCACAGAACGTTTGAACCGGTGCCCTTGATGGCCTCATCAATTGGCCCCCGAATGGGCGATCCCTTGGCCACTGCCTTGCGGACTTTTTCCTCAGAATTAAACAGGAACGGCTGATAGAAAATATCAACTGCTGGCACATCGCCAACATAGCGCGTTAGCGAAGCAACGCCGGCTTCGATGGCGCCTGATCCCACAGCTGCTGGCACTTCCTTGTCTTTATATAGCTGCGCCGAGTCATAAATCTGTACTTCAATGCTGCCATTTGATTTCGCCTCAACCTCTTTCTTGAAGAGCTGAAGATTTTGTCCCAAATGACTTTTCATTGGCAATTGCAATGAAATTCGCATCGTCACATCGGCGGCGAATGCCGACGTCGACAAGAACAGGGCTGCAGATCCTGCAGCCAACGTGGTTAGCAACTTATTCATGAGAAACTCCCTAGTTTTTACTTTATTTTTTTAGCCTACATCTGCCGTGCTGTCGGTTTTTTTGTTTTTGGGGGTTAGTGTGAACGCAGCCAATTTGTCATATGAAGTCACTGCCGAGGGCGATGGGGAAACTGCCCAGCAGGGTATGCAGGTATCGGTGCATTATCAGGGGCGTTTGACAGATGGCACTGTTTTTGATGATTCGCAAAAACGCGGCGAGCCGATCAACTTTACCCTTGGCAGCGGGCAAGTAATCCCGGGCTGGGAACAGGGTATTGAGGGAATGAAGGTTGGCGAAAAGCGCGTGCTAACAATCCCGCCCGAGCTTGGCTACGGTGCGGCTGGTGCCGGATCAGTGATCCCGCCAAATGCAACATTGATCTTTAACGTCGAGCTTGTCGCGATTGCGATCCCACCGAAACTGGCTGATGCTAGCCCTGCTGATTTGAAGGCTGCACAGAAAAAAGGTGTCGTGGTGATTGATATCCGCCGCGCCGAAGAATGGGCGCAAACCGGTATCATCGAGGGTGCGCATACCATTACCGCCTTTACTCAATCTGGTCAGCTTCACCCCGAATTTCAGGCGAAATTTACCGCCATTGTGCCAACGCCGGATACACCGGTTATGCTCTATTGCCGAACCGGAAACCGGACCGGGATTATCGGGAATGCGTTGGTAAGCCAGCTTGGTTATAGTGATGTTACCCATTTGACAGATGGTATCGTTGGATGGACGGCTGCCAAATCACCAGTCGTGCCGTATCAGCCCTAGCCATGCGATTATTGATAATTCTGGTGTTTTCATCAATGTTTTTGCTGGGTGGGTGCGCCGCGCCGGACCGGTCAATATTGACTAAGCAAGGTGATGAGAATCTAGATTGCACGGGGCTGAAGGCCGAATTTGATTTTGCTGCCCAGCTTGGTGACAATGCGCCGGCGCGCCGCCGGCATATCAGGGCGTTACAAGAAGAAAAGCAATGTGTGACGCCGCCAAAGGTTACAATTTCGATTGGTGTGTCAAAATCTTTTAATTAACCCTGATGCAATCCTATCTGGTTCGTGCAGTTTGCGATTTAACGCGCCGCAGTGGAATTGATGATTCGATCGAGGCCACCCCCTCGGTGCGGGTCAATTCGCCAAGTAGGAATTTTTCATAATCTTCAATATTACGTGTCACAACACGAAGCAGATAATCATAGCTGCCGGTCATCAGCCAGCAATCGACCACTTCGGGCATCGTGCTGATCCGGCGCTCAAATTTTGCCAGATTATCGTCAATCTGTTTCTCAAGCCGAACCGACACAAAGACTGAAAAACTGAAACCTAATCGGGTTTCATCCACCAGCGCTGTATAGCCGGTAATGATTTTGCTTTCCTCTAGCTTTTTTACGCGGCGGGCCACCGGCGTCTGGCTTAGGTTGATCCGTTCGCTCAACTCATTGATCGACATCCGCCCATCAAGCGTCAATTGGTGGATAATTCGCGAATCAAAGTCATCAATCATTTTTCGCTACCAAATATAATATTGTTAGTGTTTATCACTATAAAACTGGATTTCATATGGCAATATAGGCAAATTTTCCATCAAAATATATAGTAATATCTTTCCATGCTTTGATGAGGATTAAGCGATGGAAAGTCACATGGATTTTGCCCGGTTACGGCAGGTTGAAACACGGCTTTTATGGCTTTCGCATTGGATGATTCATCATGCAAATCATCTGCGGCCAAATGATGAGGGCATTAAAATTGGGGGCCATCAGGCCAGCAGCGCCTCGATGGTCTCGATTATGACGGCACTGTATTTTGCGGCGCTAAACCCAGAAGACCGTGTTGCGGTAAAGCCGCATGCCTCACCATTATTTCACGCTATGCAATATCTGATGGGTAATCTTGATGTTGCGCTGATGAAGAATTTTCGTGGCTATGGCGGTGTGCAATCCTATCCGTCGCGTACCAAAGATGTTGATGATGTCGATTTTTCCACTGGCTCGGTTGGGCTTGGGGTTGCGATCACCAGCTTTGCCGCGCTTTGCCAAGATTATATCAAAGCCAAGAAATGGGGCAGTGACCTCAAGCTTGGCCGGATGGTCGCATTAATGGGCGATGCCGAACTTGATGAGGGCAATATATATGAATGTCTTCAAGAAGGCTGGAAACATGATTTGCGCAATACTTGGTGGGTTATTGACTATAACCGGCAGTCGCTGGATGGCATTATCCATGAAGGCCTGTGGGAACGCGCCGAGAAGACCTTTACCGCCTTTGGCTGGGATGTAATCCGGCTGAAATATGGTGCCCTGCAAATTTCAGCTTTTGCCGAGGCTGGCGGTGCCAAGCTAAAGGACTGGATTGATCGCTGCCCCAATCAGGATTATGCCGCGTTGACTTTTATGGGGGGCAAGGTTTGGCGTGAGCGTTTGCTTGATGATCTTGGTGATCAGGGTGATTTTACCGCATTCCTTGATCGGCGCAGTGACGATGAACTGGCGCGATTGATGGAAAATCTGGGCGGTAATTGCGTTGAGACAATGGCGACGCAATTTGCCGCAATTGACCATGATCGTCCGGTCTGTTTTCTGGCCTATACAATCAAGGGGTGGGGAACACCAATTGCCGGCCACAAAGACAATCACGGTGGCTTGATGACACCGCAACAGATGCAGCAATGGCAATCTGATATGGGTGTTCGCGTCGGCCGCGAATGGGACCGGTTGGAGGCGGTGGATGATCCGCAAGGTTTTCAGCAATGGCTGGATCAGGTGCGCTTTTTCAAGACCAAGACACGCCGTTTTGATGATGCGGTGATTGATGTGCCGCCACTGGCACTTGATGCGTCGAAATCTGCTTCGACGCAGGCCGGTTTTGGTAAAATACTGGATATTATCGCGCGCCGTGATGATGTGATTGCCGAACGTCTTGTGACCCTTAGCCCAGATGTTTCGGGCACCACCAGTCTAGGTTCATGGATTAACCGCAAAAAGCTGTTTGCCCGTATTCCGATCCGCGATGTGTTTAAAGACTCAAAAATTCCATCAACTGCCAAATGGGAATTTGATGCAAGCGGCCAGCATATTGAGCTGGGCATTGCCGAAATGAATCTGTTTCTGGCGCTTGCTGCTGCCGGCTTATCAACCGAGCTATTCGGCAAGCGGCTTTTGCCAATTGGCACGGTTTATGATCCGTTTGTTTGCCGTGGATTGGATGCGCTGAATTACGCTTGTTATCAAGATTCAAGATTTATGATTGTTGGCACCCCATCTGGTGTCACCCTTGCGCCGGAAGGCGGCGCGCATCAATCGATTGGCACACCGCTAATCGGCATGAGTCAGGACGGTCTCAGCAGTTTTGAGCCGGCATTTATTGATGAATTGGCGGTGATCATGGAATGGGGGCTGGCGCATATGCAGGCCGATGATGGTGGCTCGGTCTATCTGCGGCTGTCGACTAGGCCAATTGAACAGCCACAGCGCCGTATTCTTGCTGAATTTCGCCGTGATATCGGGGTTCTTGCGGTAACCTCGGCCGACCGCATCTATGCCGATTTTAATGCTGCCAGCAAGAGCCAGAACCGGATCTCGCATATCGAAAAGCTATTGGCTGATGTGCCGCATCATGCGTCAATTCTAACGGTTATCGACGGGCATCCTGCCACATTGGCATGGCTTGGCGGGGTGCGGGGTAATCCAACAACCGGCCATGGCGTTGAGACGTTTGGCCAGACCGGCCGTGTTATCGATCTATACCGGCATTTTGGGATAGATCACGAATCGCTGGTGCGATCTGCATTGCATCAAACGCCAGGTCGCCGGAATGTGAAACAGGTGCATCCAGCACAAATTAACGTTGCGTAATTGGGTTTATCGCATCGTTCTGGGGCGTTTGCAGCATCGGGGCGAGGGGCTGTTTTTCATCTATCACAATTTTCTTGCCCGAAACTGGGTTGCATCATTGCGTTGAATCTATGATGGTAGCTCGTTGCTAATTAAGGCCGTGGTTAAGACCGTGGCTGGTTTGGGCTCGAGGCGTCGCAGATGGCAAATCAAAACACAAAGCTCGACAAGATCGAAGCCGAGTTGCGCCGCCATGCAGATGGCATCGCATCGGTGCATCTGCGCGATTTGATCCATGCTGACGGACGTGATGCGCTGTGTTTTCAGTTCGAAGATCTGATGGTTGATTGCACGCGCCAACCCGTGACAGATGATATTATGAACCGGCTGCTTTTGCTGGCTGAGGCGAAAGCGCTGCCAAATTTTATTGATGCATTGCTGGCTGGCAAACCGATCAATCTCAGCGAGAACCGGCCAGTTTTGCATTGCCGCCTTCGCACGCCGGATTATCGGCGCGGCGATGATTACCAGAAATTGATCGCTTTTGCCAACCATATACGGGCTGATCAGCGGATCAAATCGGTTGTTAATCTTGGTATTGGTGGGTCTGATCTCGGGCCGGCAATGGTTACTCAGGGTCTGGCCGGCGCCCATGATGGCCCAGCGATTCATTATGTCGGTAATATCGATCCGAATGCGCTGCTCGATACATTGGCGCAGTGCGCGCCGCAATCAACTCTGTTCATAACCACCTCAAAAACCTTTACCACAAAGGAGACTCTTGCAAATGCCGCCTTGGCCAAGGGCTGGTTAGAGGCTGGCGGGGTTGAGCCTAATCAGGCCATGGTAGCGGTCACCGCCTATCCGGAGCGGGCTATCGGGTGGGGGCTTGATGCGGATCATGTTTTTACTTTTGATGAGGGTGTTGGTGGGCGTTATTCGCTATGGTCGGCGGTTGGCCTATCAGTCATTATTGCGATTGGCAGCAAGGCGTTTGGACAGCTGTTAGACGGCGCCCATGCGATGGATGGGCATTTCGAAACTGCGCCACTTGCAAAGAATATACCGGTCATTATGGGGTTGTTGCGCGTCTGGCATCGTAGTTATCTTGGCCGCATGGCCTATGGTGTGATGCCTTATGATCAACGTTTGGCGCGATTGCCAGCGTGGGCACAGCAGTTGGAAATGGAAAGCAACGGTAAATCGGTCAGCAGGCAAGGCGATCCGCTTGGCCGGCCCGCAGGCTTGCTTGTCTGGGGCGAGGCTGGTGTTAATGCGCAGCATAGTTTTTTCCAATGGTTTCATCAGTCAGTTGATATCGTGCCGATTGATATTCTGGTGGCACGCAAGCCGGCCGGATTGCCAGATGATCCGATGTGGCAGAATAGCCACCGCGCATTGGTGATTAATGCGCTGGCGCAGGCCGAGGCGCTGGCGCTTGGTGTTGTTGATGCCGTGGCCCCGCACCGCCAATTCCCCGGGAACCGTCCGTCAGTGCTGATTAGCTGGAAGACAACGACGCCTTATGCGCTTGGCAGGCTGCTGGCGCTGTATGAACATATTACCATCGTGTCTGGTTTTATCTGGGATGTGAACAGCTTTGACCAATGGGGGGTTGAGCTTGGCAAGCAAATGGCAAATGAAATCAGTCAAGGGGGTAACCTTGCTTGGCTTAGCCCATCGGCAAAGGCATTTTTGCGCCATCTGGATGAGGATAGTCTGGATAAGGAATAGCTGTTTTTCTTGTCCCGCGACGGCCTAATCGGCGGTCCAGCCACCATCGACAATAAGCGCCGAACCAGTCACCATTGCAGCGGCATCAGATGCGAGAAACTGCACCGCGCCCATGATATCCTCAACAGTGCCAACGCGCCCAAGTTTGATCTTATCTTCAACCCATTGCCGTCGTTCAGGGTTATTAAAGGTTGGCACCGTCAACGGCGTCAAGATAAAGGTCGGGCAGATCGTATTCACCCGAATCCCATAAGCCCCCCATTCAATCGCCATTGATTTGGTAAAGCCCTCAACCGCGTGTTTGGTGGCAGCATAAACGGCGCGATCAACGCCGCCGACCAGCGCCATCTGTGACGATATATTGATCAATGATCCGGCTTTTTTGGATGTGATCAGCCCTTTGGCAACCGCCTGTGTCAGGAAATAGGCGCTTTTGAAATTCAGATTTGCAACAAAGTCGAAATCTTCCGGCGTTGTTTTGGTGGCGGTGCTATGCCGCGCAACACCAGCTGAATTCACCAGAATATCGAATGGCCCTTTGGCGGCGATGCTGGTCTGCACCTTGTCAATATCTGTTATGTCGATCGGTAATATTTCGGCGATCATGCCAGCCTGGCGCATCTCATCGGCAACTGTCTCAAGGGCGCTGGCACGCCGCGCCAAAAGCGTTACCGCGGCGCCATTTTCCCCAAGTGCGGCAGCACAAGCCCGCCCAATACCCGATGACGCACCCGCAACAAGCGCCCGCTTTCCGGCAACCGAAAATGATGGCGTCTTTGGCAAAGTCATTGGGTCGGTCTCCATGTGGCCGGATTATTTTGGGGTGGCTTGCGGCACGTGCAATCCGGGCGCCATCGCAAGACAATCAATAATGCGGCGGCGGTATATCCTCGCTTGCTGTCAGAATGCCGCTTTCCGGCTGCACCCCTTCTAGCCGTGACTTTAGCTTTTCGATCTCGAGAAGCAGGTGAGACAGTTCTTTTTGCTGTGCATAAACCTCATGGCTCATCTGTGCCATTTCGTGCTGCAAGATCGCCATCTGTTCTTCAAGGTGATTAATCTTTGTTTCCATGATCGAGGTTTAGCATTTGTGTGTGCCTTCGGCAAAGGCGGAAATGCAGTTATTGGCGAAAGTGATTTGACCTTGGCGGTCAATTTCGTAGGGTTTAACTGATTGGCGCCAGATTTATGGGATGGTGTAAAATTTATCGGGGCATCGCTGGATTAACATCTTGCTTAATCAGCAGTCTTGAGGGGGGGTAATTGACACGAAAAGCGGTAAAAGCTGGTCTCGCCGGATTGGCTTTTTTGATTCTTGGCATATGGTTGTTTGGCGCGCGTGAACCGGTGCGCCTTACCATCTCGCTTGACCGCAGTGAGGCTCAAAACCAGATGCAGAAAGCAGGCCTTGATGCCTATCTGGCCGCGCGTGAGGGGCGATTTGACGATATTATTGACGGGGTTGAAAAGCAGATTATCTGGGCTGGTGAAGCCGGCGTAAAAACACCAATTTCGATTGTCTATTTTCATGGATTTACCGCGACCTCAAAAGAAATTCGCCCAGTGCCAGACAAGCTGGCTGCTGGCCTGGGGGCAAATCTCTATCTTGGCCGATTTGCCGGACATGGCCGCGCCCCGATGGCGATGGCTGAGGTGACTGTTGCGCACTGGATGGATGATGTAGGCGAAGCCGTTGAGATTGGTGGTCAGATTGGCGAGAAGGTAATTATTCTGGCAACATCAACCGGCGGCACGCTGGCGGCTGCGGCCGCCCTCGATACGGCGGCGATGGAAAAAATTGCTGGAATCATTTTTATCTCGCCAAATTTTGCCATCCAGAGCCGTGCAGCCAGTCTGTTGACCTGGCCCTTTGCACGGCAATGGGTGCCGCTGGTTGTTGGATCGTGGCAAAAGGGTAATCCCCGCAATGAACAGCATGCCCGCTATTGGACAATTGATTATCCAACCACTGCGCTGATACCAATGGCGGCGATTGTTACGGCGGTGGATGCGCAATCATTTGCCGATGTGCAAATCCCCGCCTTGTTTTATTACAGCCTTGAAGATCAGGTAGTGGTGCCGGAAAAAACTGCTGCCTTTGCAAAATCTTGGGGTGGTCCCGCCACGACCATTATTGCCCGCATGACGGCCGCTGATGATAAATTTGCCCATATTATTGCTGGCGATATTGTGTCACCAAACCAAACGCAAGCGGCGGTCGCGCATTTTCTTGCTTGGGTAAAAGATCTTTAAACAATCTTTGCGTGAATAATCCCAATCGGGTGATGGTTGGGTTGTTGATTTACGCGTTCTTTGCTCACAGCCTCTTGATTTTCTCACGCAACCTAGTGAGCATAGACCATCATAATTAATCGGCCACCGGTTATCTAGCGGCAAATCCTTCAAAGGCAAAGCAATGCACCCATCCGACGATCGCGAGCAACTACCAGAGACAACTTATAGATCCTTGATAGGCTCGCCGGCAATTGATTTTGCGGCACGGTCAACAATGGGCGAGGTGCGCTTATCGGCGCTTGCTGGCCGCTGGATTTTGCTGTTTTGCCATCCGGCCGATTTTACCCCTGTTTGCACATCCGAATTTGTTGCGCTGGCTCGCGAGCAGGATAAGTTTGCCGAAATGGATGTACAGCTTTTGGGGCTGTCGGTTGATAGTGTCTATAGCCATATGGGCTGGGTCGAATGGATCGAAACTGAATGTCAAATTTCCGGTGATCGAAGATGTGTCGATGGATATTGCCCGCGCCTATGGCATGATTGACAGCCACAGTGACACCACATCGACAGTACGCGCTTGTATGTTTATTGACCCTGCGCAAAAGGTGCAGGCGCTAATCCATTATCCGATGCATATTGGCCGGTCTGTTGATGAATTGCTGCGCGTGCAGCGCGCCCTCATCGACACCTATCAAACGCCAAGGGCAGCACCGGCAAATTGGAAACCGGGTGATGCTTTTATGCAATCCGCGGCTGATGCCGTATCTGGTGGCACCAAAGGCTGGCTTCAACGGGTGATGCGGTCAATCTCGAAATAATTACAACGAAGCAATTGAATTTGGTTATTGTTTGCATACATAGTAAAACGTCTATATAAATTGCGAATATAGCCCGATCTTGGCAACTAGCATAGGGGCCATCTATGAGTGCGCACGAAAAAAGTAAATCTGCATTTGATTTGTTGATGAACCGGGCCTCAGACGTGTTTCAGGCTCTATCACACCCGCTGCGACTGGCTATCTGTTTTGCGCTAAATGACGGTGAAAAATCTGTAGGCCAGCTATGCGAAGCGTTGCATCAGCCACAACACAGTATTTCGCAGCATCTAGCGTTACTGCGGAAACACGAGGTGGTGTTCGCCCGCAAGCAATCACGTCAGGTCTTTTATCAGGTCAACGATCCGCAAGTGCAAAAGCTGCTAAACTGTATTAAAAGCGAAGTTCTGGTGGCAGGGACTAGTAAAATGGAGGAAGCAGCGCCAGCAACTATTGATGATTACTTCGTCAAGTTGTCCTTGGTGTGAGGCTTTTGAGGAGGAGGTTGGCAGAGGCTACTCCCGCACCGAAGAATCTAAGGTTCTGCCGTTACGCCGACATGATTTCTTCGCAAAAATGCCATCTGATCTGGCTCACATGACGCCAGCAACTATGACGCCAACTTTTATAATCATTAAAAATGGTGAAGAAACTGGCCGGATTATTGGTTACCCAGGAGCCGAATTATTTTGGTGGCGTTTGGCGGAATTTTTGCATTGAAAAACTTTGTTGTCATCTTCAGCTTTCTGCAACCGCATGCGTTTGATTTTTTTTGCTAAGTCAAAAAAATCGGAAAGTTGTTTTACAATTTAAAAAAAATATGTTCAGATTTAATATAAATGAAAATTTGCATGTATGTGCAAAAGAAAAATAACGATAGATAAGGTGGGGGATAATGAAAACAGCTGTTGTATCCTTTTTAATGTTTGCTGCTATGGGGTTTGCCACGGCGCATTCAGCTTCTGTGACTATCAGGGATCCTGGCTTAGTGGCCTACACTATTGTCGATGATGTCTCGATACCCAAATCTTTGACTGGAAAAGCAGGCGATCCAGCGAATGGACGTAAGTTGGCAATAAGCCGAAAAAAGGGCAATTGTCTGGCCTGCCATGCTATGCCTATTCCTGAGCAACAGTTCCATGGTGAAACTGCCCCATCCCTCTATGGTGTTGGAAAGCGATTGAGCGAGGGTGAATTGCGCATGCAGTTGGTAAACGCAAAGGTTACTAACGATAGCACGTTAATGCCGTCTTTCTACAGAACCTACGGTTTTAATTCTGTGTTGAAGAAATTTGCAGGCAAATCAATTCTAGAGGCGCAAGAAGTTGAAGACATAGTTGCCTATTTGCAGACGTTGCAGACTGATCAATAAGCGGGAGTAAATTGAGATGAAAAAAAATTTGGAAATGCGTGAAATTTCGAGACGCCACGCCCTTGGGATGATTGTTGCCGCTGGTTCTGTTGTGGCTACTGGCTTGCCGGCATTCGCCGACGGCGCTGCAGTCGCATCAAAAATTAAGGGATTAACGGGAGCCAAGTCGATTGGGGAAGGCTCCATTGAGTTGGACCTTCCAGAGATTGCCGAGAATGGAAATGCGGTAAAAGTCGCGTTCTCAATTGATAGCCCCATGACTTCTGATAATTACGTCAAGACTGTGCACGTCATGGCTGATGGCAACCCTACACCCGAAGTTGCGTCGTTCAATTTCACGCCAGCAATGGGTGCGTGTAGTGCCTCGACACGGATGCGTTTGGCCAAAACCCAGAATATCATTGTGCTAGCAGAAATGAGTGATGGCAGCTTCAAACAAGCTCAATCAATAGTCAAGGTTACCATCGGTGGCTGCGGCGGTTGATAAAATAGCTAAAGGAGAACAAAAATGACAAAAATTAAACCTCGGGTAAAAGTTCCATCAAAAGCTGCTGTTGGTGAAATGTTGGAAATAAAAGCGTTGATTTCACACCCGATGCACACGGGTCGAGCTAAAGATAAGAAGGGGAATAAAATACCTCGCAAGATTATCAACAAATTTTCAGCGAGTTTTGATGGTCAAGATGTTTTCTCAGCAAATTTCGAGCCAGCTGTTTCTGCAAACCCATACATCGCTTTTCCATTCAAAGCCACTAAGTCTGGAGAGTTTAAATTCACCTGGGTGGAGGACGGTGGAGCAGAATTCACCGCAACAAAAACAATGACTGTTAGCTAGAATGGCCATTTAAATGAATTAAAAGGGAGGGCTCTTATGAGACTTGCAATTTCAATAATGATGGCTTTAGGCCTTTTGGCTGCGGGTGCTAATGCAAAAACCCCATATCACGACGGGACAGCGGAGGTAATCAAGCCAAAGGATAAAGATCACCCTTTGGGCGAAGTTGTATCAGGGTATGACTTTCGGAAAGCTATGATACGTGATGTTCAAGATGATGACTTCGCTAACCCTGCAATGTTGGTGGCGGATTATGGTGAAGAGCAATGGACAAAAGTTGAAGGCACAGCTGGAAAATCAATGTCTGAGGTGTTTCAAGGATGTGCAGAGGTTCCTCTGAACACGGTTGGTGCCGTTTATCCAAGATACCACAGCGCTGGTGGAAAGGTTATGACGCTTGAGCAGGTAATTAACATGTGCCGCGAAACTGCTATGGGCGCCAAGCCTTACAAATGGGAAAGCCGAGAAATGCTGGGTTTAACAGCTTTCATTAAACTTCAGTCCCGTGGAAGCAGGTTGGAAGTTGCGATTGATGGTCCCGCGTCAAAAACCTTTGAGCGCGGTAAGGAGCTTTATTACACAAGGTTCGGTCAACTTGATATGTCTTGTGCCCATTGCCATGAAGATAATTACGGGAACTATATTCGTGCTGACATGTTGTCTCAAGGTCAAACAAATGGTTTTCCGCTCTATCGCTTGAAGTGGAATGGCGTTGGCTCCGTGCATCGTCGTTTTCGCGGGTGTTTAGAAAATATACGAGCTGCAAAGCCACCTTATGGGCATGAGGATCTCGTAGCTCTTGAGCTTTACACCGCATGGCGGGGGAATGGCCTCAAGGTGGAGACGCCGGCCTACCGCAACTAACTAAGAGTGGTTTTTAAAGGCACCGCCACGTCAAATAAACCCCATACTGCCAGGCGGTATGGGGTATTTATTTTGAAATAATCGAAAAAACCTATATAATAGTGAATGCATAGTAAAATTTATATGTATCTTCTTAAAGAATACATTTAGATGGGGGCGTTTTAGTGACGGTTAGTTTTGGGGCAGCATTACTCGCGGGCTTGCTGAGCTTTTTGTCGCCGTGTGTTTTACCATTGGTGCCTGGCTATATTGGCTACCTTAGCGGGCTTGGCAACCAGTCAAATCACGTGGATCGAATTAATTCTGATCCACATGGCAAAACCATTGCAGTGCGTTTGCAATTGGTAATGGCATCAACCTTATTTGTCAGTGGGTTTTTAACAGTTTTTGTCGTTTTGGGCGCTTCGTCCAGTATGGCCGGCAGCTTTGTTGCGCGTCATTTAGACCTCTTCCAAATTATTGGTGGAGGGTTGATCACCATCCTTGGGTTACATTTTGTCGGCTTGTTTAGCATTGGATTTCTTAACCGCGATGTACGTTTTATGCCGTCTTCAAAAAGGTTTGGAACAGTTGGTGCCTATTTTGTAGGGCTGGCATTTGGATTCGGCTGGACGCCGTGTGTTGGGCCTGTCCTTGCAACTATTTTAATGTTGTCTGCAGGAACAAATGATGGGGCGGGCTTACTTCTTGCCTATGGTATTGGTATGGGGTTGCCTTTTATATTAGTTGCTGTTTTTGCTGATTTATTTCTGTCAAAATTCACTTATTTTACTCGCCAGGCGCGCACGGTAAAATGGCTGCTTGGCGGATTGTTAATCGTTACAGGGTTGGCGGTAATGACGGGCACTTTGTCTCAGGCGGGGTTCTGGCTTCTGCGTAATGTTTCATTTTTCCAGGGAGTAGGGTGATGTTTAGAATAGCAATGATTCAGGTTTTATCTTTTTTCGCCCTTTTAGGTTTTCTGGGCTCCGCCTCTGCTGGGGTCTTAAAGCCAACAATGGGTGATGACGGTATATATCACTATGACTGGTACCATCAGTCTTTTTTTGAGCTTGCTGATGATGTCGATGAAGCGCTAGCCAACGGCAAGGTGCTCATGGTCAAATTTGATCAGAAAGGGTGTATATATTGTGAGAAAGTTGCGACAGAAATACTAAGTGAACCAGCCATAAACAAATATGTTCGAGAGAATTTCTTGGTTGTTCAGATGGATATATTTGGTTCACGGGATGTTACTGACCTAGATGGAACAGTTTTGCCTGAGAACGAAATGGCGGCCCGCTGGGGTGTGGTTTTTACCCCGTCAATCTACTTCATCACTGAAAAAAAAGACGTTGAGAAATTAACAGAAGCTGCAGCTGCTGTTATGCCTGGCGCTTTCATGAGAGGTACTTTCATGGGGATGTTGCAGTGGGTAAAAACCGGAGCCTATAAAACAGAACCGAGGTTTCAAAAGTATTACAATGATAACTTCCAGCGCCTTCGGGAAGAGATGAAAGCTGCGCGTACTGCGGCTCAAAGCTAGTTTAAATTTGTGAACCACAGCCTTAAGATTACAGATAATTCGGGGAAAGTAATATGAGCCAGAAAACAATTAAAAGTGCAATCTCGCGGCGGCAATTGCTTGGCGGTGCCGCAGCCACAGTTGGCGGTATGGCGGCAGCTCCCCTGGCTGGTGCCGCGGAATCTAATCCTGCAAATTTGCCGCCTAATGTTTCTGAATGGACGCCTTATCTTGGCGCGGGGGTGGATGCCAATCCTTATGGCATGCCATCCGAGCATGAGTCGCACGTTATCAGGCGCACGGTTGAATGGCTCACGGCGAGTGCTGAATCGTCAGTAAATTTTACTCCCTTGCAGGATCTTGACGGCATTGTAACGCCAAATGGCTTGTGTTTTGAGCGCCACCATGGCGGCGTTCCAGAGGTAGTGCCAGCTGATTATCGATTAATGATCAATGGTTTAGTTGATCGTGAATTACTCTTTAGCATTGATGATCTTAAACGGTTTCCGCAAGTGAACCGGTTCCATTTTCTTGAATGTGCGGCCAATGGCGGCATGGAATGGCGTGGGGCGCAGCTTAATGGTTGTCAGTATACCTTTGGAATGGTCCATAACGTCCAATATAGTGGCGTCCGTTTATCCGATATCTGCCGTGAAGCTGGGGTGAAGCCTTCTGCCAAATGGGTGCTTGCTGAGGGTGGGGACTCGGCTGGCATGAATCGCTCAATTCCTATTGAGAAAATTCTTGATGATTGCATGATCGCCTATTCGATGAATGGTGAGGCGCTGCGGCCTGAACAGAGGCTGGGAAGGTAATATGTGGGTGAAATGGATCCGCCGGCTTGAATTTGGCGATGCGCCTTACATGGCACGCGAAGAAACCTCAAAATATACTGATGTTATGGAGAATGGTAAGGCGCGAATGTTCACCTGGGTTATGGATGCCAAGTCAGTCGTAACCTCGCCTTGTCCAGAAAAGCCAATGATTTCGAAGGGCCAGAATTTGTTAAAAGGTTTGGCGTGGTCAGGACGCGGCAAGATTGCTCGTGTGGATGTCTCGCTCGACGGTGGGGTCAATTGGCAGACTGCTGAATTGCATGGCCCAATTCTAAATAAAAGCCTAACTCGTTTTACAATGCCTTTTAAATGGAACGGTGAAGAGCTTAAGGTTCAATCTCGTGCCATAGACGAAACTGGTTATGTCCAGCCAACGATTGAAGCGCTGCAAAAGGAGCGCGGCGTTAATTCGATCTATCATAATAATTCAATTGCTACTTGGTTGGTGAAGTCAAACGGCGAGGTGGAAAATGTACGGCTTGGATAAGACAAAAAAAGACATAAGAATCGTTACCGGCTTTGCTGCTGTAGCTGGGTTTGCTGTGGCCGTTTCGGGAATGGCTTTGGCGTCCGAGCGCCCATTTGGCCTTGGCACAATCGCGACGGCAGAACAGGTTGCTGGCTGGGATATCGATGTGCGACCAGATGGTAAGGGTGCTCCGATTGGAAGCGGCACTGCCGTACAGGGCGAAGCGGTATATGCCGAACGTTGTGCCGCGTGTCATGGCGACTTTGGTGAGGGTGTTGACCGCTGGCCAATTCTTGCGGGCGGGCATGGTTCG
>RGCC01000151.1 GCA_009919335.1 Alphaproteobacteria bacterium
GGCTCAAGTAACAGGCTGTCGAGCTGATTAAGGGTGGAATTGCCGATATTTTTGCCCCAGCTTTGTGGAACATAGCGTGATACGTGATCAGCAGCGTAGGGCAAGGCCAATCGGGCACCCGCCAGAGACATGATAATAAGCGACAGAATTACCGTCATTCCGCGCCAGCCAAGGCGCTCGGCAAGGCCAATGAAGCGCGATGTTTTTTCGGGGGTCGGCAAGAAAGGGGTCAATTCGTCGGGTAAGAGCGCCGCCGATAAGGTAAAAACGCCCCTACCCGTTAATGTGATCCGCCAGTCCGCACCGGCCATCATCGCGCTGACCTTGGAAATACTAACAGGTTCAACCTGATCCTGCCCCTCAATTGCCAGCAGTAATTGATCTGATGATTGTCCGGGCTCACCAATCAGCAAGGCAGCGCGAGATCGCTGCGACGTGGCTTTCGCCGTAAATGTGCCGTTAATTTGCATCGATTGGGCCTTTAAAGCGAAATTTCCAGACCAGCAGTCTCACTGATGGCATCGCCAACAGAATGGCCCGCATCGCGCTCATCATCAATAAATTGAGCCATATCACTATTTGGCCGGATAAATGTGTTTTCCGTTAGATAGCGATAATAGCGTACCCGCGCCCATGGCAACAGCAATGTTAGGCTGGCAACGCTTACAAACATATTTTGCAAAACAATCAGCGCCAGCCTAAACCCCGATATCTCTGAACGAAACAGGATAGTTTTATCCAGTCGCAGCCCATTAATCATCAGATTTCGTGTGCCCGCACGGTAATAGGTCGTTACCACTACAAACAGAACAATGACGGTAATCAGGGACAAAAATATCCCGGAAACCATGGAAATAACCTGAGGGTTATTGTGGATCTCGATCGAACCTGTTGCCCGTGATATGAAATCAAGTGCCCCGAAACTGACCAAAAAAACTGGGCCCAGCGTCAGTAAACCGCCAGCCATCAGCAGCAGGAATGTTTGCCCCCCTACCCTGTAAAACTCGGCAATGCTGCTGGAAATTTCAAATTGCTTTGAGCCAAAACTGTAATGTTCAGCAATATAATGTCGCATGATACGCGACGCCATCGGCATAAATATCCCCAAAGACAACAGGCCCAGCAATGGCGCCGCAAACATTGACCAGAACACGCCCCAATAGGTGCCATGCCAGGTAAAGCGTACGTCGCGCCATACCAGATTGCGCGCGTTGAACTGTAATGATTTGTTCAACGCCCATGGATAGGCCAGCACCAAACCAAATGACAAAGCCTCTTGAAAAAAGAGAATCTCGATCGGAAAAAACGGGATCACATAGAAAGTAACGATAACAGCCAGCGCTAAAAGCCAGCCTTTTAACAAATCAAAACCAGTCGCAAGATAATCCAGACCATCACCTAGAATACGCGTGTTGCTGTAAAAATAGCGTCGCTGGCGCACCCGTGCCCACGGCACCCAAATCCCCAATGTCACAAGAATCAAAAGGATATTGACGAAATAGATTTTAAAATAGGCCGCCGCTGTACCGGTGAATATTAATCTCTCAAACCGCTGAAACTGATAGCCGCCATCATCATATTGTGGCGCTGTTGCATCATGTAAAAAGGGGTTTTTCACGTCTGTTGACGGTGTGTTTGAAGGTTCGTTCATACCCAAATCTTACATGTCCGGAGGAACTCTAGAGAACTTTTTCGCCGTCCTCACGTATTTGTGAGATCAATTAAAGGAATAATTAATAAAGTTATCATTAAATTAGTAAACATAAGAACGCGAATAGATGGCGCTCTTCGTAATTTAAAACTGATTTGGGGATAAGAGATGAGCCATATAAATGTAAGTTTTTTCAGCGATCTGTCGGTTAATAGTATGACGAGGCGTTGCCGGTTCCCACCATTACCGCGTTCGGCGCTGACTAATCTGATCACCTCATCCATGACCGCGGCCGAATCATTTGCCTGTTACCGCGATTCTGATGGCTGCGTGATTGCCCTAGATCGAACTGGATTTTGTGTCACCGAATAGCTTTCCTCCCTTGGGCATTTGGGCACAAATAACCCCCGGTCATTTTCATGGCCGGGGGCGATTTATTTACCGTCTGTTGGTATCGGGTAAATGGTGAGCGCGACAGGATTCGAACCTGTGACCCAGTGATTAAAAGTCACTTGCTCTACCAACTGAGCTACGCGCCCGAAGCGGCCAGTGCGATGACATCGGTCTTCAACGCTCCGACACCTTATAGAGACGTGTCGATTTTGTGTAAACCCTAAAGTAACCCTTACTGGCCTTTATTTTTATCTGTTTCCAGATAGGCATTTGCAAAAGGGCAATGCCGCTCTGTTTCTAGTTTTTATTGATTTTTTGGTTTAACGCCTTGGCCACATTTTCTGGCACAAAGCTGGATATATTGCCGCCAAAAAGTGCGATTTCTTTAACAAATCGCGATGCCACAAAATGCTGCTGTTCGGCAGCCATCAAAAACATTGTTTCCAATTCGCCATGCAACCGTTTGTTGATACTGGCCATCTGAAATTCATATTCGAAGTCGGCAACCGCCCGTAGCCCTCGCAAAATCGAGGTTGCGCCTTGCTCGCTGGCAAAATCGGTCAGCAAACCGGAAAAGCTTTTGACCAGAACCGGCAGGCCTGAATTTGTTTCGGCATTGATCCTATCAACCTCGGCCTTAACCAGCGCTGTTCTCTCTTCAATCGAAAAAAGTGGCTGTTTACCCAAATTAAGCGATACGGCAACAATCAATTGATCGCCAAGCTGTGCGCCGCGTTCAATAATGTC
>RGCC01000152.1 GCA_009919335.1 Alphaproteobacteria bacterium
AGGCCAAAGCTTGTTGATAATTCGGTAATTGTCGGGGCTAGTTTGGCAATGTTGATGCCACTAAGCGTGCCACAAAATAAAATGATGATGGTCAGCCGCAAATCATGCGCAAAAGATGGGGAGGACGCTGGCATAGTGGGGCTTTTATCCTTCATTTTTCAAGATTAACGCCCCGCCTGAGCGCAGATGCGTTTTGTTTTGCCGGATATCTTTTATGACGGCAAGCGCAATTCAACGATGCCATAGCGGCAATTGCAGACAAGAGCAAACGCCATGATCGCCATAATCAAATGACCGGCCGCGTTACTGTTTTCCAACCGGGTGACAGAACAAACACGGCGAATGCGATGATAAACGCCGCTGCAACAATGATATGCATTATTTCAGGCACAACAAAGGCAAGGCCGGCACCGGTGGCGAGTGGCCCGGCGGCTGCGCCAACATCGCGCCATGTCTGGTTTCGTGCCAGTGCTTTCACCTTGTTTTCCGGGTTAATCCGTGCCACCGCTGCCGGAAACAGGGTGCCTAGGGCACCGCGGGCCAGTACCAGAGCCACTGATCCAGCCAGTAACTGCCCGGCACCGATTAACGCAAATCCGGCAATCGTCACGAGGATCATCAATGTCAGCGGTAGCCTTATACCAAACCGGTCGGCAATCAATCCCGAACAGGGCGCCACCAGCATTTCGCTTAGCCGCCGCGCCGCAAGAATACTGCCACCAAACAAAATGGCAGTCTCAAGTGATACATATTGCGCCCACATAATCGAAATCGACACGGTAAAAACGCCGTCAATCCCCGCGCCCATCCAGAAAATCATCATATCCAAACTATCCGGCCGCGGAAAAATACGGTCACGCGATAGCGGCTTTTTAATCCGTTCCGGCTGAGCAGACCCATCAAGCAAGAAGGCCAGCCCCACACAAACGGCAGTGGCCAGTCCAAGATATAGAAATACATCGCGCGGCCCGACAATCGTTGCAAACCATGCCCCCACCGTCATCGCCAACAAGGGCCCAACCTGTTCAACCGAACGGCTGATGCCAATGCGCGTGCCGGTTTTTGCCGGATTAACTGCCGCATAGGTCAATGTCACAAGTAACAATGCCGCAAAGGATAATCCCCACAGCATCCGCGACAAGGTCAATAAAACCGCACCATCAAGAAAACCATAACCCGCCGTGGATAAGGTGGCGGTTATCGCCGCAATCAAACACAGGTTTTTCACCCCAATTCTTTCGGCTAAATCCACAATCAGCCCATAGGCAAAGGTGCGGATAATCCGGTTGACCGCGAGCAAAAACCCGACCATCACCATACTGACACCAAACGCATCAGCATGAACCGGCAAGATCACGTAAATCAGCGCATCCCCGAAAAGCGACAGCGACAAAACCCACGATGAAACCCAAACATTGCGCATAACCAATCGGTCAATCATCGTTTAAAATCTCGCAGCAACTATTGTTCAAAATCATGACATCGACATCGAATCGCAACAGATAAACACCGGGATCAAGACATCCCCAAACCAGCAGATCATTTTATGCTGATCCGCTTATTATCACATCGCAAGCAATTTATCGCTTTCTGTGTAACCCGCGCTCCACACGAAACCGACGCACAGTTAAACCGGGCGGCCGCCAGCTTTGCGTTGGTGCGTATTTATGGCATTGTCATTCACGGCAAGCAGCAGCCAATTCACACTGGTTTTTCGTGTTTAGTCCAAGGAGCTTATAGTGAGCAGTGATAAATCTGCAGAAACATCTGCATTAGCAGTCATGCAAGCCCATCTTCATGCGCTTAATGCACTTGATGAGGATGGGCTTGCCGCAACGCTGCATTTCCCCCATTATCGGCTTGTTGGCGTCACGCTAGATTGTTGGCCATCACAAGATCGGTATCTAGCTGATTTCAGGGTGCGGGCTGGCGGTAATTGGGCGCGAACGGCTTGGCACTCAATCACCGTTCAAAGGGCAAGTGACGACAAGGTTCATTTGGCTGTTCGCATAAACAGGTTTGACGCCGACGATCGTCTGATTGCCGATTTTAACTCGCTGTGGGTTATCACGCATAAAAATGGCAAATGGGCAGCCCAGTTCCGCTCTAGCTTTGCTGCGGCATAAGGACAGAATCATGACCCGTAAATTTATCTGCTTGTTTCTCTTTGGCTTTGAAATCCTGATAATTATGCTGGTGGCGGTATCAACCGCGCGCGCACAATCATCACATCAAACATTTGCAGTGGTTGCGCCCCCCAATTGTCAAAACAATGACGGCGAGATCGTTCGATTTGAAAACCGCTCGTCACAGACCGCGAAATCTGCGGCGGGTATGGCAAAAAATGATGATAATGGTCAGCCGGTTATTTACCGTTTTAGCTATGAGCGATCGCCAGCCGCCTTGCAGAATTTTATCGATTTGCATGAATGCGCCCATCATCAAACCGGCGATATCGACCTGCCGCATCCCCCACGGAACAGCCCTGCTCATATGATGAATGAAAGCATCGCTGATTGTATTGCGACGTTGCGTATTCGCGACGAAACCGAAGATGGGGCATCACGCATTAATGACGCAGCACAGGCATTGACAGCCGCAATGGAGATTGTTGGGTTTCCGAAACTCACCATTGATAGCCGCATTTCGAATATCAACAATTGCCGCCTAAAAGATTTGAGCGCGGCTGATTTCATCGACGGCGTGCTCGTTCATCGTGGACTAAAGTAAAGGCCCCCGCCCCAAAGAGGCCCACACTAAA
>RGCC01000153.1 GCA_009919335.1 Alphaproteobacteria bacterium
AGTAAATCTGACATTATTCAACAACCTTTGGCACAACAAAAAAGCCACTCGCGCCTTCTGGAACATTGGAAAGGACATCATCGAGACGGTCGCCGTCTGTCACCACGTCATCGCGCATCGGCAACGCATGACCGGTTACGCTGGCAAGCGGTTGGACATTATCGGTGTTCACTTCGTCTAGTTCGGCAATCCAGTTCAGAATGCCATTTAATTCTGCGGCAAGTGGCTCAAGACGTTCATCTGGTACATTAATCCGGGCTAAACGCGCGATTTTTGCCACTGTGGTCTTGTCAACGGACATGTCACTGTGCTTTTTGCTGTTATTGAAAAAATTCAACTGGTGACTTATCACTCAGCATGGCGATCTGCAAGACAAACGATATATTTGGGATGATTTCAAGCGGTCAACGCCTGCTGGGGCTTGATATTGGCAAGAAAACCATCGGCCTTGCCTTGTCTGATATTGGGCTGAAAATCGCCTCACCAGTGAAAATCCTGTATCGCACGAAATTCACCCCGGATGTGGCGGCATTGCTGACACTTATTGACAACGAATCGGTTGGCGGGCTGGTGCTTGGCTGGCCGGTCAATATGGATGGCAGCCTTGGCCCGCGCTGTGACTCGGTTCGTGATTTCGCCCATGCGCTCATGAAAATACGCGACCTTCCCATCGCCTTTCAGGATGAACGCCTGTCAACGCGCGCCGTCGAAAGCGCCATGGTCGCCGCCGATATGACCCGCGCCAAACGCGCCGTGCGCCGCGATGCGCTGGCCGCGTGCTGGATTTTACAATCTGCCTTGGATGCAGTTAATGATGAACAGGCGCGTATCAGCCCGCCGCCGCAGGGCACTAGCCGCTAGCCCCGCGTAATTACCTCGCCCTATTTTGCGCTTTTGATATGCATTTAACGCTAGACCAGCGGTGCCGGTTACGTTAATAAACTGGCTTCATGACCAAGCGGGACACCACAGGCGTTCAGTCGCCCAATTCCAAAGCCCCTGCCGAACTGGCAAGCCGGCATCTGCTCGGTATTGAGGGCATGTCCCCTATCGAAATCCGCAGCTTACTTGACCGGGGGCACATGTTTGCCGACAACCCTCATGACGGGGTTAGCGACGCACTTCGCGGCAAGACGATCATCAATTTGTTTTACGAAAACTCGACCCGTACCCGGGTTTCCTTCGAGCTTGCGGCAAAGCGGCTTGGAAGCCAGCATGTCGACGCCGCGGTCATTAATGCCGGTGATGGGCGCCATGAACACCCGACTCAAGCGCTGCTTGATGCGCTTACGATCCGTCGGCGTATCGGCCGGATTGAAGGGCTGAAAATCGCTATTTGCGGAGACATCGCCAACAGCCGTGTTGCCCGCTCAAACATTCACCTTCTTGGCACGCTTGGCGCGGAATTGCGACTAGTCTGCCCGGTAACCCTGCTGCCAGCCGACATTTGCAATATGGGCGTTTCGGTCTTTACCGATTTCGAAACCGGCATTGAGGGATGCGATATCGTGATGATGCTGCGCCTACAGACCGAACGAATGGCAGGCACCGAAACCCCGTCGCAGCGTGAATATTTTAACCTGTTCGGACTTGATAGCGGAAAATTGATGCGTGCCGCACCAAAGGCATTGGTGATGCATCCCGGCCCGATGAATCGCGGCGTTGAAATCGATTCTGCCACCGCCGATGATGTGGAAAAAAGCCTGATCCGCACGCAGGTTGAAATGGGTGTTGCGGCGCGCATGGCCTGTCTTGAAGCTTTGGTAACGAGGCCAGCATGACCGCGACCCGTTTTTTTAATGCCCATTTAATCGACCCATCACAATCGCTTGACGGCATTGGCTATCTGGATGTGATTGACGGGGTGGTTGATGCCATTGGCCTTGGCACACCGCCAAACAGCGGCAAATTTGATCAGCTGATTGATTGTAAAAAATCATGCCTTTCGCCCGGCATCGTTGATATGCGGGTTCAACCGGCAGATCCGGGGGCAGAACATCTCGAAAGTCTAAGCACATTACTGGCCGCTGCGGCTGGTGGCGGAATTACCGCACTTGCCTGCTTGCCAGATACACGGCCAGTGATTGACGAGGCCAGCGCGATTGATTCGTTGTGCCTGCGGGCATCACGCATTGGGGGCCCGCGGCTTTATGCCTATGGCGCCGCAACAAAAGGGCTTGCCGGACATGAAATGGCCGAATTGGGATTGATGGCCGAAGCTGGCGCCGTTGGCTTTACCAATAGCGCAACCTCTATCAATGACAGCCTGATCATGCGGCGCCTTCTCGCCTACAGCAATATGCTGGACAAGCCATTTATCCAGCATTGTGAAGATCACGCTCTGACAAAAGATGCTGAAATGAACGAGGGTGAAACATCGACGCGGCTTGGCCTGCTTGGCAGTCCCAGCGAAGCTGAGGTGATCATCATTGATCGTGATTTGCATCTGCTGCGTCGTACCGGCGCCAGATATCACGTCGCCCATATTTCGACGCGCGCCGGCATTGAGGCAGTGCGCGAGGCAAAGGCCGAGGGGCTGGCTGTCACTGCAGATACTGCGCCGCCTTATTTTCTGTTAAATGAACTGGCAATCAGCACCTATAACACAGCCTTCAAACTGTCCCCGCCATTGCGCAGTGAAGATGACCGGCAAGCGGTTATCGAGGGGCTTGTCGATGGCACGATCGACGCGATTGCATCCGATCACATGCCGGTCGACCGCGATGCGAAAATGCAGCCGTTTGGCCCTGCCCAACCCG
>RGCC01000154.1 GCA_009919335.1 Alphaproteobacteria bacterium
CGTCTCGCCCCAGTCGGAAAAGGCAATGCCCTTGGCGATTAGATGCGCCTTAAAAGCGTCCAGATCATCGGTGCGATAGGCAATATGACCGCGCTCGAGTGGATTGACGATATGGCCAGTGCGAAACCCGACATTAAGATCCTTTTGCGCGAGATGCGTTTGGATATGACCGTCGGAAACAAACGCAACATCGCCATCATAGCCTTTCTTTTTTTCCAGAACGGGCAGGCCTTCGGTTTCGGTTTTAAGCCCCAAAACATCACGGTAAAACTGATCCATGCCAGAAACATTGTTGGTCGATAGATTAATGTGATGCAGCTTTAACTTCATGTTTTCCTCGCTTGATCGCTTTTTTTGAGCCTCTATCAATCCACCTTGTCAAGCTGGCGTCAATCAAGGACAGTCACTAAGGCGATTATTTTACCGGCTGACGCTCGGGAAATGGCCAAAAGAACGGGTGATGATTGCTGAAACTAGCTTTGGAGGCATGATGAATGAAAACGGTAATTGTAACAGGCGCGGCGCGCGGTATCGGGCTTGCCACAGCGCGGCTTTTTACCGATCAGGGCTATCAGGTAGCGATGGTTGACCGGGATGCCGATGTGCTAAACGAGGCGGCGGCAACGCTTGACGGGGCCAGGGCCTTTATCTGTGATGTGTCAGATCCCGAGGCAGTTGAGGCAATGGTGGCAGATGTGCTGGCATTTTCCGGGCGGATTGATTGTCTGGTCAATAACGCCGGTGTGGCCGATTTTTGCCCGATCGAAGAGGCAAGCTTTTTGCGCTGGCGGACGATCATGGCAACCAATCTGGATGGCGTCTATCTGTGCTCGCGCGCAGTTCTAGCGGCGCTCAAGCAGAGCCGCGGCAATATCGTCAATATAGCGTCGATTTCAGGGCTGCGCGCGTCGACCTTGCGTGTTGCATATGGCACGTCAAAGGCGGCGGTGATTCAAATGACCCAGCAATTTGCCGCCGAGATGGGCGAGCATGGTATTCGGGTGAATTGTGTGGCCCCGGGTCCGGTGCGCACAAAATTGGCAATGGCGGTTCATAGTCAGGAGATTATTGATGCCTATCATGATGCTATTCCGCTGAACCGATATGGCAGCGAGGCTGAAATTGCCGAGGCGATTGTGTTCCTTGGTTCAGAAAAAGCCAGCTATATCACCGGCCAAACACTGGCTGTCGATGGTGGTTTTGAGGCAACGGGCGTCGGGTTGCCAGCATTGCGCGTCTAAGTGAGGCCATTTGGCGCTTACCCGAGGCAGGCCAAAATCGGCCAGAATATAAAAGATATTTCGCGCCGATTACGGGGTTAGTTCCAGCATGATATTGCCCCTTGTGCGGGCGGCGGCGTGATAGCCGTTTTCCAGCAACCAGCCCAGAATGTCGCGTTCCCAACGGGCATTAATACCGTCCTCCATCACAATCAATTTTGGATATTGATCTTTACTAATCGCCTCAAAATAGGGAAATAAGGCGCGGTCTTCCATGCCTTCAATATCAATTTTGATGATATCAGCCTTGGCAACGCCATCGGCCTTTAAAATATCAACAAGCGGCATAATTCCAACCTCGATATGCGATGTGCCAACATTGTCATTCACGATCGAGCTACTGCCAAAATCACTGTCCGAGACGGTTAGTTTTGCAACGCCGGCAACCGCGCCAACGGCAACCGGGTGAACAGTGATCTTTGCCGCAAGCTCATTCAGCGCAATATGATCACGCAGCCGCGCCAAGATAGGCGGATTTGGTTCAACCGCAATAACCTGATCGGCGTTCATCAGCGCCGCATTCAGCGCGTAATAGCCGACATTCGCGCCAATATCGACAAACACGCCCCCGCCCAGAAGATGATGCCGGATCATCGTCAATTCAGCTGCTTCCCGCCGTTTTGCGCTGAACATGATCTTTGCATCAATCGTATTTCGGCGAGGTTGCAGGCGCAATTTCAGCGCGTGATAGATCAGATCAACAGGCTGATCGCCATTGAGCCGGTTCCAAAGCCGAGAAAATAATAGTTTCAACCGGCCGCGCCCAAATCCAATTTTGGCAAGGGTCAGAATAATCCGGTTCACACCGGTTGGCGCAAAAGTTCCAAAAATTTGCAAGTGAGTGAACCCTTATTGATGAATTTGTAACCTATACTAGCGTTAACCTATACTGCCCGTCGGTGCCTGCCAAGATGATCCGTTCTGAAGGATTTTCAATTGGGCAAAACATTCTCGATAAATCGGGCGCGGCATGGTTATCCGGATGTGGTCAAAACGGCGACGCTGACAAGCACCAAAACCAGCGCGCCGCGGGTAATCGGCGGCACCAGCTTCATGACTGTGGGGTGGGGCGGGATGTTTTGTCTTGCCCTTATGGTTAGGTGGATATTCAGAAAAGCCACGGTGCCAAGTAAAATTGCCGCGCCAAGCATTTTGAAATGGAACGCTATGCCCAAGGTGAAACTGCCATAAAGCTGATGGATTAGCAAAAAGCCGGTGATCCATAATGCGAGAATTGCAACGAGGCCAAGCCGTGCCAGTGCCATCATGGTTTTTTGAACTGGTGGCGCCGGCGGTATACCGGCTTTTTGATGATTTTTGAACAGCATCACATTGGCAACGCCCAAACCACCTGCCAGAAATAGCGAGATGTAATGGAAAAACTTCATTA
>RGCC01000155.1 GCA_009919335.1 Alphaproteobacteria bacterium
ATAGTCAGGACAGCCAGAAACAGCATCATTGACCAGAAACCAAACAATCCGATACCGCCAAGCGCGACCGCCCATGGGAACAGAAATGCCACCTCAAGGTCGAAGATAATAAACAGAATCGCAACAAGGTAAAACCGAACATCGAATTGACGCCGGGAATCATCAAAGGCATCAAAACCGCATTCATAGGCGGTCATTTTTTCGCTGTCAGGGCGCTGATTTCCGAACACAAAAGCAGTCAAAACAAAGGCAACGGATAGGCCGATTGCAATGGCAAAAAAGACTGCGATCGGCAGATATTCACCAAGAAACAAATCCAATGGGGGCTCCTAGGTTTAGGGCTTGGGACTTACCCCTTTGGGAATAATTCAGCGCCGCTCTAATTGCAAGTCGCAAAGCAGAAAAATATCGGATAAAAGCCAAATTTCTGGTAATTGCCCGACATCGCCATATCGGCCTACCGCAATGGCTGGTGTGGCGGCTGTTTTTAGGGGCGGTCACGACAGAAGGTTGCGTCCGGCATTGATCATTGCCTAAGCTGCAATAAAACCTCTAGCGCGACTACGAAATAAGGATTAACCCGATGCAAAGCCCATCCTCATCAAATCAGATTCCCGACATGGCAGCCCTGCTTGGCTGGGGGGGGCTCGTTCCGTTTGGGCTGGCGGCATTGGGCACGCATAGCGGCGTTGATGCGCTGGTGCTTTATGGCTTTATCGGCGGTACGGCGTATGGCGCGATAATTCTCAGCTTTCTTGGCGCGGTGCATTGGGGGCTGACAATGCAGGATAATCGCAGCCCCTATTGGTATGTCTGGTCGGTTACGCCGGCTTTATTGGGTTTTGCCAGCTTGCTGATCTTTGATGTAAATTACCGAATATTCGCGCTAATCCCGCTTTTTGGGCTGGCTTGGTCGGTTGATCATCAGGCCGCCATCCGCGGGTTAATCCCAGACTGGTATATGCGGCTTCGCACGCTATTAACAGCCGGTGCGGTGATCAGTCTTGCGGCAATGTTGCTGGCCTGAAAAACTGCCTAGCGTGCGCGGATCATGATCAGATTACCACTGACCACAAGCCCAAGCCCGATCACCCCAAGCACACCCCATTGATAATTCTCAAAAATTGTCGATAGAAGCAAAGCAAAAACTGGAAATATGACGGTGGCATAGCCAGCCCGGCTAGCGCCGATCCTGCCGATCAGAACGAGATAACAGCTAAAGGTCAGCACCGACGAGACAATCGTCAACCAGAGTAATGAGCCGATATAGAGCGGGGTTTGCTCGATCATGAATTCATTGCCTATGATGAGTGATCCGAGCCCAAGATAACCGGCGCCATAAACCATGCCCCATGCGGCTGACGCAAAAACCGGAATGGCTTGGCGCTGGCTATCTGCCGAGACCATATTGCCACTGCAAAAAAATAACGTGCCAATCAGACATAAGACAAGGCTGGGCAACGCGGCGTCTGAAACCCTTAATTCCGGCCAATAAAGTAGCGCAACACCGCTAATGCCGACAAAGGCTGCCAGCAAATGCAAAGCTGGAGGGCGCTGCCGGCCAAGAGCCGCCGTCATCAGTACATTTACCAGCGAAGCGGTCGAAAAAACCACTGCCAGCAAGCCCGACGCCACACCATTGGCCGCATGGTAGAACAGGGTGAAATTGCCGGAAAAGATAAACAGACCAAGCGCGGCAAACCGCCAGTGCAAACGCCAGTGAAACCATGTTGGCTGACCCGAAATATAGGCCAGCAGAAACATCATCGGCGCCGCCATCAAAAATCGCCAAAACAGTGATATTTCAGGCGCGACTACACCCAAATGCCATTTCAGCGGTAACCAGCTTGTCGACCAGCCAAACACCACGCCAGCATAGAGCAGCAGGTCAAATGGTGTCATAATGCCCCCTAACCAGCCGGCTTGAACTAGGCAGCCACCCAGTCATCTGGATTAATATCAAGACAGGCTTCAACCGCCGCTGTGGCGATAACGGATCGTGTATTATGCACATCGTCAACGACATCTAGCCCGCCTTTAACCACCGTGACAATGGCGTTGCCACGAGGCAGCTTACCCGCGACAATCGCCGCATCAACCTTGGATGGCTCCTGTACCGCAATGGTGACCCGCACTTCCATATCAGCATGGTCATAGCCCAGCGAGCGAAACAGAATCAGCGAGCTGTGATGCAGCGCATCATCAACGGCGCGGCACGCCGCCTTGGTATAATCCTCGCCATAAAGATCATTGCCAGTGCCCATTTCCAGAATAATTCGTTTCATGACGCAGCTCCTGCTGGCTCAAGATCAAGATAGACAACAACTGCCGCATTTGCGATTACCGTTGCCCCACCATCCGGCTTTGGCACATCAAGGCCGCCATGAACAGCACGTACCGATGCTTGCCCATAAGGCAGCAGCGCCGCAACCTTGTCGGTATCGACGGCATCAGGCTTTTGTACGCCAATTTCCACCTCGATAATCATCGCTGAACGATCAAGACCAAACGCATCGGCTATCGATAATGAATTATGCCATAACGCGTTTTCAAGCGCGCGGCAGGCGGCGCGTGTGTAATCCTGCTGGCGGAGCGAACTGCCCATGCCAAGCTCCATCACCATCCGTTTCTTTGCCATGAA
>RGCC01000156.1 GCA_009919335.1 Alphaproteobacteria bacterium
GGCCGCGCGTATACGGGTGTATTGGGTTAGAAATTACTTTGGTATTTAACCCCTGTTCAACGATACGTCCTGCGTACATTACGCATATTCGCTCGGCAATACCTGCGACCACAGCAAGGTCATGAGTAATCCAAAGCAGCGCCGTCTTTGTTTCACGGCAAAGGCGTTGCATTTCGTGAATAACCTGCCCTTGGATTGTTACATCAAGAGCAGTAGTTGGCTCGTCGGCAATAATCAGGTCAGGCTTATTTAGCATGGCAATGGCAATCGATACTCGCTGTCGCATACCACCAGAAAACTGGTGTGGATAGGCACGCATCCTCTCTTCAGGTGACGAAATCCCAACAAGCCCAAGTGCGTCTCGTGATCGCGCATGGGCATCGGTCCGGCTAATCGAAGGGTCATGTGCCTGAATAGCCTCGATCATCTGGGTTTCAATACGCAGAACTGGATTTAGTGTCATCATTGGGTCTTGAAAAATCATCGCAACACGATTGCCACGAAATTGCTGCATCTCTTGAGGTGATAAATTAGTCAGATTTTGACCCTTAAAAAGTATTTCCCCATC
Source organism: Alphaproteobacteria bacterium (assembly GCA_009919335.1). Classification (GTDB taxonomy): domain Bacteria; phylum Pseudomonadota; class Alphaproteobacteria; order Puniceispirillales; family Puniceispirillaceae; genus UBA3439. The sequence goes on from RGCC01000156.1 coordinate 569, forward strand.
GACAATACGGCCAGGCGCATCGACAAGTCCAATTATAGAAAAGCCAGTTATTGATTTACCTGAACCAGATTCACCAACAAGGCCAACGATTTCACCAGCGCCGATTTCAAGGCTAACACCATCAACTGCTTTCAGAACACCTGCCTTGGTGAAGAAATGCGTTTTTAAATCGTTGATTTGAAGGATTGGTGTCATCGAACTTTATCTCTGAAGGCGAGGGTTGAAAATATCTCGTAACTGGTCGCCAACAAGATTGATCGACACAATCGTAATCAACAATGCAACGCCTGGGAAAATACTGATCCAATAGTCTCCGGAGTACATGTATTCAAAGCCATTGCCAATCAAAAGCCCAAGTGATGGTTCAGTAATTGGTAGGCCAAGGCCCAGAAAACTGAGGGTGGCTTCGAGCGAAATTGCATGGGCGGTTTGCAAAGTACCGACGACAATCAATGGCGCCATACAGTTAGGTGTTATATGACTGAGAATGATGCGCCTGTCACTTAGGGCTAAACATTTTGCAGCTTCCACATATTCTTTGTTCTTTTCAACAAGTGCACTTGCTCTCGCTGCCCTTGCGTAATATGCCCACTGCACCAGAATTAGAGCTATTATAGTCTTCTCAACGCCTTTACCAAAAATTGCCAAGATTACCAGCGCCATAAGGATCGATGGAAAGCTTAGTTGAATGTCAACCACTCGCATTACCAGTGTTTCGTATCGACCTCCAAAATAGGCTGCTGAAAGGCCCATTATCGCACCAAAAACCAGCGCGACTAAACCAGAGAATGCGCCAACGCCAAGGCTAACCCTTAGTCCATAAAATATAGATGACAGCATATCTCTCCCAGCGCCGTCAGTGCCGAGGATAAATAAGTTACCAGAAAAGTCCTCCGACCCCGGCGGCAAACGACTGTTCATGATATCAACGGTAGCGAGGTCATATGGATTTGTTGGTGAGATGAAAGGTGCAAAAATAGCAATGAATAGAATGGTCAGAAAGACAATCAATGCAGCAACTGCAAGCGGGCTTTCTGAATAGTCTGCCCAGAATTTCTTGAATCCAGAAGCAGGCATTTGCTCACTCAGGTTGCTGGAATTAGTTGTCGCCATTAGGCCTCTCCCTTAATACGGACGCGCGGGTCCAAGAATGAGTATGTGATATCGACGACAAGGTTTAGGGTGACAAAAATGAATACGATTATCATCAAGTATGCGACAACGATTGGCCGATCGAGATTATAGATTGCTTCGATAATCAACTTGCCCATTCCAGGCCAGGCAAACACTGTTTCAGTGACTGTCGAAAAGGCAATCAGGGAACCGAATTCAAGACCTATGACAGTTACAATTGGTATCAAGATGTTTTTTAAAAGGTGAACATTAATAACCCGGCTTTCGGATAAGCCCTTTGCTCTGGCGAATTTAATATAGTCCTGAAGTATGATTTCTCGAGTCCCGGCACGCGCCAGCCTGATCACGGACGAAAGTTTGAAGAGCGCTAAATTAAAAGCGGGTAAAAATATATGCGAGAGACCATCTAGTGTGAAGATTGAACTCGTAACTCCCAGAAATGTGCCTAGCTCTCCACGCCCAGTGGATGGAAGCCAGCCCAAATGAACAGCAAAAAACATAATTAAGATTATTCCAACCCAAAAGGTTGGCATTGAGAAGCCCAAAATAGAGCCTGCCATTATTGTCTTGCTAATCTTGCTATTAGGCTTAAGGCCGGCATAGACCCCAAGCGGAATTCCAAAAACAATAGCGATCAACAGTGAAAAAAGAGCCAACTCAAATGTTGCAGGCATTCGCTGAATAATTAGCTTAAGTGCAGGCTCACCAAAAACAAAAGATTTACCGAGGTCACCCTGAAATGCGTTAACTAAAAAATACCAGTATTGTTCTGTAATAGGTCGATCCAACCCAAGATCTCGGATTACTCTCTCAATCTCAGCCTGGTCTGCTTCTGGATTGATGAGCATGTCGACTGGGTTTCCGACTAGATTTACCCCAATGAAAACAAGTAAAGACATTACAAAGAG
>RGCC01000157.1 GCA_009919335.1 Alphaproteobacteria bacterium
CGCCGCCCCTCGATATAATCGGCACTGTCGAAACAGGCCTGCACCATTGCCTCACACGCGGCCAGATCGCGCTGGCTTTCATCCATGCGGGTCTGATTGGCGATGAATTTGACCGCATCAACGGTCAAAGGCGCATTGGCGGTAATCATTGTTGCCATATCGTCTGCGGCCGCCTCAACCGCGCCATCTTCGGCAACCCGGTTGACCAGTCCCATGATCCGCGCTTCTTCAGCATCAAAGCGGCGCGCCGTGAAAAATATTTCCTTGGCAAAGGCTGGCCCAACAAGATTGGCCAGCCGGTTAATGCCCAAAAATCCATAGCCAAGACCAAGCCGCGCTGCCGGAATGGCAAAATTAGACCCCTGACCACAAATGCGAATATCACAGCAAACCGCCAAGGCAACCCCGCCGCCAACACAGAACCCGTCAATTTGCGCAATCGTTGGTTTGGGAAAGGCCTCGACCTTGTCATAAACGCGCTTGGTGGTGGCGTTATAATGGGCAACCCCCTCAGCACTTGCGCGCTCGCTTTCAAATTTCGATATATCGGCCCCCGACACAAAGGCCTTGCCACCAGCGCCTGACAAAATCAGCACGCGCACTTCGTTGTCAGCGGCAAACCGGTCAAGCGCCACTTCGACCGCTTCCCACATTTCCAGCGACACAGCATTCCGCTTTTCCGGCTGGTTAAAGATGATACGGGCGATGGCGCCAGATTGGTTTACGATAATTTTATCTGTCATGACGTCGGCTGTCCTTTAACTGATTTTTTCTGGTATTTGATCGTTTCTGGTATTTGATCTTTTTGGGTGACGGGCTGATTGATCACGCCCCTCATGTTAAATTGGCACTGCCGAGATGGTCATGCGACCAGGCCGGCTTGAGGTTTGGACTCTATATGGTTTTGGCCTCACGCAGCGCGGCGATTTCGGCCACACTATAGCCCAATGTTGATAGAATATCATCGCAATGACCACCGGCAAGCGGCGGCGGTGCCGCAAGATGGCTTGGGGTCCGGCTCATCATAATTGGCTGGCCGACGAGATGCGTGTCACCGCGCTCATGGCTTTTGACCGGCTGTGCCAGCCCAAGATGTTTTACCTGCGGGTTCTCGAACGCCTGACCAATATTATTGATTTCACCAGCTGGAACACCGGCTTCGTTCAAGATATCAATCCACGCAGCCGTCGTTTTCGTGCCGGTAATCGCCGTGATCGCGGCATTCAGCGCGTCACGATTTTTCGACCGGTCAGGGCCCGTCGCATAATCAGGATTTGTGATCCAATCCTCGCGTCCAAGCGCGGCCGCAAACCGTTCCCAGATCAATTCACCAGCAACGGCAATATTCATATACCCATCACTGGTAACAAAAACGCCGGTTGGAATTGAGGTCGGGTGGTTATTGCCGGCCTGTTTGGCGATGTCGCCATCCATAAGATATCGCGCCGCCTGAAAATCAAGCATGAACATTTGCGCTTGCAACAGCGAGGTTTGCACCCATTGCCCCCGCCCCGAATGAGCCCGTTCCAGCAGCGCAATAAAGATGCCCTGCGCCGCAAAAAGACCTGCACAAAGGTCGGCAATCGGAATGCCAACACGCATCGGCCCTTCGCCCGGCGCACCGGTAATCGACATCAGGCCGCCCATACCCTGCGCGATCTGATCAAACCCCGGACGCCCGCTATAAGGCCCGTCCTGACCAAAGCCAGAGATTGACGCATAAACCAGACGCGGGTTGGTTTTGGACAATGTTTCATAGTCAATGCCGAGCCGGTTTTTAACGTCGGGGCGGAAATTCTCAACAATGACATCGGCCTTTGCCGCTAGCTGGCGAAAGATTTTCATACCAGCTTCACTTTTCAGATTTAGCGTCAGGCTGCGTTTGTTGCGATGCAGGTTCTGAAAATCTGGCCCGTCACGAGGCCCGCCAAGCTGGGCGTCATCTGCTGGTGTTTCGATCTTGATTACATCCGCGCCCCAGTCGGCCAACTGGCGAACACAAGTCGGCCCCGAACGAACCCTTGTAAGATCAAGCACCAGATAATCCTTCAACGCGCTGCTGGCAGGCGGCGTTCTGGTGCCAATCTGACCGGTTCTGTCATTTCAGTCTCCAAAATCAGGTCGGCAAGTTAAAAAAGTAAGGTTCGGGCTGTGATATCCGAATAACATAGCCTCACCAAAAACGCATCACCCAGCCAAAAACGGGCCGTCCAGATTAAATTTACCGGATTAGAGTTACCGGCAATTTCCTCCAACAATTACTGCTGACAATTACTGGGCAACATTGGGCTTTACAAGGTGATAGGCGGTGAAATTGTATTTTAAATCCATATTATTGTATACTATCGGAACAATATTCAGGCTTGTCAAATATTGTATTTTGTTTTTTTACGTCAGCTAAATGCGATAAGCCCGCCGCCAAAACCGCCTGAGCGCGATCAAGAAAGCGGCGTCTTTGCGCTGTATGGCCGTTTGGTCATAAAGTCGAAATCAACCCCTTCACCAGCCTGATTAACCTGCTCCATATATAGCTTTTTATAACCACGATCGGCACGAACCGTATGCGGGGGCTGCCAATGCGCGCGGCGGCGTTCAATT
>RGCC01000158.1 GCA_009919335.1 Alphaproteobacteria bacterium
TGGCGGGTGATTACCTGTTCGCGCCACGGGTTTCCGGAAAATTGTCCATGGGAGGCCGGGCCGGAGGATCATTTGCAGATTGATCTATCATCACCTGATGATGTCGGGCGCGGTGCGGCAGAATTGCTTACGCGCCTCGATGGCAAGCCGCTTCATGCGCTGGTGAATAATGCGGCAATTTCGCCCAAAACGTCGAAAGGCAGCAGGCTTGATTGCCACCAAACGCCGCTAGATGTGTGGCAGCATGTCTATCAGGTTAATGTGTTTGCACCGGTTATGCTGGCGCAAAGACTGTGTGATCCGCTGCGCCAGGGGCGTGGCTCAATTGTTAATGTAACATCAATCGCCGGCAGCCGGGTGCATGAATTTGCTGGGTCTGCCTATGCCACATCAAAGGCCGCGCTTAGTGCGCTAACGCGCGAAATGGCGTCTGATTTTGGCAGGCTCGGTATTCGGGTGAATGCGATTGCGCCGGGTGAAATTAAAACTGATATTCTATCACCTGATAGTGAGGCCACGATCTTGCCGCAGATACCGCTTGGCCGGTTTGGCAGTGCAGATGAGGTTGCCGATACGGTATTTTTCCTTTGTAGTGATCAGGCACATTATCTGAATGGCGCCGAAATTCATGTGAATGGTGGACAGCACGTTTAGGTAAATGCCAAGAGCCGGTTGCTAGAGATCAAAATCTGTTAGATATAGATCAAGAGATGGAGTGCCGGTTACTGGCGGTTTATCGTCACTTAAGAATAAGGACCTGAAAAATGACACAAAACACCCCCCCATCTGATCAGGTGATTGCTGGTAATTCGCCGGCAAGCCGTGACATCGCGTTTCATATGCATCCCTACACTAATCCGGCAGTTCTTGGTGATGCCGGGCCGCATATCATGGCCGAGGGCAATGGGGTTTTTGTTATCGATGAGACTGGAAGCCGGTTTTATGAGGGCATGAGTGGGCTGTGGTGCACATCGCTGGGGTTTTCCGAGCCTGAATTGATTGATGCTGCAATGGCGCAGTTTAAAAAGCTGCCATTTTATCACAGCTTTGCCGGTAAAACGGTCAATCCGGCGATTGATCTTGCTGAAATGCTGATTGCCAACGCACCGCCGGCGGGCGGCGACAGCGTGATGAGCAAGGTGTTTTTTGCGGCTTCGCTTGGGCGGCCGGAAAAGCGCAAGATTATCAGCCGCAAAAAAGGCTATCATGGCGTCACCATGGCGGCGGCAAGCATGACAGCGCTGGCCTATGCGCAGGATGGATTTGGCCTGCCGCTGGATTTTGTCAAACATACCACCGCGCCCGATTTTTATAATGGGGCTGCTGTTGGTGAAAGCGAAGAAGATTTCGCCAGTCGCTGCGCGGCAGATTTGGAAGAGCTTATCCTGAATGAGGGGCCCGATACAGTTGGCGCGTTATTTGCCGAACCGGTGATGGGGGCTGGCGGGGTGATTATTCCGCCGCGAACCTATTTTGAAAAGATCCGTGCAGTTTTAACGAAATATGATGTTCTGCTGGTTGCGGATGAGGTGATTTGCGGCTTTGGGCGTACCGGAAATATGTGGGGGTCGCAAACGATGGATGTGCGCCCCGATATGCTGACCTGCGCCAAGGCGCTGTCATCTGCCTATTTGCCAATTTCGGCGGTGATGCTGTCGGAAAAAGTCTATGCGCCGATCGCCAAACAGGCTGAAACACTGGGTATTTTTGGGCATGGCTACACCTATTCGGCGCATCCAGTCTGTGCAGCGGTGGCACTTCGTGCCCAGCAATTGATGCAGGAACGTGATATTGTTGGTCATGTCCGCCGCATTGCGCCGCAATTCAAAGCTCGGATTGAGCGGCTTGCGCGGTTTGATTTTATTGGCAATCTACGGTCAATCGGTTTGATCGGTGCGATGGAATTTGCCGCCGATAAACATAGCGGTAAAAAATTTGATCCGGCGCATAAGATCGCCGCACAGGCAGTTGCTGCCATTCAAAAACATGGCGTAATTCTTCGCGCGCTACCCGGTGATATTGTCGGTTTCTGCCCACCTTTGATCATTTCAGATGTAGAAATTGACGATATGTTTGACCGTATTGAGGCGGCACTTGACGAATTTGGCGCCGTCGCGGCAAGGCTAGGCTAGCCCGATGGCCGGGTCGTGACACGGGGGGGCTGGTTTGGGGCTGTTTGACCGTTTTTGGAACAGCGCCCATGCGGTGTTGACGATGGCAACCTTGATGTGGGCAGGCCATGCGGTGGCATTGCGTATGTCGGTGGGCGAGATTTCGCCTGTCCTGCTCATGCAATCGCGCTGGCTTGTCGCTTTTATCATTCTTGTGCTGGTGTTTCACCACAGCGTAAGGCGTTACCTACCGCTGGTTTTAGATAATTGGCGGTGGGTTTTTGGCATGGGCGGTGTTGGCCTTGCCGGGTTTAGCCTGCTGCTTGTTTATGCCGCGCAATATACCACGGCGGTCAATCTTGGCATTATGCAAGGCGGC
>RGCC01000159.1 GCA_009919335.1 Alphaproteobacteria bacterium
ACAGATAACAATCGAACGCCGCAAAGCGGTTGAGCATTTACTGCAGAACCGCGATGATATGCTGGTCGTGTGTGGCCTTGGCTCATCGACTTATGATGTATATGCAGCAGGCGACCATCATGCCAATTTCTATCTATGGGGCGCGATGGGCGGCGCGGTGATGATTGGCCTTGGGCTGGCTATTGCCGAACCTGATCGCCATGTCATGGTCGTTACCGGCGATGGCGAGGCGCTGATGGGCGTTGGTGCGCTTGCCACAGTTGCGGCGCAAAAACCAAACAATCTCAGCATTGCCGTTCTGGATAATGGACATTTTGGCGAAACCGGCATGCAGAAAAGCCATACTTCACTTGGTGTTGACCTTGCCGAAATTGCGGCTGGCTGCGGCTTTGTCGGATGCCAGACCATTTATGACTATGCTGGCATTGACGCATTTATCCACAAACCGAATGACCCGTCAGGCCCGCGTCTGGCAGTGGTTAAGATAACCACTGAAAATCCGTCTCGCGCATTGCCAAATGTTGATGGAGTGTATATCAAGACACGGTTGCGGCAATGGCTTGGTCATCAGCCCTGCTAGAGAAAGATATAGCCAAGACAAGGGCGAAGTGGTTTTTCTGACATTGTCTGATTTAGGCTTTTTTGCTACCGCTGTGGTTCGTGACCAAGCTGTCATCATTGCTGGATCGTTGGTGTATCACGCGAAAAGTCAAAAGCGGGACCCCCGTAAAATCTAACCTTTAAAACAAGTAGATGAAAAGAACCAGCTGAAGCAATCTAATCGCTATATCAATCACCTTTGCCGCCTGGATTATCACTTTACCGGCATCAGCGACATTGGCAGCTACGCTTCTTTACGTTTTGCAGTTTCTATTATCAGCGGCTTAATCGCTGCAAACTGCTTGATAACCTGCTGGAAGTCTTTGCAGTCGGTCACCCGGCCGGCATCCTCCAGCAAGGCCCACCGGCGTTCACGTTTTGCCTGTTCCGGCCATTTGTCAAACTGCTTTGACACCAGCATCGGGTAGTAGGTAACCGCGACCTCATATAACTTGCCATCGCTGCTCTTGGTAACGACATGGGTCATCGGCAGTTCACTAATGATACGCCCCTTGACACCAGCCTCTTCAAAAGCCTCACGCTTACAGCCTTTTTTATGGCTTTCATCCGGCTTTAAATTGCCCTTTGGAAAAATCCAGCGGCCGCGGCGTTGCGATGTGACAAACATGATGGAGACCCTTCCACCACTAATCTCAAACGGTATCACACCAATCTTATGGTCCATAAACGACTTCCTGAAAATGCAGTTTGACTGATCGATGGCGGCACGATCCGGGTGCTGCTTCGGCCGTAGAAATTACAATCATAGAACAAGATAGCGAACGCCGACAACTTATGTTTTCGTCGCGGGAGAGGTTTTTGTGATGGTGGCTTGCGGCTGCATAAACACATCATAGCGTGTCGATTTTCCAATTATTTGATGCGAGGGCGCTCGGATACCCACCATCGCGGCAGCCTTTGCTGGCCATTTCAGCACAACCCGCTTTGATGCGTGCGCCAACGCGGTTTGCAGCAATTCGGCCTGATCATCGTCAACACCAACAAGGGCACGGATCTGGCGCATTTCCGCCTTTACCAAGGCCGATTTATTACGGGCCGGATGCATCGGGTCAACTAGCACAATTTCTGGCAATAATGTTGGCAAAAGTGTGATTGCGTCACCATGGATCAGCGTCATCCGGCCAACAATCTCGGCAGTAATACCACCTGCATCAAATGCTCGCGCCATGCCATCGCGCAATAATTCATGCATATCTGCCGATCGTTCAATCAGCGTGACCGTTGCTCCAAGCGAGGCCAGCAAAAACGCATCCCGGCCCAGCCCGGCAGTCGCATCGATAATATGCGGATTAACCCCGGGTTTTAGCCCCACCGCCTTTGGCAAATCCTGCCCGCGCCCACCGCCAAAGCGCATTCGGTGATTGACCGCCCCACCCACAAAGTCACACCGAAGCGGCGCACCAAGCGAGACAGGCTCGGTGCGGGCCGCAGGGTTATCTAGCTGGTCATATTTGTCTTTGTCGCGCATCTGCCATGCCATTCCTTTTGGCTGCCGTCTGACAATGAAATCCCCAAGCAATAACACCGAGCGGCCTGATGACCGTGCCATTTCGGGGGCCAAGACATGACCTTATCGCGGCTGGCCTGTCTCGGGCAATGATTTCGTCAGTAAGATTAAGCCATAGTTTTTGCGATCCTGCCGTTAGGGGCTGGTGAAGCCGATAAAAAGCCGCATAATATTTGCTGGCTCAACAGAAATACGATCATTGATTGCAGCAAGGGATGTTAGCGCGTGGAAAAACGAGATTTTGGCAATACCGGTCTGGCCGTTTCAAGGCTGACCTTTGGGTGTGGTGCGGTTGGCGGACT
>RGCC01000160.1 GCA_009919335.1 Alphaproteobacteria bacterium
ATAAATCGGTGCAAGGCCCGGTTCAATCTGCCGGATCTGTTCGCGCTCAATGACTGAAAACTTTACCCCAACTGCCCGCATCATATCCATTTCGGCAGCATATTTTTTAAAGGCTTTCGGGCTTCGAAACAATTTGAACCAGCCGCCGCCATGCCGCAGCAGATGATCAACACCGGCCGCCTTTATCCATTTTTTGTGCTGATCAAGCGACAATTGCAGCAGGCCGCGCAATGCCAATGCGGCGTGCCGGCTATGTGCGGGGCGGCAATACGCCAGAAACCGGATGAACCAGCCAAGCCGCCGCAGCACAAACAACGGGTTATAGCGAACCCCATTCGACCGGTTCAGCAGTAATTTTGGCAGGGCTTTGATCAGCCCCGGATTGTTCAGCACAACAACCGATGACTCCGACAAGACACCGGCATTCCCATATGAAGTTTCGCGGCCGGGCAGTCCGCGATCAATCAATCTCACCCTATGGCCGTCAAGCTGCAGCTTTAATGCGGCCGCAACCCCGACAATGCCCCCACCAATAACAATTATTGATTTCTTCATGCTGTCCTGCCCCATGCCCTAGCCCCCGGCGGTTATATCCCGATCATTCACAGCGACGCTGCTAGATCATCATATTTACAACACATAAAGCCGCGCCGCCAACCACCGCATAGGCAAGTGCCGTCCAGAGATTTGCCCCAAGAACCAAATTGCGCGAGCGCACGCGAAATAAACTTGCACCAGTAATCACCGACAGTGATGCAACCGAACTCATCGTTCCGGCGCCCCAGCCAATCAGATGCGCCTGCATTAAAAGTGCGGGGTGAACATCGGCGTGACCGCCACTAAACACTGCCAGAAAGGCCGTGCTGCTAATCACCGGATGCACACCAACAACCGACGCCAGCATCATGCCAAGCGGGGTCACAACAAGGGCAAACCATCCCGGAATAACACCATCATAAAGGCTGGTCACAAGTGCCGTAAACGCGCCAGTGCGGGTGGCAAAATAGCCAATCAGCATCGCCATGCTGATAATCAGAATATCATCTGCAATATTCTTCATGCTATTTGCGGTATCATGGATAATCGGGCTGATCTGCGCCGGATAGCGAATGAACTGCACCACCACCAGCACCGGCATGACCACAACCACCGCCGACAGCGCGGTAAAATCAAACAACACCGCCGCCGTTAAAACCGCACCAAGCACCAGCAATAGCCGCATCAAAACTGGCTTTAGACATACCAGCGCAATGCGCAATTGGGTGGTCGAAAATGACCGGTTAAGGGCCGGCAATGAAATCGCTGCAAACAGGATAGCGGTAACACCGCCAATGCCAATCGCAATCCATGAATTGCTTTTGCCGACAAAACTCTGGCCGATCGCAAACGCCACGAAAAACGGCGACCATGCCGCTGCCGTTACCATCCCGCGCAACGCGGCTTCGGCGGCAAGCTGGCGGCGATGACGATCGGCATCTTTGGGAATCGCGGCCGACAAAATTGCCAGCGCACCGGTATTGATGATCCCGCCGAATATATTGGCCGCCAGATGCAGGCCGCCCGACGACGCCGAGGCGGGCAATTTGGCCAATGCGTCTTGGGTACGATGCACCGATGGCATCAATGACGCGGTTGCCCGCACCAATGCCATCGTCGGCAATAGCGCGGTAAAAATCAGAACATAGCGCCCGCCAGTTGCCCATTCTTCCTTATCGGGAAAATGGTCCAGCAACGCCCAGCCAACAACCACAAGCAATAGCAGAATTAGCACCGAGTCACGCCGCAAGCGTGACAATGTTAAAACCGCAAAGGCAATGAAGGCAAACACCCCCAGATGGACAAAGTCGATATAGCTGGTGCCAGTCGTGATTTGCAAAAGTGCCGCCACCCATGCCACGCATAAAAGGCCAAGGCGGATATGGCCCAAAATTGGCGTTAATTTTTCGCGCATATAAAACCGACTGCCCTATCCAGAATTATTATCAACCCAGCCACATCCCTAATCCCCATTGTCTCGATTTGTCTTAACCTAGCTGATCTCAAATTAACATAACAAAGCCGGTGCTAGTGATCGGCTTCGGCCGCCGCGAGCGCTTCTTCGGCGTCAAGCCATGCCTGCTCCGCCGCGGCCAGCGCATCATCGATTGCGGCAAGCTGGCTGGACAAGCTGGCAATCGCCGCGGCATTGTCACTGTCGTAAAAGCTCGGACGCGCCATCTCACGCGCGATCATATCTTTATCCGCAGCAAGCGTGACCATGGCTTTTTCACATTGTTTCACCGCCGCGCGAAGCTGGCTGGTATTTTGGCGGCGCACACGGCCGGGCGACTGAATTTTTCCGGCTGGTTTTCCGGCTGGTTTTTGATCAA
>RGCC01000017.1 GCA_009919335.1 Alphaproteobacteria bacterium
CTTATTTGAAATCTCGGCTGTTATTGCCTGACCCAGAGCCCGAGCAGGCTGAAGAAATGGTCGATATGGCAGACGCGCTGCGCTATCAGCTATTACGGCTTGAGGCAATGCAGCAAGCCGCCAAACGTATCTCCTCGCTTCCACGCCTTGGCCAGCAACGCTTTGCCCGCGGTGCCCCCGAACAGTTTGCAAGCACCAGCGAGGCCATTTGGACCGCAACATTGTATGATTTGCTGTCATGTTACGGCGATATCCGGTCGGCGGAAGATACCGAGACCTTGACCATCGCTGCGACGCGGCTATTTTCGGTCGAGGAGGCGGCCAAACGCCTGCGTAACCTGATCGGCAGCAGCCCAGACTGGACAGTTTTACAGCATTTTTTACCAGCCGGCCTGCAATCACCGATGGATTTACGCTCGGCAACAGCGTCTCATTTTGTCGCATCACTGGAATTGGCCCGCGAAGGCGTGCTAAGACTTCGGCAAGACACTCACTTTGCGCCGCTTTATATGAAAGTTAGAGACTAGAATGACCGTGCTGTCACCGCTACAAGATTGCGCCGCCACAATCGAGGCCCTGATCTTTGCTTCTGATCGGCCAGTCCGCGAGCGCGAACTCATCGTCCATTTACCAGAAAATATCGAGATCGCTAACGTTATCGCACTGGTTTCGGCACGTTATGACAGCACAAGCGGCATCGAGCTGTGCAAAGTCGGCGATGGCTGGGCATTTCGCACCAAAGCCGAAATTGCCGAACGGTTGAGCCAGCATAAACAAATCGAGCGCCCTTTATCGCGCGCCGCACTAGAAGTGCTGGCGATCATTGCCTACCACCAGCCGATTACCCGCGCTGAAATTGAAGAGATTCGCGGGATAAGCCTGTCAAAAGGCACGATGGATATCTTGCTTGAACTTGGCTGGATTAAACCACGCGGACGCCGCCGCACGCCGGGTCGCCCGTTGACTTGGGGAACCAGCCCAGCGTTTCTGGATCATTTTGGTCTTGGCGATATCACTGATTTACCGGGCATGGATGATTTAAAAGCCGCAGGCCTGCTTCGTAAGGGCCAGATCCTTGGCGCCTTAATGGATCACGCGCCGCAAACCGCAGAAAGTGACCATGACGAACATGATGATGAACTGGACGGCGAGCTGGACGGCGATTTCCTCGAAGATGGCTTGCTAGAGGCCGGATATGATGGAGAGCAGAATGCTTGAATTCGATCACATCCGTCACGCCTATAATGGCAGCTTGTCAGTGCGTGACGTCAGCTTTCATGTCGAGCCGGGCGAGGTGGTCTCGTTGCTTGGCCCGTCTGGTTGCGGTAAAACCACGCTATTACGTCTCGCAGCAGGGCTTGAGCAGCCGCAACATGGCAGTATCCGCCTGCATAACAACGTCATTTCCTCAGCTGATTTTGTGCAGCCACCCGAACAGCGTGGTATCGGCTATATGTTTCAAGATTATGCGCTGTTTCCGCATTTGACAGTTATCCAGAATGTTGTCTTCGGATTGACGGAAAAGGGCAGCGCGGCGACAAGGCGCGGCCTTGAAGTCCTGGGTGAGGTCGGTATCGACGGGCTTAGTGATATGTACCCGCATGAATTATCGGGCGGCCAGCAACAGCGTGTTGCATTGGCACGCGCGTTAGCACCAAATCCTGCTGTCATTCTGCTGGATGAGCCTTATGCCGGCCTTGACAGCCGTCTCCGCGAGCGTATTCGTGACCAGATGCTACATGTCTTGAAAGCCTCAAATGCGGCCGCTTTGATGGTAACGCATGACGCCGAAGAGGCAATGTTCATGTCTGACCGGATTGTTGTTCTGCGCGATGGCCACGTCGTTCAGACAGGCCGGCCAGTTAACCTATATTGCCAGCCAAGCAGCGCTTTTGTTGCTGAGTTTTTTGGCGAGGTGAACCGGGTTGAAGGTGTTGTTGCCAAAGACAAGGTCATAACCCCGCTTGGTGAGTTTCGTGCACCAAAATCACTTAGCGATGGGAGCCCGGCCAGTGTCGTCATCCGGCATGAGGCGATGTTGATCGACGCGGGAAATGATGGCGTGGTTGGCGAGGTTATGGAGTCTCGTTTGCTTGGCCGTGCATCCCTTATTCACCTGTCAGTACCAACGGGGCGCGATGTATTGCACCTCCATGCGCGGATACCCGGGCTTAACTCGATCGAGGTTGGCAGTCAGGTTCGCGTCCGGGTCGATCCGGCGCAGGCGTTCGTGTTTGCTGCGGGGAATGGCGACGAATAATCCAATATTACCGAATGAACGCACGAAACGTCTGGTTTTTTTAGGTTATAGTCACTTTTCTGGGCAGGTTAGGCCAAGGACTTCTTGTCGACAGCCAAACCCCTGTCTATAGTGCGTTGATCTGGCGGCTGAGGTTTTACCATTGGCCGGAACGAATTAGAAATGAGGACCAAAACCATGTTTGGCGGTACATTCAGTATTTTACATTGGATCGTTGTTCTTGCCGTTGTTCTGTTGCTGTTCGGCGGCAGAGGCAAAGTATCAGCGATCATGGGCGATTTCGGCAAAGGCTTGCGCAACTTTAAAACGGGGCTAAAAGGGCCGGAAGAAGAAGCTGAAGAGGCGGAAGCTATCGAAGCTGCGCCAACGCCAGCCGCAAAAAAGCCGACTGCCAAAAAAGCAGCGCCGAAAAAAGCGGCTGCTAAAAAGGCCACAGCGAAAAAAATAGGCGCTAGGAGCAGGTAATGCTTGATATTGGCGGCTGGGAGTTCTTGGTTGTTGCCTTTGTGCTGATCATGGTGGTCGGCCCAAAGGAATTACCGAAAATGCTCCGAGGTTTTACCCGGATTATCCGTCAAGTTCGGTCCATGGCGGCTGAATTTTCGCGCGGTATGCAGGACATGGCTGATGAAGCCGAGCTTGGGGATATCAAGGGCACGCTCGACGATGTTAAACGCGGCAACCTTGCAGGGGTCGCTGATGCCATCGACCCGGGCGGCCAGTTGAAAGACTCGGTTGAGGATCTGAAAAAATCCGCGGCCGAAACTGGCCTTAAAGATGATGTTGGTGAAATCCGTGATCTGGCGGGGGCTACCGGCGACGGCATTGCTGAAAAGGTTAATGAAGCGCCGCCACATGACAAGGCCGCAAAAGACGAAACCTCCACGAAAAAGAAGACTGGGAGCTAGGCCGCGATGGCAGAGCAGGATGCAGATAATTCTGGGCAGAATGATGGCCGCATGACGCTCATTGGTCACCTGACCGAGTTGCGTAACCGGCTAGGCATCGCATTGGCTGCGTTTTTGGTGCTGTTTTTACTTAGCGTTGCACCTTTGCCCGGAACAACCAGCAACAGTATTGCCTATCAGGTGTTTGTATTCTTGCAAGCGCCGCTGGCCGAGATTCTTCAGGAAAAAGGCGGCGGTCGGATGATTTTCACCGCGCTGCATGAAGGGTTTTTCACCCAGATTAAGGTCGGTTTCTTCACCGCTTTATGCGTAACCTTTCCGATTATCAGCATGCAGTTGTGGAAATTCATTGCGCCCGGGCTATACAAGAATGAAAAACAGGCCTTTTTGCCGTTTTTGATCGCAACGCCGGTTCTGTTTACCCTAGGCGCGGCGATGGTTTATTACATCGTGACACCGATGGCGTGGAAATTCTTTGTCTCATTCGAGATGCTTGGGGATGGCACTGCCCTGCCGATCGAGCTTGAGCCCCGCATTAGTGAATATCTTTCATTAATGATGCGGTTGATCTTTGCGTTTGGTCTCGCGTTCGAATTGCCGGTAATCTTGCTATTGCTGGCACGTGCCGGTTTGGTAACGCATCAAGGGCTGGCCGAAAAGCGAAAGATCGCTATCGTTGTGGCCTTTGTTGTTGCCGCAATTTTGACACCACCCGACGTAATCTCACAGCTATTATTGGCTGTTCCGATCATTGTTTTGTACGAATTATCAATTTTGGGGGCACGGCTGATGAGCCCGCCACCAGACACCGAGTTCGATAATAGCTAGTTAACAGGTAACGCACTGCACGCCTAATAAGGCTGTGCCGATAAAACAGCGCCGATACAGGCAACGCCCATCGAGATTAGCGATACGCAATTTGCGAAGAATAACCACAAATCAAACCTGACCAGTAAACCGAGTTTAATAATGCATGACATCCGCTTTATTCGTGAAAACCCTGATGCTTTCGACGCTGCGTTAAACCGGCGCAAGCTTGCCCCGCTGGCGAGCGAAATTCTGAAGGTCGATAGCGAACGGCGTTCCCTGCAAGCCCAAATTCAAGACATGCAGTCGCGTCGTAATCAGGCCTCAAAAGAGATTGGCACCTTAAAGGCAAAGGGCGGTGACGCAGACGCGCTGATCGCCGAGGTGAATGACATTAAAGCCAATATGCCGGCCCTCGAAAGCGAGGAGGCAAAGCTAGCTGATAGGTTAGATGCTTGGCTTCTCGAATTGCCCAATATTCTCGATGCGTCAGTGCCTGACGGTGATGACGAGACCCAGAATGAATTGATTCGCACCATTGGTGATGTGCCGCAATTTTCTTTTACGCCACGGGATCATGTTGCGCTGGGTGAGGGGCTTGGGCAGATGGATTTTGCCCTTGGTGCCAAGCTTGCTGGGGCGCGGTTTGTCGTTCTATCAGGCCAGTTAGCCCGCCTCGAACGCGCCTTGGCTGCCTTTATGCTGGATACGCACACTGCCGAATTTGGCTATGTTGAAACCCTGCCGCCAGCCTTGGTAAATAGTCAAACCATGACCGGAACTGGCCAGTTGCCCAAATTTGCCGAAGATCTCTATCGGACTGATGATAAATGGCTAATTCCAACTGCCGAAGTGCCGCTGACGAACATTGTTGCAGATGAAATTACCGACAGTGCAGTTCTGCCATTGCGGATGACCGCCTATACTCAATGTTTCCGGTCCGAGGCTGGCTCGGCTGGACGCGATACGCGCGGGATGATCCGCCAGCATCAATTCTCCAAGGTGGAAATGGTATCAATCGTTCATCCGGATCAATCAGCTGATGAACTTGACCGCATGACGTCCTGCGCCGAGGCAATTCTGCAAAAGCTGGAATTGCCCTATCGGGTGCTAAAGCTTTGTAGCGGTGATACTGGGTTTTCAGCCCAGCAAACCTATGATCTCGAAGTCTGGCTTCCGGGTCAGGATGAGGGGCGTGGTATGTATCGAGAGATTTCATCCTGCTCAAATTGCGGGCCATTTCAGGCACGCCGCATGAAAGCCCGCTTTCGTGACGCCGAAACTGGCGACACCCGGTTTTTACATACATTGAACGGATCCGGACTGGCCGTTGGTCGGACGCTGATTGCGGTTTTGGAAAATGGTCAACAAGAAGATGGAAGTATTCTTCTGCCGCAAGCCCTGCACAGCTACATGGGTACCGACCGGTTGGTGGCAAAGGCCTGATGGCAGGCGCGTCAACAAAACCCCTCGGCCGTATTTTAATCAGCAATGATGACGGCATTGATGCGATTGGGATCACGATCTTGCGTGAAATTGCGGCCGGTCTAAGCGACGATGTTTGGGTAATTGCGCCAAGCGATAATCGCTCTGGTGCGTCGCGTTCGATTACGCTTCGCCGCGACGTTGTTATCGACCAGCTAGGCCCAAAGACTTTTAAATGCTCGGGCACGCCAAGCGATTGCCTGATTTTTGGCATGGCCGAAATTCTTGACCAACCGCCCGAATTGGTTTTGACCGGCATCAATCACGGCATGAATGTTGCCGATGATATTCTCTATTCAGGGACCGTTGCCGGGGCGATGGAGGCATCATTGCTTGGCGTGCCGGCGATTGCATTGTCACAGCGCCATGGCCGTGACGACCCTATTGATTACGCCGCCAGCCGGCTTTTTGGCGACAAGGTTATTCGCCATATCCTGCAATTAGGAATCCCGCCGCGCACAGTAATGAACGTCAATTTTCCCAAGACCAATCCGGCTGAGATCAAAGGCATTAAGCCGGCGCATCTTGACCGGCACAAGCTTGGTGATGTGATCATTAAGGGCGAGGCACCAAATCATTACCGGCTCGGGCCATTGAACAGCGCCTCTGAAACCAGCGATGGCAGCGACCGTGCCGTGCTAAATGATGGCTGGATTTCGCTGACGCCACTGATGATGGATGTCACCGCGCATGCAATGCTGGATCAATTGCCGGTATTAGATCTGTCCGCAGTCACCTGACGCCATGACAAACGATTTCCAACCTCAAAAAGCGCAATTAATTATGAGCCTGCGCGGTCTGGGCATTATGGATTCGCGCGTATTGGCCGCACTTGAGCATGTGCCGCGTGAATTATTTGTACCTGCCGCATTAAGGCATCACTCTTATGAAAATTCATCACTTCCGATTGCTTATGACCAGACCATAAGTCAGCCTTATGTTGTTGCGCGCATGACCGAAGCTCTTCAGCTTGAAGGGCGTGAGCGCGTTCTTGAAATTGGCTGCGGCAGTGGCTACCAGGCGGCGATTCTGACGCATTTATGCCGGCGCGTTTATTCGATTGAACGCCTGCGCCCGTTGCTTGTTGATGCAGAAAATCGAATTCGGGATCTACGCATATCAAATATCAGCTTTCGTTTTGGCGATGGATCAAAGGGCTGGCCTGAAGCGGCGCCGTTTGATCGGATTATTCTGACATGCGGTTGCGACAAAATTCCCGACATTTTGTTGCAGCAGTTAAAAATTGGCGGCATCATGGTAGCACCAGAGGGTCATGGCAAAGCCCAAGCTCTTGTTGTCGTGACCCGGCATGAAACTGGGTTTGAACGCGTCACCTTGATGCCTGTAACCTTTGTGCCACTGATTGAGGGTGAATAAATGCCGCTAGAACTAAGGTCCGATCTTAAATCCTGTTCTGAGTTTCTATTGCTTGGCGCGGCTGCGCTCGTGCTTTCGGCCTGTCAAACGCCTAATCTTGGCCTAAACCGCACCACACCCGCGGCGGTCGTTGTGGCACCTTTGCGCCAGCCGGTTGAACCTATCCCGGCAAGTCAAATGGTAACTGTCCGCGAAAATGATACGCTTTATGGCGTTGCGACACGCTATCAGGTCACGCCGCAATCAATTATCGAGGCAAACAAGCTCTTAGCGCCTTACAATATTGTCAAAGGCCAAGCCCTAAAAATTGTCCCGCGCCGCACCCACCTCGTGCGTCCGGGTGACTCGGTTTACGTAATCTCGCAGCGCTATGCCGTTAGCCAATATCAACTGGCCCAGCTGAATGACCTTGCCCCACCGTTTGAGCTGACTGTCGGGCAAAAGTTACAATTGCCCAATAGCCTCGATTTTTCAGTTCTGGATAGCGGGCTACCTAACGGGATCAGCGGTACCAATATTGCCCAACCTGCACCGACAGCGGTCAAAAACAGCGCACCGGCTGTGCCGCGGAAACGCTTTGTTGCGCCATCATTGGCTGGAGGCTCAGGATTTAGCTGGCCGGTGGAAGGTGAGATCATCAGTGAATTCGGGCCGTCACAGCGCGGCGTTCATAATGATGGGGTAAATATCGCTGCCCAAGAAGGCAATATTGTAGGTGCGGCGGCAAAGGGGCGCGTCGCCTTTGTTGGCACTAACATCAAGAGCTTTGGCAAGCTGATCTTGGTAAAGCATGATGGCGGCATCATTACTGCCTATGCGCATCTGGGTGACATCACGGTGAAAGAAGGCGATATCGTAACCGCAGGGCAGGCGATTGGTACAATCGGCACCTCAGGCCGCGTTGATCGCCCGCAACTTCACTTTGAGATCCGCAAATCGCGACAACCGGTTGATCCCAGAAACCTGATTTCCTAGCCGGCAAAATTTGGCTTTAATTAGGCCAGTGACGCAAAGATGCTAGTGGCGCAAAGATTCTAATGCCGAAGTGATGTTTTTGTTCGAGCCGCAAGGTCTGTGATGAATTGCCATGCAACCCGGCCGGAGCGTGATCCGCGTCCAATTGACCATGCAAGCGCCTCATGGCGCACATCAATATCGCCCGCTTTGATGTTGTAATACTTAACATATTCATCAACCATCTCAAGATATGTATCCTGATCGATTGAATGAAACCCGATCCACAGGCCAAACCGGTCTGAAAGTGAAACGGTTTCCTCGGTCGTCTCAGACGGATTAATCGCTGTTGAGCGCTCATTCTCCATCATTTGCCGCGGCATCAGATGGCGCCGATTAGACGTCGCGTAGAACACAATATTATCAGGCCGGCCTTCGATACCGCCTTCAAGCGCCGCCTTTAGTGATTTATATGTGCTTTCACCACCCTCAAACGCCAGATCATCAGAAAAGATGATAAAATAGCGGTCAATTTGCGCCAGAAACGACATCAAAAACGGCAGGTCAGCAATATCCTCACGGTGAATTTCGACCAAGCCAAGATCGTGTCCATGTTCAATCACGGTGCCATGAACCGCCTTTACTAGCGATGATTTACCAGTTCCACGTGCGCCCCACAAAAGCGCGTTATTTGCCGGAAAACCGCCAACAAACCCAAGCGTGTTTGACAGAAGATTATCGCGCTGCTCGTTAACACCTTTCAACAGGCCAATATCCAGCCTGCTAATCTTTGTAACCGGCACGAGTTGGCGAACATCAGACTGCCAGACATAAGCGTCAGCCTTGACCAGCGTTTCTGGCTTCATGTCGCCCGGATAGCGACGTTCCAGCGCGTCAGCAATGCGCGTCAATTGGCCAAGAAGCAGGGCGGTATCGTCAGACATATTCATTTTTTGCTCGGTCGGATCAAGATTGTTACGGAAACTTTGTAAAAAGGGAATATGGGTCATTGCAGCAAAGCGCAAGGGCGTTTATGTTCCCAGATAGTATTTTCAACGATAATTGGAGAGATTCCAAGATGTTTATTACCCCAGCATTCGCACAATCAGGTGGCTTTGCAGAAGGCGGTTTCGGCCTGTTACCAATCCTTTTCGTGATGGTGATTTTCTATTTCCTGTTGATCCGCCCCCAGCAAAAACGGGCCAAACAACACCGGGAAATGCTTGCCGCTATCCGGCGTGGTGACAAGATCGTAACGTCAGGCGGGCTGACCGGCACTGTGGTTAAAGTGACCGACGACAGCGACACCGTAGACGTCGAAATCGCCAAGGATGTGAAAGTTCAGATTGTCCGGTCAATGATTGCTGATATCAGAGGCAAGACCGAGCCAGCAAAAAAAGCGTAACGCTGGACAGATAGGCGCCGGAGGTATTATTCGCCCGCTTTTGCGGCCGTTTATCACCGGCGCTGTCCGTCCTTATCTCTAGCCAAGAGTATTGTCATCATGTTGCAATTCCAGCTTTGGAAAAAACTGTTTATTGTTGCGATCGCCAGTCTGGGGGTCGTGTTTGCGCTGCCCAACGTGATCGGCGACAACATTGACAAAAGCTTTCTTCCCGGAAAGCAGATTAACCTTGGTCTAGACCTTCAAGGCGGATCGCATCTGCTGCTTCGCGTTGATGTTGATGCGGTCAAAAGGGAACAGCTGGAAAACCTAGGTGAGACGATCCGGCGTGATTTCCGTACCGAAAAAATCCGTTTCAGCGACCTACAAGTCAGTGAAGAAACGGTTTCGCTAAACGTTCGTAACGCTGAAGACACGGCTAAAGCCAGTCAGATTTTGACAGAGCTTGGAAACGATTACAGCGTCAGTA
Organism: Alphaproteobacteria bacterium; assembly: GCA_009919335.1. Lineage (GTDB taxonomy): Bacteria > Pseudomonadota > Alphaproteobacteria > Puniceispirillales > Puniceispirillaceae > UBA3439. The sequence goes on from RGCC01000017.1 coordinate 9,666, forward strand.
ATGATGGAATAACCTACCGTCTTGCCTTTACCGAGGCGGGGCTGGTCCAGATGCGGACACGCACCGTTGAGCAATCAATCGAAATTATCCGCCGCCGGCTTGACCCGGAAGGTACAAAAGAGCCGATTATTCAGCGTCAAGGGGCTGATCGGGTGCTGGTTCAACTGCCCGGCGTGGACGATCCTGAGGCGGTAAAACGGCTGCTTGGTCGTACCGCAAAACTTACCTTCCAGCTGGTTGATATGCGGATCAGCGCCAGCGAAGCGATTCAGCGTGGCCGCACGCCGCCAGGCAGTATTTTAATGGAAAGCGCCAGCACAGATGGGCGCAGCTATGTCATTGAAAAGCGTGTCATGGTTAGTGGTGAAATGCTGGATGGGGCAACCGCAACCTTTGATCAGAACAATCGCCCGGCGGTCAGCTTTACCCTTAACGCAGCCGGGGCGCGGCGTTTTGGCAAGGTAACGGGCGAAAATATTGGTCGCCCATTTGCGATTATTCTGGATGGCAAGGTCGTTTCGGCGCCAACCATTCAGTCACAGATTTTTGGCAGCGGTCAAATTACCGGTGATTTCAGCGTTGCTGAAACCAATGAGCTTGCACTTGTATTGCGGGCAGGGGCGTTACCTGCACCCCTGATTATTCTCGAAGAACGGTCAATTGGCCCGGGGCTGGGTGCAGATTCGATTGCCGCCGGTGAAATTGCCGCGCTGATCGGTTTGATATTGGTGGCCGTTTACATGGTTGCCAGCTATGGCTTTTTTGGCGGACTTGCCGTTGCGGCGTTGGCGGTCAACATCATCTTAATCGTTGCTGCTCTCTCGGCTTTGCAAGCCACTCTGACACTTCCCGGTATTGCTGGCATTGTCTTGACAATGGGGATGGCAGTTGACGCCAATGTGCTAGTGTTTGAGCGGATTCGTGAAGAAATGTCCAACGGACGCTCTGCGATTGCCGCGATTGATGGCGGCTATCAACGCGCTATCTCAACGATTGTTGACTCAAACCTCACCACATTATTTGCGGCGTTATTCTTATATATTTTTGGATCGGGCCCGATTAAGGGATTTGCTGTCACGCTGGGCATCGGTATTGCAACCTCGATGTTTACGGCTGTTATGGTGACACGTTTGTTCATCGTTTTGTGGGTTGAACGCAAACGCCCCAGCAAATTTGTTCTTTAGGAAGGGGTCTTTCCGATGCGCCTTAAACTTGTTTCAAGCGACACATCAATAAACTTTCTTAAATTCCACCGGCTTGCGTTTATTTTTTCGTCAATTCTTGTCGCGGCATCAATTGGCTTGTTTGCGGTGATTGGCCTGAACCTTGGTATTGATTTCAAGGGCGGTATCCTGATCGAGGCACGAGACAAAACCGGCCCAGCAAATATTGCCGGCCTTCGCGGCGATCTGGAACAATTGGGACTTGGTGATATCAGCCTGCAAGGCTTTGGCACTGAAACCGATGTTTTGATCCGTATTCAACGCCAAGACGGTGATGAAAAGGCGCAAATCGCGGCAATTCAGCTTATTGGCAAGACCCTTGGCAGTGATTTTGATATCCGGCGCACTGAATTTGTGGGGCCGACTGTTGGTGCAGAACTGGCCGAAAAGGGAATGCTGGCGGTTGTTTGCGCGTTGTTTGCCATTATGGTCTATATCTGGTTCCGCTTTGAGTGGCAGTTCTCGATAGCAGCAATTCTGGCGTTAACGCACGATGTTTTAACGACGGTTGGGTTGTTTGCGCTGACCAGTTTTGAGTTCAACCTTGCAACTGTTGCCGCAATTTTGACCATCGCCGGCTATTCGATCAATGATACGGTGGTGGTGTTTGACCGGGTTCGTGAAAACCTGCGCCGCTACAAATCATACAGCCTTGTCGATATTTTAAACAAATCGCTAAACGAGACTTTGTCACGAACCGTTATGACCTCGGTGACCACCTTACTTGCGCTGGGTGCTATTGTTATCTTTGGTGGCGCCGTGTTGCGTGATTTTGCCATTGCGATGATATGGGGTGTGCTGATCGGTACCTATTCATCGGTTTTTGTTGCCGTAGGGTTGCTGTCACGGTTTGACCTAAAACGCAATGACGATGAAGATCACGGCGTTGAAAAGCCTGAATATGAACGATCCTAAATCACCCCATGATGGGTCGGGTGACCTTGTTAATATCCAAACCTTTGAGGCAACAGGTGACCTACAGCTTGTTCATGGCTATGGTGATCACAGTTTCCGCATTTCAGGCAATCGCTACAGCGGCTCGGTTTTACTGGGCCCGCGCAAAACTGCGATCTGGACACCACCTGCCAATCCGGCTGACCTCAAGATTGACGATATTCTGCCCGGTCTTGGCAAGGCGTTACCGCCATTATTTATTCTAGGGGTTGGCGGCGCGCCGATGGACCCAATGAATGACTTGGCGCATTACCTTCGTGAACAGGGTATCGCGCTTGAGGTCATGTCAACAGCGGCGGCCTGCCGGACATGGAATGTGCTGATGAGCGAGGGCCGCACCGCTGGCGCGGGTCTTTATGCGGTTGCCTAACCCGATCATGGTCCGATGATGCCCCATCACAGCAAATCCGAAAAAAATGACGAATAACGCCAAAACAGCCATCGCAGCATTACGCGACAATGATCATCCGCTTGGCAGACCATTGGCACTTTGTCTGATGTTTGAGACTGAAAAAGACCAATTGCTTGCAGCCTCGGTATTTGACCTTGCGATGGCGCTTGATGCGGCGCTGCATATCCCTAGCGAGTCACTGCTTGCCGCCATCCGTGTGCAATGGTGGGCCGATGCTCTGGCGGCTGAAACGCGTCATACCGCGCCACTGGTTAATCAATTGCAGGATCTATTTGAGATCAATGAAGGGCTTCGGCAACAGATCATTACGCTGATCGCGCATTGGCAATCTGCCTGCCATGATGAGGCGCGGGATAGCACCGAAGGATGGGCTGCAACATGGGCGCTCATTGCAACACGGCTTGGGCACGAAAAAGAGGCCGCAACAGCAGCTGATATCGGCCATTATTTACATCATGTTGTAAGGGGTCAGCTGGCACATGGCGGGCATAATCTCGACCAGCCGCAGATCATTGCCTTGCGCCGCGATGATGCTGGCAGAAAACGGTCATGGCTATATCTGGCTGGCTGTTTCCTGCGCTACATGGCGCGGCCGGCAGCTGATGTTTCCCATCCGGCACTTGGCTGGCATATGCTGATATGGCACATCTTCAGGCCGCCCAAATAAGCTAAAACCCACAATGAATTTAAGCTTAATCCACCTTGGCGCAATTAAAATGGAGGATCACCACTGAACAAGCGCCTAGGCCAACGCGGCATCACGCCATACGGTCATATTGGTTAACGCACGTTCAGCATAGGCGGCTTTACGGTCACGCCCTTTTGGCCGTCGGCCACGTTCATTCAACGGTAATTCGGGAAACAAGCCAAAATTAACATTCATTGGCTGGAAACTATCCGCCATTGCGCCGCCGGTTATATGTGCCAGCAGCGCGCCATGCGCAGTATCAACCGGAGGTGCGACCCAGTTAAGCCCCAGCACTTCAGCCGCCGCCATTCGGCCAGCCAGCAAGCCGATAGCCGCGGATTCGACATAGCCCTCAACACCAGTGATCTGCCCAGCAAACCGCAATTTTGGTTTTGCCTTCAACCGCAATTGTTGATCAAGAAGGCGCGGCGAATTGATAAACGTATTGCGATGCAATCCACCAAGGCGCGCAAATTGGGCGTTTTCAAGCCCGGGAATTGTCTGGAATACACGCACCTGTTCGGCATATTTCAGCTTGGTCTGGAACCCAACCATATTATAGAGCGTACCAAGAGCATTATCTTGGCGCAGCTGGATGACCGCATGTGGACGCGAGCCATCATGTGCGTTGGTCAGGCCAACCGGCTTCATCGGCCCCCAACGCAATGTTTCACGGCCCCGCGATGCCATCACTTCAATCGGCATGCAGCCGTCAAAATAGGGGGTATTTTCCTCCCATTCTTTGAAAGACATTTTCTCGCCGTCCAACAGCGCGTCAATAAAAGCCTCATATTGTGGCTGGGTCATTGGGCAATTGATATAATCCTTGCCATCGCCGCCATCGGTAGATTTGTCATAGCGCGACTGAAACCACGCTACATCCATGTTGACACTGTCAAAATGCACAATCGGCGCAATCGCATCGAAAAAAGCCAGATCATCTTCACCGCCCCAGCGGCGGATTGCCTCGGCCAGATCAGGCGATGTCAACGGGCCGGTTGCGATTATGACCTGCTGCCAATCATCGGGGATATCGCCCACTTCCTCACGCTGAACGGTGATTAGCGGATGCGCCGTAATCACGGCCTCAACTGCGGCAGAGAACCGGTCACGATCAACCGCCAGCGCGCCGCCAGCTGGCACCTTTTCAGCATCAGCCGCCTTTAGAATTAATGACCCCAAAAGCCGCATTTCCTGATGCAGAACACCGACGGCATTGGCAGTTGCATCATCCGAGCGAAACGAGTTTGAACAAACCAGTTCTGCCAGCCCTTCGCCGTGATGAGCGTCAGTTTTGCGAACCGGCCGCATCTCATGCAGCACGACCGGCACATTCAAGCTGGCAATCTGAAACGCGGCCTCGCACCCGGCAAGCCCGCCACCAATCACATGAATAGGAGCAATATCAGTCATCACGCATCACGTTCCCAAAATACGGGCAAGATAAGTGCCAGTGTGCGACCCCGGCACCTGTGCCACTTTTTCCGGGGTGCCCTCGGCCACAATGTAACCGCCGCCATCACCGCCCTCGGGGCCAAGGTCGATGATCCAGTCAGCGGTTTTGATCACATCCATATTATGCTCGATAACGATCACGCTATTCCCTTGCTCGACCAGTTCTTGCAGAACCTCAAGAAGCTTGGCGATATCATGAAAATGCAGGCCCGTAGTCGGCTCATCAAGGATATAGATTGTGCGTCCGGTTGCGCGCCGCGATAATTCCTTGGACAGTTTTACACGCTGCGCCTCGCCACCTGACAAGGTGGTTGCCTGCTGACCAATCCGTACATAACCAAGCCCGACACGCAGCATCGTTTCCAGCTTTTCGCGGATCGACGGTACCGCCTTGAAATATTCAACCCCTTCTTCGACGGTCATATCCAGAACATCGGCAATCGATTTGCCGCGCCAAGTGATGTCCAGCGTCTCACGATTATAACGCCGGCCTTTGCAACTGTCGCAAGTGACATAAATATCAGGCAGAAAATGCATTTCGATTTTGATCAGGCCGTCGCCCTGACAAGCCTCGCAGCGACCGCCCTTAACGTTGAACGAAAAACGCCCGGGCGCATAGCCGCGCGCCTTGGCCTCGGGAAGGCCGGCAAACCATTCACGGATCGGGGTAAAGGCACCAGTGTAGGTGGCCGGATTTGACCGTGGCGTCCGGCCAATCGGTGACTGATCAATATCGACCACCTTATCAAGGAATTCAGCGCCATAAATAGCTTTGTGCGGGGCAGGGATCTCACGCGCTTTATGCAGACTGCGCGCCAGCGACTTCCATAATGTTTCAAGCACCAAGGTTGATTTACCGCCGCCAGAAACCCCCGTAACACAGGTCAAAACCCCAAGCGGGAACTTAACAGATACATCCCGTAAATTATTGCCAGTGGCATTTTCCACCCGAATAAACCGGTCCTTCTTTGGTGTGCGGCGTTTCTTTGGCACCGAGATTTCCAGCGCACCCGATAGATATTTTCCTGTCAGAGACTCTGGATGGCTCATCACTTCGCTAGGGGTACCGGCAGCCACAACATGGCCGCCATGAACACCAGCACCCGGCCCCATATCAACAACATAATCGGCCAGCAAAATAGCCTCTTCGTCATGTTCAACGACCAGCACTGTATTGCCAAGATCACGCAGACGAATGAGGGTTGATAAAAGCCGGTCATTATCGCGCTGATGCAGCCCAATCGACGGCTCATCAAGAACATAAAGAACACCGGTCAATCCCGAACCGATTTGCGAAGCTAGGCGAATCCGCTGGGACTCGCCGCCCGACAATGTACCTGAATTGCGGGACATTGCCAGATAACCAAGCCCGACATTCACCAAGAAGCCCAGCCGCTCATTTATTTCTTTTAAAATACGAGCAGCAATTTCAGAATCCTGACCTGTCAGCTTTGCCTCAAGATCAATGAACCACTGGCGCGCATCAGCAATCGACAGGCGGGCAATATCGGATATGTCGTGCTTATCAATTTTAACCGCCAAGGCCTCGTTCTTCAGACGTTTGCCCTTACAGCTCGTACAAGGCAGATTGGCCCGGAATTTTTCCAGCTCATCACGCACCCATGATGAATCAGTCTCACGATAGCGGCGCGCAAGGTTGGGCATCACGCCTTCAAACGGCTTGGTCGTGCGGTATGAACGCATACCATCGTCAAATTCCATTGTTACGGGCATTTTGCCCGACCCGTGCAGAATGATCGACTGCACATCATCATCAAGGTCGGCAAATGGCTTATCCAGCGAGAATTTGAACTGCTTTGCCAACGACTCTAGCGTTTGCAGGTAATAGCGTGAACTGCTGGATGACCATGGTGCCAACGCACCATTTCGAAGGCTGATCTGCTTGTCCGGAACAACCAGCTGTTCGTCAAAATGGCTGCTGACCCCCAGACCATCGCATGATGTACAGGCACCGTACGGGTTGTTGAATGAAAACAGACGCGGCTCAATCTCGTCAATGGTGAAACCGGACTCAGGACAGGCAAAACGCGCAGAAAACACGATCCGCTCATCCTTATCAGCATAATCGGCAAAAGCCAGACCGTCACTAAGCCCAAGCGCAGTCTCAAGCGAGTCGGCGAGCCTAGTTGCCAACTCATCCGGATCACCAGTGATCACAACCCGGTCAACGACCACCTCGATATCATGCTTCTTCTGCTTATCCAGCACAGGCGTATCATCAACATCATAAATCTCGCCGTTAATACGCACCCGGCTAAAGCCCTTGCGGTGTAATTCGCCCAATTCCTTGCGATATTCACCCTTTCGGCCACGCACAATCGGCGCCAGCAAATAAAGCCGGCTGCCATCGTCAAGCCCAAGCAGAATATCCACCATCTGGCTGACCGTCTGGCTGCGGATTGGTAGGCCGGTCGCTGGCGAGTAGGGAATCCCAACCCGCGCCCAGAGCAGGCGCATATAATCATAGATCTCAGTGACTGTCCCAACGGTGGTTTTCTGCTCGATTGAAATCGCCGGAGACAGGCCCTCGATTAAATCGACATCCGGCTTGTTCATCATATCAAGGAACTGACGCGCATAGGCCGAAAGTGATTCGACATAGCGGCGCTGGCCTTCGGCGTAAATTGTATCAAACGCCAGCGACGATTTGCCAGACCCAGACAAGCCGGTCAGAACCACCAGCTGATCACGCGGCAGATCAATATCGACATTGGCGAGATTATGTTCACGCGCTCCACGCACGGAAATCATCCGCGGCTCGATGGTTTTGTCAGCGCGGGCACTTTGCTTTGCCGCAGCGGCAAGCGACGGAGATTTTGTTTCATTTGGCATAGCCGGACTATAAACCGGCAGGCTTGTCATTCGCTAGTCTTTTTAGCCCTAATTCCAGACGAAAAAACTGATTTGCAACTTTCACAAAAGCCGTTGCAACCGGCGCGTTACAAAGCGGCATAATTCACATTAAAGCGATTGATCCCACGATCCGCCAATTTGGCCTTGTCAGACCCTTGCCAGCACGGGTAATCTTGGCCTCTCTTAATCCGTAATGTTTTGGTGCCGCGGTGCCGCAGACAAATTTCACTCAGGAGTAATCTCGCAATGGCAGGCAGCGTTAATAAAGTCATCCTAGTTGGCAATCTAGGGCGCGACCCTGAAGTGCGGTCCATGCAAGACGGCAACAAAGTCGTGAATTTATCACTGGCAACATCAGAACGCTGGAAAGACAAGAACAGCGGTGAGCAACGTGAAAAGACTGAATGGCACCGCGTCGTCATTTTCAATGAAAATCTGGGACGGATTGCCGAACAGTATCTGCGCAAAGGATCAACCTGCTATATCGAAGGCCAGCTTCAAACCCGGAAATGGACAGATCAGCAAGGCGTTGAGAAATACAGCACCGAGGTTGTATTACAGCGATTCCGCGGCGAGTTGACCTTGCTTGGTGGGCGCGGCGAATCATCCGGCATGGGTGACGGCGGTGGGTATGGAAATAATCAAGGCGGCTATGATCAGTCACCGTCGAATGATGGCCAGTCAAGCCCGCCACCAATGCGCAGCTCAAACGACATGGATGATGATATTCCGTTTTAATTCAGTAAATTAAACTTCATACATAAAGCGGTATCTTGCGGTGACAGCAAGGTGCCGTTTTTTTTGGGGAAAAAACTGTCAAAACCACAATATTTGGTGTCATGTTGCGCCTAAATCATGTAAATATTGTGTATAGATGTGACGGTGCTGGGCATTGTTACCGACCAGTGTGGGGAGCGCCGGTTTGCTTCCCCCAAAAGGCAGAAAGTACCACAGCGTGACCGACATTACCGATTCGACCAATCCAACAATTTCGATTTCGGATGAAATGCGCAAATCCTATCTGGATTATGCGATGAGCGTGATTGTGTCGCGGGCGTTGCCAGATGTTCGTGACGGGCTAAAGCCAGTTCATCGCCGCATTCTCTATGCGATGATGGAAGGCAATTACGATTGGTCGAAACCGCCGCGTAAATCGGCGCGTATCGTTGGTGACGTGATGGGTAACTATCACCCGCATGGCGACTCGTCGATCTATGAGGCCATGGTGCGCATGGCGCAAGATTTCTCGATGCGCCTGCCGCTGGTTGACGGGCAGGGCAATTTTGGCTCGGTCGATGGCGATCCGGCAGCGGCGATGCGCTATACGGAGTCACGGCTGGCGCGCGCGGCCGAAAGTCTGCTTCGTGATATCGACAAAAACACCGTTGAATTCACCGCCAATTATGATGAAACCCAACTAGAACCAACTGTTTTGCCGGCAGAATATCCAAATTTATTGGTGAACGGCGCGAATGGTATTGCGGTTGGGATGGCAACCAATATCCCGCCGCATAATCCTGCCGAGGTGATTGCCGCCTGTGAGGCCTATATTGCCAATCCTGACATCACCACCGAAGCCTTGACCGAGATTGTGCCCGGCCCAGATTTTCCGACAGGCGGTCTAATTATGGGGCGTCACGGTATCCGCGAGGCCTATGCCACTGGCCGTGGATCAATCATCATGCGCGCCAAGGCCGAAGTGCAAACAAACGCCAAGGATCGTGAGGCCATCATCATTCACGAAATCCCTTATCAGGTTAATAAGGCGCAATTGCTAGAGCGCATTGGTGAAATGGTGCGTGAAAAGACGCTTGAGGGGATCTCAGACATCCGCGACGAGTCTGACCGTAATGGTATGCGCGTTGTCATCGAAATAAAGCGCGATGCGTCGGGCGATGTGGTGTTGAACCAGCTTTATCGCCATACCCGGCTGCAAACCAGTTTTCCGGTGAATCTGCTGGCGATGAATGGTGGCCGCCCGCAACAAATGGGCCTGAAAGATGTTATTGTTGCCTTTTGCGCGTTCCGCAAGGAAGTGGTGGTAAGGCGGACAACTTTCCTGCTGGCAAAGGCGCGCGACCGCGCCCACATTCTGGCAGGTTTGATGGTTGCGCTGGCCTCGATCGACACCATTATTGAATTGATCAAAAAGGCGCCTGATACCGAAACAGCGCGTAATGCCCTTTGCGAGACCAACTGGCCAGCGGCCGAAGTGGCCGATTTTATCTCGCTGATTGATGATCCCGGGCATGAGGTTGTTGATGGTCACTATCGTTTGTCTGAAACACAAGCACGGGCCATTCTGGAATTGCGGCTGCAACGCCTGACCGGCATGGAACGCGAAAAACTAAGTGATGAAACGCGTGAGCTTGCCGATAAGATCGCCGATTATCTCGATATCCTTGGATCCGATACAAGAGTTAGCCGTGTCGTTCTCGATGAATTGGCTGCAACCCGTGAACGTCTGGCTAATCCGCGGCGCACCGAGATCACCGACCAGCTTGGCGATCAGGATGATGAAGATCTGATCCAACAAGAAGACATGGTGGTGACGGTTAGCCATCGCGGCTATATCAAGCGGGTGCCATTATCGGTTTATCGTGCCCAGCGGCGCGGCGGCAAAGGCCGGGCAGGCATGAAAACGCGTGATGAAGATTTCGTTACAAGGCTGTTTGTAACCAATACACATACGCCGATATTGTTCTTTACGTCGCGGGGCATGGTCTATCAGCTGAAATGCTATAAATTACCTGAGGCGGCACCGCAATCACTTGGCAAGGCGATGGTAAATATTCTACCGATTGAGCCGGAAGAGACCATTAATACGGTCATGCCAATGCCAGAAGATGAAACTAGTTGGGCCGATTTGAACGTGATGTTTGCCACTGCATCGGGCAATGTACGGCGCAATAACCTCAGCGATTTCACCAATATCAAGCGTAATGGCAAGATCGCCATGAAGCTGCAGGACGGTGACGATCTGGTTGGTGTGCTGCCATGTAGTGATGATGATGATGTTTTGATGGCTACCCGTAATGGCAAGGCGATCCGCTTTGCGGCCAATGCGGTGCGGGTGTTCCGCGGACGCGACAGTACCGGTGTTCGCGGCATCCGTCTGCTTGGTGATGACCGTGTGGTTTCAATGTCCATCATTGCTGATGAGGAAAAGGAATTTATCCTGTCAGTTACCGAAAATGGATATGGCAAACGCACGCCGGTAAATGACTATCGCCAATCTGGCCGGGGCGGGCAGGGCGTCGCCAATATCGAGACCAGCAAACGCAATGGCAAGGTTATGGCATCATTCGCGGTTGTTGAAGAAGACCAGCTGATGCTGGTCACTAACATGGGGCAAATCATTCGCATCAGGGTGCATGGCGGCGAGGGGGATTCTATCCGTATCGCCAGCCGCAAAACACAAGGCGTCAGACTGTTTGACGTTGCCGATGATGATAGTGAAAAGGTTGTATCAGCAGGCCTGATCCGAGAGACCGAAAGTGACGATGATGATCTGGATGA
>RGCC01000161.1 GCA_009919335.1 Alphaproteobacteria bacterium
TGCAGCTGGTCTGATGGGCATTGGTACGATTGCCTATTTATTCCTGCCGAAATTAACCCGCCTGAAACCAGCTGGCAGAAGCCTTGAGATGGTGCTTGGTGGGTTTGCATATGTCCGGTCAAATTCGATTGTTCTGGGCGCCATTGCACTTGATCTCTTTATCGTTCTGATGGGTTCGGTTGTTGCATTATTGCCGGTATATGCCGCTGATATTTTGAATGTTGGGCCGGAGTCACTTGGTGTGTTGCGCGGAATGCCTGCGCTTGGCGGCGTTGTTGTTGGCCTTGGCCTTGCCGCCCTACCACCGATGCGGCGCTCCGGACTTTGCCTGTTCGCGGCGCTGGTCGTTTTTGCCGGCTCAATTCTGGTCTTTTCACTATCGACTGTTTACTGGCTTAGCCTTATGGCATTGTTTGTTTATGGTGCGGCCGATATGGTTAGCGTCAATATTCGCATGACCTTGATACAGCTTGCCACCCCCGATCAACTTCGCGGCAGAGTGAGCGCAGTTAATGCCATTTTTATTTCATCATCAAATGAAATGGGGGATGTGCGAGCTGGCAGTGCCGCGGCAATTTTGGGCCCTGTGACAACTGTCTTCATTGGCGGGCTGGCAGCATTAGGCGTTGCAGTTGGCGGCTGGTATTTATTTCCGAAGCTGCGCCATCTGGACAGGCTTGCTGATCTGTGCCCACCCGAAGACACCAAAGTTGCAAAAGCAAGATAAGATTCAAATAACCTAGACACCATGGAGATGAAAAATGACAGATAGCACCCCTTACACCCCGCCGTCTGTCTGGAAATGGGAGGCCGAGAATGGTGGCACTTTTGCCAATATCAACCGTCCGATTGCCGGCGCGACCCATGACAAGCCATTGCCGGTTGGCAAGCATCCGCTGCAGCTTTATTCGCTGGCCACACCCAACGGGGTCAAAGTGACCGTGATGCTTGAGGAATTATTGGCAGCCGGTGTTACCGGCGCGGAATATGACGCATGGCTGATCAAGATTCGCGATGGTGAGAATGCCTGTCATGGCTTTTCTGGCAGATGGGAAGCGCGCCCTACCTTGGTGGTGGCTTTGGTCATTTCTATGCCTATGCACCAACAAAAATGGCCTATCCGATTGATCGCTTTACCATGGAAACCAAACGCCAGTTGGATGTCCTCGACCGCCAGCTTGCCGACCACAGCTATATTGCCGCTGACGAATACAGCATTGCCGATATTGCGATTTGGGCATGGTATGGGCAGCTGGTGCTTGGCCGCCTTTATGATGCCGCTGAATTTCTTGATGTTACCAGCTATACCCATGTGATGCGGTGGGCCAAGGCGATTGATGATCGACCAGCGGTGAAACGGGGCCGCATGGTCAACCGTATGTCTGGTGCGCCGCAATATCAGCTCCATGAACGCCATGATGCCAGCGATTTTGACACCAAAACCCAAGATAAGATCGGTTAAGCTATCCCAATCTATATCTCAATATTCCCGACCTGAATTTCAGTAATGAGGACAAGCCAGCATGAACTGGACACCACGCCGCCAACGATTTCGCCAGATTCTGCAAGGCACTGACTGTATTACCCCTGTTACCGTGTTTGACCCGCTATCAGCGCGTATGGTCGAAGATCTTGGTGGGCAGGTTGGTATGCTTGCCGGATCGGTCGCCGCAATGGCAATTCTTGGTGCGCCGGATAAAATGCTGATAACTGCAAGTGAATTTGCCGATATGGCATTGCGAATTTGCCGGGCTGGTGATTTGGCAGTGATTGCTGATGCCGATCATGGCTATGGCAATGCGATGAATGTCCAGCGTACAATTCGCGAGCTTGATCATGCTGGTCTTGCCGCAATCACTATTGAAGATACAGATTTGCCGCAACCATTTGGCTCGGTCAATGCCCAGCTTTTAAGTATTGAAGAGGGCACTGGCAAGATGCGGGCGGCGGTTGCCGGACGTGTTGATCCTGATCTGGTTATTCTAGCGCGGACCAGCGCCGCCACCATCACTGGCCGCGATGACTGTATCGCGCGGATCAAGGCCTATGCAAAAACCGGCGTTGATGGCATCACCCTAATCGGTGCCCGATCCCACGACGATCTCGATGCTTTATGCGCTGCGACCGATCTTCCCATCATGCTTGGCGGCCTTGGGTCAATAGCACCAACGCCAGACGAGGCGGCCAAAATGGGCGCGCGTATTTGCCTTCGCGGGCATCAGCCCTATCTGGCATCTCTTGCCGCAACCTATAGCGCC
>RGCC01000162.1 GCA_009919335.1 Alphaproteobacteria bacterium
GCAACATCGGCGCTTTTGTGTGAGAACATTTTTACCGCAAAGATACCAACGAGCGAGCAGACCAAACCGAGTGACGCCAGCGCCAATGGCATGAACTGAAGCACTGCCTGATCACCACCGAGCATGGCAATATTTTCCATCGACATTGACGCTGCAAGCGCAATCGACGCAATCATCGCACCGCAATATGATTCGAAAATGTCCGAACCCATACCGGCAACGTCACCAACGTTATCACCAACGTTATCGGCGATAACAGCCGGGTTGCGAGGATCGTCTTCAGGAATACCTGCCTCAACCTTACCAACAAGGTCAGCACCCACATCGGCACTTTTGGTAAAGATACCGCCACCGACGCGGCTGAACAACGCGACTGACGAGCCGCCCATCGCAAAGCCTTCGATTGATTCGACGCCATGCGCTGTACCGCCCATAAAATGGTACAGAACACCGATGCCGAGCAAACCCATTGACGCCACGGTAAGGCCCATGATTGAGCCACCAAAAAAGGCGACGTTGAGCGCAGCTGATGCACCTCTGGTGTTCGCCGCTACAGCCGTTCTGACGTTTGCTTTAGTGGCCGAGTACATACCAATATAGCCAGCGGTTCCAGACCTGCCTTCGCCAGACGGTGTTTTTAGGATGTTGGCGTAGATCAGAAAGGCAGCGATCATACCGACGGCGCCAAAGGCGATCGGCAGAAGTGCATTTGTAAGCATGAAAAGATCCTCTTGCTTGATAAAAATGTGCGCGCCGTCGGACTGCTTTGGGGCGGCGCGAAACCGCCGCGTTTATAGCGGCAATGGCGCATAGTGTAAACCATAGAATACAGGCGGTTTGTCAGGTTCAACGGTGGGTGCCTGTGGTGGGTGTCTCGGTGGGTGCTTGTGGTGTAAGGCAGATTGCGTCGCAAAACTGACCGCTATGCCTTTTCTAGGTTGGTATATTGGCTCCATACTGGTTTATTGGCTCCATACTGTTAGATTGGGCTGCGATTAGCCTTGAATTTCTCTGCATTGCGGCGTCAAATGACGAAAATATTGAAGAGAGACAGTTTAACACTGCGGCCTGGCTTGCACATAATCCTGAGATCGGCAATTTACGCGCCGCTGTTTTTGACCTTAATGGGGTGCTGCGCGGCAAGCGTGTCCCGCGCAACCAGTTAAAGAAGGTTACAAAGGGCGGTGTTCGTATGCCTCTATCGACCGCCAATCTGGATATTTGGGGCCGTGATATTGCGAATAGCAAATGGGTTTTTGAAACTGGCGATTCTGACGGCGGCTGTTTTTGGACAGGCCGTGGCCCGTTGCCAATGCCATGGACTGATCAACCCACGGCTTTGGTGCCGCTTTGCCTGATGGAAAATGACGGCACCCCATTTGCTGGTGATGCCCGCAACGCGCTTGGTATGGTTTTAGATAGGTTCGCCGCACGGGATCTTTACCCGGTCGTTGGCATTGAACTGGAATTTTATCTCGCCGATCCGCAAGGCGGGTCTGATGGCGCACCAGATACGCCGGTCTCGCCGCTAACCGGTGCAAAGCCCATCCGGGATGGCGCCTTGGCGATCGATGAGGTGAATGACCATGATGCGTTGATCAATGAAATCTATGCAGCTTGCCAGTTGCAGATGATTGAAGCTGACACAACGATCAGTGAGGCGGGTCTTGGCCAGTTTGAGATTAACCTGCTGCATTCCACCGATGCCATGAAAGCTGCTGATGATGCGGCCTTTTTCAAACAGATTGATCGAATCACACGCACCAATGAGCGTTTGCTGGGGGTATGAAAATCGAACGGCGGCAATTCGGGTGCCGCTTGGCCCGCCAAGCCAGCGCCGTATCGAACATCGTGTACCGGGTGCAGATACGAACCCATATCTGGTCTTGGCAACGATTTTGGCGGCAATGTTAACCGGTATTGAAGATCTAAAATCACCGCCAGAGCCATTGTCAACAAGTGCTTATGCGCTTGATTTGCCTGTAATCCCAACGCGTTGGGAAGCGGCGATTGACCGTTTCGCTGAAAGCCCGTTAATCGCCCGGATGTTGCCGGTAACGTTGCGTGATATGTTTGTCGATTGTAAGCGCCAAGAATTACTGCGATTTTCGGGCGATGTTTCCCCGTTCGAATATCACAGTTATCTTGATCAAGTTTAACGGGCTTCTCTATAATCGCCCCGGGACAATAAAAACCCGCGATTTTTTAATTTTAAAGTAATATATGAGACGTTTTTATTAGATGAACCAGT
>RGCC01000163.1 GCA_009919335.1 Alphaproteobacteria bacterium
ATATGTTTTACCGGAACAAGCTCTTGATTCTGGTCTAGACAACCAGTGCGGATCATGAAAAGGGTTTTTTCAGGATCAGTGGCATATATGTGACTGCCACAAGTGCCACAAAACCCCTGCAAGCGGTCATTACCACTTTCAGCCGTTTTGCGGAATTCTGATACATCGCCGGTGATGTTAACATCAGCCGCTGGCATTACCGCAACAGCGCGAAACGGTGCGCCACTAAATTTCTGACAATCAGTGCAATGACAAGCCATGATTTTATCAGCGGCAACATTGCCTTCAATCGCAATCGCACCACAGTAACAGCTTCCAGTAACTTTCATCGTTCCAGCCTTTTTTGAGATTAATTCAGAGGATCTGTTTTCACGATGGAACAAGATACGGTAGGGGTCAATCTGCAATTCGGCTAACAGTCGCTTTTGTGCCAAATACGTTACCAAAGGGTCAAATCTCTAATTTAAACCCCTCATGTGATTGAACAAAACCAAGGTCTTTATAGAAACGCTGTGCATCTTGGCGGGTTTTATCGCTGGTTAATTGTACCAATTTGCACCCCTGCTCGCGGCAGGTTTCAATCGCCCAGCGCAGCATCTTGGTGCCATAGCCCTTGCCACGGAAATTCGCTGCAACACGCACCCCCTCGATCTGACCGCGCAACGCACCGCGGCGTGACAGACCCGGAATAAAGCTTAGTTGCAGGCAGCCAATAATTTCATCACCCTGTTCGAAAACCGCCAGATATTGATTTGGATCACAGTTCACGGCGTTGAATGCATTGAGGTAATCGTCATGCAGTCCCCCATGCTGATCAACAAAGGCATCTTCGCGGTGGCGGCCAAGCGTGTCATCAGCCAAAAGTCGCAAAATGGCCGCCAAATCTGTCTCTTGCGCCTTGCGGACGCAAATATTGTCACTTAACTCTGCCAATTTTATGATGCTCCGACCACACTCACAGCCTATCAATACCACATGGTTAAACAACCGGCCTTAAACCCTCGCAAAATGTAATCCGATACCAGATAAATATATCGCTGATTTTTTACTAAGGTTTTTTGTTTTCCCTGCCTAAAACCAATCTATGCTGATCGGGGCGCTATCACCACCCCGAATCAAGTCTATCGACACAGAAGGCGAGCTAAATCATGACTGAGCCATTTCAAATCAGTGACGCAGAATTTCAACGCCCCGATGACGCCCATCTGTTTGATCGTGCCCGTTCGCCCCACCCGCCGCGCGTCTTGTTGCTTTACGGGTCGTTAAGAGCGCGCTCGTTTAGTCGCTTGATGAGTGAAGAGGCCGGCCTTGTCCTTGCAAAATTAGGCGCCGAAACCAAAAGCTTTAACCCGAGCGGCCTCCCCCTGCCCGATGATGCCGACGCAAGCCACCCAAAGGTTACAGAATTACGTGACCTTGTGAGCTGGAGCGAGGCCATGGTCTGGTGTTCGCCCGAGCGGCATGGCGCAATGACTGGCATAATGAAAGCGCAGATTGACTGGATTCCCCTGTCCTTAGGCGCTGTTCGGCCAACCCAGGGCAAAACCCTTGCGCTGATGCAGGTCAATGGCGGGTCTCAAAGTTTCAATGCGGTCAATCAGATGCGCATTCTAGGTCGTTGGATGCGCTGTTTAACGATTCCCAATCAATCGTCAGTCCCAAAGGCGTTTCAACAATTTGACGATAACGACCGCATGAAGCCCTCGGCCTTTTACAACCGGATGGTCGATGTGATGGAAGAATTGGTCAAATTCACCCTTTTGACGCGCGGATGTTCTGATTATCTCACTGACCGCTATAGCGAGAGGGTTGAAACCGCCGAAGCCTTGATCAACCGGGTAAATAACGAGGCTTAATCCAGCCGGCATAATCGCGCTAGGCTGGTGACGATTGGCACCCCGCATATTGTCATCTTTTACGCCACCACGCATCAGTGGCACGGTGCAGATTGCGCGTTTCAATCGCCGCATTACGATGCTTTTATGTAAAAAATGGTCGGAGCGGCGGGATTCGAACCCACGACCCCTACACCCCCAGTATAGTGCGCTAGTATTAGGCCTATAAAAATAACAGGTAAAACACATAAAAAACAATGCTTTATAAATTTAGTCTATCGTTTGGAAAATATTTGTAAAGGCTAATTCTACCGAAAATTTGTAAAAAATATGACTTTTTGTATGGCTCACAAATCACCAGATTTGTACCAAGCCGATGTGCCAAA
>RGCC01000164.1 GCA_009919335.1 Alphaproteobacteria bacterium
CGGGCTATTACGATGCCTATTATCTGAAGGCGCAAAAGGTGCGCCGGTTAATCAAGCAGGATTTTGACGCCGCGTTTGAAACCGTTGATGCGCTGTTGACACCGGCGACGCCATCGGCTGCCTTTCCTGTTGGCCGCAAGATTGATGATCCAGTGAC
This sequence comes from Alphaproteobacteria bacterium, assembly GCA_009919335.1. Lineage (GTDB taxonomy): Bacteria > Pseudomonadota > Alphaproteobacteria > Puniceispirillales > Puniceispirillaceae > UBA3439. The sequence continues at coordinate 158 of RGCC01000164.1, forward strand.
AAATTACCTGAATGACGTCTTTACCGTGCCGGCAAACCTTGCCGGTCTTCCGGGGATTGCCGTTCCGGGCGGTTTAACAAGCGATGGCCTGCCACTTGGGTTACAGGTTCTTGGCCGGCCGTTTGATGAGGCAAGCCTTTACCGTGTGGCCGGTGTGATCGAGGCGGCGGCAGGCTTTACCCAGACACCAGCACGCATGGCAGGAGGTGCAGCATGAGCGATCTTGTGACAGGACGTACCGGTGATTGGGAAGTCGTGATCGGCCTTGAGGTTCACGCGCAGGTTAGCAGTAAAGCCAAGCTGTTTTCCGGCGCGTCGGCCAGCTTTGGGGCGGCGCCGAACGAAAATGTATCACTTGTTGATGCTGCCATGCCGGGGATGTTGCCAGTTATTAACCGCGAATGCGTCTATCAGGCTATTCGCACCGGCTTAATCTGACGAGTGTTTTTGACCGGAAAAACTATTTCTATGCCGATCTGCCACAAGGCTATCAGATCAGCCAGTTCAAGGATCCGATTGTCGGCGAGGGCTCGCTGCGCATTGTCATGGCTGATGGCAGTACACGCGATATTGGCATTGAACGGCTGCATCTCGAGCAGGATGCTGGCAAATCAATGCATGACCAGCACCCAAGCAAAAGCTATATCGACCTGAACCGCACGGGTGTTGCGTTGATGGAAATTGTCTCGCGGCCTGATATGCGATCGGCTGCCGAGGCCGCGGCATATGTCCGTAAATTACGGTCAATCCTGCGCTATCTTGGCACTTGTGATGGCAATATGGAAGAAGGGTCACTTCGCGCTGATGTGAATGTTTCCGTGCGCCGGCCGGGCGGTCCACTTGGCACCCGAACCGAAACGAAAAATCTAAACTCGCTGCGCTTTATCCAGATGGCGATTGATTATGAAGTGGCACGCCAGATCGAAATCATCGAGGATGGCGGCGAAATTGATCAGGAAACGCGGCTATTTGATACGAGCACTGGCAGAACACGGACCATGCGTAGCAAAGAAGATGCGCATGATTACCGCTATTTCCCTGATCCTGACCTGTTGCCGATGGTGGTTAGTCAGGAAGAAGTTGACGCGCTGGCGGCGGCTTTGCCGGAACTGCCAGATGAAATCCGCGACCGGCTAATTGGCGAATACGGATTATCCGCCTATGACGCGTCGGTCATTACCGAAGAGCGTGACACCGCCCGTTATTATGAGGCGGCTAGCAATGGCCGTGACCGCAAACTTGTGGCCAACTGGATGACTGTTGAGCTGTTTGGTGCGTTGAATAAGTCGGGAAAAAGCCTTCATGATTGCCCGATTGCACCCGAGGAGCTGGGCGCGCTTGTTGGCCTGATCAGTGATGGAACAATTTCAGGCCGCATCGCCAAAGATGTGTTCGCCGATATGTTTGAAACTGGCAAGAGCGCAGCAAATATTGTCGATGAAAAAGGCCTGAAGCAGGTATCGGACAGTGGTGCCATTGAGGCGTTGATTGATCAGGTGCTTGCAGACAATCAGGATAAGGTCGAGGATTATCGCGGCGGCAAGGACAAGCTGTTTGGCTTTTTCGTTGGTCAGGTGATGAAACAGTCTGGCGGGCAGGCAAATCCGGGCATGGTGAACCATTGTCCTAGATATTGGCGCGGTATGCGGTGTCTGACGGCAGCGTGTCAAGCGCATCCCAATAGGGTACTGGCTGATATAGCTTGCGAAGATACGCCAGAAAAGCGTCAATTTTTGGGATTGAGTGACGACTCGGAATGGTGACAGCATGGATTGGATGATCTTCCATTACCAGCTGGTCAAGCACCGTGCTGAGAGTTTCACTGCGCAGATTGTTGTTCAAGAACATCCTGGACAACTAAAACCTGGGTTTGCTCCATTGGTTCATGTCAGAACTGCTAAGTCGGCTTGTAAGATGACCAAGATTGTTTGGAAGATGAGCAAGAAGACTGGAAATGAGAAGTTAGAGAATCCTCCTTTCTTGGAAATGGGCGAGTCTGCTGAAGTTGAGTTCAGTCCTCAGCAACCTCTTTACCTGGAATCTTTTGACGATTGCCCTGGTC
>RGCC01000165.1 GCA_009919335.1 Alphaproteobacteria bacterium
ATTGCACGGCTGCCACATTTTGGCCCGGGAACCGCCCGAACAACGGCGCCCTTTTCGATATTCTTGGCGAAAATCGCAAAATCCGATCCACGGAAAATATCAGTCACGTCGCAAATCTCGAATGGGATCCGCAGATCAGGCTTGTCATTGCCATATTTCAGCATCGAGTCGGCATAGGGGATATGCACAAAATCTGTATCAACAATCTTGTCAGAAAACTCTTCAAACACGCCTTTTATGACCGGCTCGACCGCGGCAAATACGTCCTGCTGTTCGACAAAGCTCATCTCAAGGTCAAGCTGATAAAACTCGCCCGGGCTACGATCGGCGCGGCTATCCTCGTCACGGAAACAAGGCGCAATCTGGAAATAGCGGTCAAAGCCACTGACCATGATCAGCTGTTTAAATTGCTGCGGTGCTTGCGGCAATGCATAGAATTTACCCGGATGCAGACGTGCCGGCACCAAAAAGTCGCGCGCACCCTCTGGCGAGGAGGCTGTCAAAATTGGTGTTTGAAACTCGGTAAAGCCTTGTGCCACCATCCGCGCCCGAATTGACTGGATGATTTTTGCCCGCAACATGATATTGGCATGTGGCCGGCTGCGACGCAGGTCAAGATAGCGATAGCGAAGTCGCGTTTCTTCGCCCGAATCTTCATCTGAATTGACCTGAAGCGGCAATGTGTCAGCGGCCGACTGCACCTCGAACGCCTCGATGCGAACTTCGATTTGTCCGGTTGGCAAATTGGCATTAATGGTCTCGTCACTGCGCTTTAGCACGGTGCCAGTAATGGTCACAACCGACTCAAGCCGCGTTGCCTCAACCAGCGCAAAACTTGCGTCAGATGCATCCGCAACACATTGCGTCAGGCCGTAATGGTCGCGAAGGTCGACAAAAACCAGCTGCCCATGATCACGCTTGCGGTTAATCCAGCCGGATAATCTGACCTGCTGGCCAACATTGGCTTCGGACAATTCGGCGCAATTGTGGGATCGATAGGCGTGCATGATGTTAAGGCTCCACTATGAATGACCATTGCTGGTCAATGATATCCGACAACCGGACCGACAGCCGCAAAATAACAGCCATCAAAAACGCGGCGAGTATGCAAAGATTGCGCCCGTGACGCAACCAGCTTTCGGATCAAACATTGCTGATTTCGGCGATTTTATCGGCGCATGATCCGTTTTACGATGAACGACGACGCCCGCGACGCCCGCGCCGGTCGTCGCCACCGGCATTATTGATATTCACATCGGCCCACGCCTCGCCAAGCGCGGCAGTCATTGCAGCCGCATCAAACGGGCGCACCGGTGTGGTTTCAAGCGCCTTTGTCATGGCCGCAACATGCGCCGGGCTGGTGCCGCAACAGCCACCAATAATCTTGGCGCCCATATCGCGCGCAAAGAGCGCGTAATCAGCCATCAATTCCGGCGTTCCATGATAATGAATAGCGCCCTCAACATAGGCTGGAATGCCGCAATTGCCCTTTGCCACAACGGGTACATCGCCCGATTGGGTCAAAATACCATTCACTGAATGCAGCAATTCGGCAGGCCCAATGCCGCAATTGGCGCCAATGAAACTGGCACCCGATGCGGTGGCGAAACTGGCAAAATCAGCTGGCATGACGCCCATCATCGAACGGCTTGCCGTATCAAATGTCATCGTGGCACAAATCGGCAGGCCCGTGGTTTTGGCCGCTTCAATCGCTGCCGCAACCTCTTCATTAGATGACATGGTTTCGATCCACAAAACATCTACACCGCCCTCGGCAAGCGCTGTGGCCTGTTCGGCGAAACCGGCGACAGCCGCGTCATGGGTCAGACTGCCAAGCGGTTCAAACAGCTCACCTGTCGGGCCGATCGAACCGGCAACAACGGCGCGCTTGCCAGTAGTGGCAAAATGCGCATCAACCGCGCGACGTGCGAGTTGCGCCGCCGCCACATTCAATTCATGCACCCGGTTTTGGGAATCATGGAGCTTGAGCCGGAATGAGGTACCGCCAAAACTGTTCGTTAAGATCAGGTCAGAACCAGCTTCAAGAAAGCTATTATGCAGCCATAAGATATCATCGGGGCGTTCTACCGACCATAATTCCGGCGGATAACCGGTTTCAAGGCCGCGCCCAAACAGATTGGTGCCAGTCGCACCATCAGC
>RGCC01000166.1 GCA_009919335.1 Alphaproteobacteria bacterium
TTATTCCGTTATATATCCTTCGCCAAAATTGGCACCTCAACGGTGCAATCACGTGCGGTGGCTGGCGTTGCAGGCGGCACGTATTTGTTCGCGTTGCCCGGATCGCCATCGGCGTGCCGCGATGGATGGGATGAAATCCTTCGCTATCAGCTCGATATTCGTCATCGGCCATGCAACTTTGTTGAAATTATGCCGCGGCTTGCCGAATCGCCGACCCAGCGCCGTGGTGGGTAATGCCTGATCTTGACCATGAGCAGCAATTTAACGGGCCGGTTATTGGCATTGACGAGGCTGGTCGGGGGCCTTGGGCGGGCCCAGTTACTGTAACGGCGATCTGGCTTTGTCCAACGGCATATGATGAGTTACCAGCTGATATTGATGATTCAAAAAAAATAAAGCCGCCGCGCCGAACCAGCCTTGCGGCAGTGATGATGGCGCCGCCACATCTCCATCACACTATATCGATTGATGTTGCGCAAATTGACCAGAACGGGATTTTGCAAGCGACCTTTGCCGGCATGGTGATAGCGGCATCAAGATTAACGGAAAAGCTGGTAAAGGCCGGTCTATCTGCCCCGGTTCATGCGCTGGTTGATGGCAATTTGTTGCCGCCTGATATGCCGCTGCCAGCAACCGCGCTAATCAAAGGTGACAGCCGGTCACTGTCGATTGCAGCCGCGTCGATTATTGCCAAGACAGCGCGTGACGAGATTATGCAGACACTGGATGCGCTGCATCCGGGCTATGGCTGGGCGAACAATATGGGCTATGGCACAAAGGCGCATCAGGCCGGAATTAGGCAATTTGGTGTTACCCCGTATCACCGCCGCAGTTTTAAGCCGATCCGGCGCTATCTCGATGCGGGCGACGATTAACCCGCGACAATTTATCCGCGACACAGGCACAAGAATTTCGGTTTTTTCAAAAAAATCGGGTTTTGCCTGCAGAGCGTCACGCGGCGGCATCACAAGATAGGCTTGGTTGTGATCATCGCTGACACAATATATTGATATGACTTTAAGAAAGCCCTATAAGCTGTTGACTTATATTGATTCTATGATTCTTTTATAAGAATAGAGCTGGCAAATTGCTGGCATAGAATGAATGAAATGGGCGTTGTCTGGTGAAAGCGAATCAAATTTTACATGGCGATTGTATCGCCAAATTACGCAAAATTCCCGATCAATCGGTTGATCTGGTGTTTGCTGATCCGCCGTATAATTTGCAATTGTCGGGTGATTTGGCGCGTCCGGATCAGACCCATGTCGATGCGGTTACTGATGCGTGGGATAAGTTTGACAGTTTTGCCGCCTATGACGCCTTTACTGCCGCTTGGCTAACCGAGGCGCGCCGCGTGCTAAAGCCGGATGGCGCGATATGGGTTATTGGCAGCTATCACAATATCTTTCGTGTTGGCACGATTTTGCAGAATCTCGATTTCTGGGTTTTAAATGATGTGATCTGGCGCAAAACAAACCCGATGCCTAATTTCCGTGGTCGTCGCTTTACCAATGCACATGAAACGCTTATCTGGGCGGCGAAATCGCAAAAATCACGTCACGTCTTTAATTATGAAGCCATGAAGGCGCTGAATGAAGATGTGCAGATGCGGTCTGATTGGGAACTGCCATTATGCACCGGCAATGAGCGGATCAAGGAAGATGGTAAAAAAGCGCATCCTACGCAAAAGCCGGAAAGTTTGTTGGCGCGCGTAATTTTGGCGTCGACGCGGCGCGGTGATGTGATTCTTGATCCATTTTTTGGCACGGGAACGACCGGTGCGGTGGCAAAACGGCTGAACCGGAATTTTATTGGTATCGAGCAAGATGCGAATTATGTGAAAATTGCCAAAACACGGCTGGCTTCGGTGACGCCGATTGCCTCGGATGATTTACTGGAAACAACGCCGCGCCGGGCTTTACCCAAAGTTCCGTTTGGGAATTTGATTGAACATGGATTGCTGCAACCGGGTGATCACCTATTTGACGCCAAAAAACGGTTTCAGGCAAAGGTACGCGCTGACGGATCCCTGTTTACAGATCAAAAGCAAAGCGGGTCAATTCATGCACTCGGCGCCCAGCTTCAAGGATTACCATCATGCAATGGCTGGATTTTCTGGCATGTTGAACGG
>RGCC01000167.1 GCA_009919335.1 Alphaproteobacteria bacterium
ATGCTTTATTTGTGATCTTTTTGAGTGGGTATGTGACAGAAATGACAAAGAAAATGGAAAGTCGTATATGAGAAGAATTGGCAGAGGTTTATGGATCAGTTGTCATTCTTGTCATTTGTGTCATTATTTGGGAGATAGCGGATATTTGAAGGCTATGTCTTGGTTGCGTCTGCCAAACATGCAACTCAAAAAGCTCGTCGGGCTATGCGTGATTTGTCAGCTTGATTGGGCCAATGGAAGTAGGGTATTTTGCTTCGATGGCCTGGTGCTTTTGAGTGTCACATGATCCCGTCGGGATCGGATAGTTTTAACCGGCTCTTCATTTAAGAATTAAAAACTATTTTGACTGAAAACTTCTAGGGGTGGATATAAAACTTTCGCTTTGTTGGTGACCAGCGCTTTGCTGGCAACACCAGCGTTTGCTGACAATGTAAAAATCGGCGTGCTTCTCGGTTTCACCGGACCTATCGAGTCCCTGACACCGGATATGGCCAGCGGTGCTGAATTGGCGATGAAAGAAGCCAGTGACAGCGGTGCTTTCATGGGAGGCTCGAAAATCATCTCTGTTCGTGGTGACTCAACTTGTGTTGATGCGGCAGCAGCAACCGCAACCGCAGAACGGCTGATCACCGCAGATGGTGTCAGTGCCATTATGGGTGCCGACTGTTCAGGTGTGACCACAGCGGTTTTGCAAAATGTTGCGCTTGCAAAAGGCGTGGTTATGATTTCACCGTCAGCTACCTCACCGGCGCTGTCTACGGTTGAAGATAATGGGCTATTTTTCCGGACTTCACCATCAGATGCACGTCAAGGTCAGGTGCTAGCGGAAATCCTCAAAGAGAAGGGCGTGAAATCGGCAGCCATCAGCTATACAAATAATGACTATGGCAAGGGTCTTGCGGCCAGCATCCAGAGCAATTTTGAGGGTTTGGGCGGTAAAGTCACGATCTCGGCCTCGCATGAGGATGGTAAGGGTGATTATGGCGCTGAGGTTGCCGCATTGGCGCAGGCTGGCGGTGATGTGTTGATTGTCGCCGGTTATCTTGATCAAGGTGGTAAGGGCGTTATTCAGGCGTCAATTGACGCCGGTGCATTTGATGTTTTTGTTCTACCTGATGGCATGATTGGCGACAGCCTTCCAGCTGCAATCGGTAAGGATTTGAACGGTTCATATGGCACTTTGCCGGGCACAGACAGCCCGGGTGCAGCAAAATTCAATGGTCTGGCTTCGGCGGCTGGCTTTAAGCCGGGGCCTTATGCGCCACAATCATATGATGCAGCGGCATTGATGATCCTTGCCATGCAGGCATCCTCGTCTTCTGACAGCACCAAATTCAAAACGAAGATTACTGATGTTGCGAATGCACCTGGCGAAAAAATTTATCCGGGCGAATTGGCAAAGGCTCTGAAAATCCTCGCCTCTGGCGGTGATGTGGATTATGTCGGCGCGACGGATGTCGAATTGATTGGCCCGGGTGAGTCTGCTGGCTCTTTCCAAGAGATCATTGTCAAAGATCAGAAAATCACCCCCGTTCGTTATCGCTAGTCATTAACCAAAAATACGGCCCTGAACATGCGTTTGGGGCCTTATTTGAAAGCTGATCCATGCTATCTGTTCAAAATGTCAGCATGCATTTTGGCGGCATCAAGGCTGTTGATAATGTTAGCTTGTCTATCGAAACCGGTTCAATTACTGGCTTGATTGGGCCAAATGGCGCCGGAAAAACGACGCTTTTCAACGTAATCGCCGGTCTTTACAAGCCCAATACTGGCCGAATTGTTCTGGATGGACAGGATATCACCGGTGCGGCGCCGCATGAATTATTTCACAAAGGCCTGTTGCGCACCTTCCAGCTGGCGCATGAATTTTCGTCACTGACAGTTCGGGAGAATCTAATGATGGTTCCGCCCAACCAGTCCGGCGAACGCCTGATTGATATCTGGCTTTTACCAAAAAAAGTCCGTACCGAAGAAGCCGCAAACCGTCAGCGTGCCAATGACGTCATTGCGTTTTTGCAAATTTCCCACCTTGCCGATGAATATGCTGGCAACCTATCGGGGGGGCAAAAAAAGCTTCTTGAACTGGGTCGAACCATGATGACAGACGCCAAGATTGTGTTTCTAGATGAGG
>RGCC01000168.1 GCA_009919335.1 Alphaproteobacteria bacterium
GGAATGGGCAACCCGTTTTCGGTGGTGATAATTCAACCACATCATCAGCAGTCAGGCGTGGCGCAACGTCGGGATCAGGTTCCAATACAGCACCAATAAGGGCATCGGTATAGGGGTGGAAAGGCGCCGAATAAACCGCGGCGACTGGGCCAATTTCACAAATGCGACCTTGATATAAAACGGCCACCCGATCTGAAATAGCTTTCACCACGGCAAGATCATGTGACACGAAAATATAGGTTGTTCCATCTTGCCGTTTTAACGCATCAAGAAGATCAAGCACTGCTGCCTGAACTGAAACATCAAGTGCTGATGTCACTTCATCACAAAGAATGATTTCTGGGTCTGCAGCAAAAGCGCGGGCGATTGCAACACGTTGCTTTTCTCCGCCCGAAAGCTGACTTGGAAGGCGTTCAAGGTAATGTTCCCCTAGTCGAACCTGTTCGAGGATGGCGATGCTACGATCGCGAAGAGGCGTGCCGGAAAGCCCATAATAAAGACGAAGTGGCTGCGCCAGAATCTGGGCAACTGTATGACGTGGATTAAGGCTATCATCAGGATTTTGGAAGATGATTTGCACTTGACGGAGATAGGCTGCAGGCCGTTTTTCGACCATCGTGTCCAATGGTTCGGTCTGATTCAAAATGATGTTCCCTGATTGAGCTGGCACCATTCCGGCAATGGTTTTTAAGATGGTTGATTTGCCACTACCGCTCTCTCCAACCAGCCCCAATGTTTCTCCCTTTTTTATGTCAATCGTGATCCTTTCAACGGTGCTTGGCGGGATATCTTGCGATCGGAACAGCTTTGACAAAAGTCCGGGCTGGCTGTAACTTACCGACAGATTGGAAAGTGAAAGAGCGCTATTCTTGCACGCGGCAATGGGATTTGACTTTGCCGATTTTTGAGGCTTTCGATTGAGCTGGCCGATCTGATAATGATGAAAACAGCGAACGGTTTCACCACTTTCAAGATGATCCAGTGGTGGCGGTGACGACCGGCAGGTTTGATCAGCCAACTTGCAACGATCGGCAAAAGCGCAACCCGTAATGGTTTCGCTTGGCATTGGTGGCCGTCCGTCCAGCGCCTGCGGCAGGCTGGCTTCATTTAGCCGTGGTATCGATGACAGCAGACCATGTGCATAAGGGTGAAGTGGTGACAAAAGTACCTGATTTGCACTACCTGTCAAAACGGTTTCACCAGCATACAACACCATGACTTTGTTACATACGCGTGCAATTGCGCCAAGATCATGGCTGACATACAGCATCGCCAGATTTCTGTCCTTTGCCAAATCACGAAGCAACTCCATGATATGGGCTTGCGTGGTGACATCAAGGCCAGTGGTCGGCTCGTCAAGATAATTCATGCGGATAGCGATCGGTAAGCCCAACTGGATCCGGAAGGCGAACCTGACTCAAAAGATCAATCACGCCAGCGTGAAAGTCGGTTGCGGGAATATTACTATGCAGGCGCAAGGCCTCAGTGATTTGCTGACCAATGCGCAAATTCGGTGTTAAGGACTGGCCTGAGTTTTGCGGAATTAGTGCAAGTCGCCCGCCGCGAAGGCGTTGCAGAGCATTGCGCTCGATATTCAGCATGTCGATCCCGTCAAAATGAATTTGTCCGGAAATCACGTGAAGCCCGCGTTTGAAATACCCCATTGCGGCGAGCGCCAAGGTGCTTTTCCCAGAACCGCTTTCCCCAACAAGCCCAATGCTATCACCTCTGGTAATGCTAAGATTTACATCACGCAGCACCAGAATAGATTTGCCACTTCGGCTCGTATACCCAACTGAGAGATTCTTTATTTCAATGAAGGCTGGCTGTGGCATTTTACATTGGTGCCTTTTGTGCGCGGTCAATTCCAAGCGCTTTAGCCAGCGCATCTGCAGACAAATTAATACCAATGATTAGGGTTGACAGGCCAATGACTGGCGCAATGACGCCCCATGGGGCGAAAGACATAAAGCCGCGCGCATCCGATATCATCAACCCCCAGTCAGGCGTTGGCGGTGAAACGCCGAATCCAAGAAAGGAAAGCGATGAAAAAGCCAATAACATCCATGACCAGCGCATGGCGCCTTCAACCATCAATGTATCAAGGACATTGGGCAAAAGTTCACGCCA
>RGCC01000169.1 GCA_009919335.1 Alphaproteobacteria bacterium
ATGTTTTCCCATTTTGCCGAAGATGCTGGCCGTGATGAGCGGCCATTTGATCTGAGCATGCAACAGCCAGTGCGCGCATGGCCAGAGCCAGCACGCCTTCAGAAACTGCTGCAAAAGCTCAATGCCGCCAAAAGGCCAGTTCTGATTGGCGGACATGGTGTTTGGTGGAGCAAGGCCGAGGCAAAACTTGAGGAAGCTGGCCGTCTGCTTGGCATCCCAGTGTTTAACATCCCCTATCATCAAAAACTGCTTGGCGAAGAATGCGAAGCCTATATGGGGCTTGCCGATATCCATCAATATCATCCTTCCGCAGATGCGTTTCGTGACGCTGATCTGGTGCTGATGGTTGGTGGCCGGCTTGATAATCAGATGAATTTTGGCAATCCGCCATTATTTCCATCAAGTGCTGAACTGATATGTGTCAATGGATCGCATGAAGAAATAGAATTTAACCGCGCAGCTGATTTTGCATTGTTATGTGATCCAGCAGCGTTTCTCGAAACCCTAGCTGCGCATCAGAAGAGTCCCGATTTCTGCCTTCCCCGAGATTGGTATGATTTAAACCGTAAATGGCGTGCCGCATGGGTCGATAAGATGCTTGCCGATCTTGATTGTGAAACTGCGCAGCCAGGATTTGAGGGTCAGATTCATCCCTTGCAATTAGCACTTGATGTGCAGGGCGCGATGAGTGACGGCGACTGGCTGGTGATCGATGGTGGCAACACCCATTTCTGGTCCGAAATTGCGGTGAATATTGCCGGATTTCAGGGCAAAAAACTTGGCGGAATTTTGCACCCGGGCACCTTTAGCCTTTTGGGGGTTGGCGTATCATTTGCAGTATCGGCAAAAAATGTTGATCCCAGCCGCAATGTTGTGCTGATCAGTGGAGATGGCGCCTTTCTGTCGGGGGGGTTGTCGATTGAGGCAGCCTTTCAAGAAAATCGACCCATTGTTGTCGTGATTGATAATAATGGCGGGCTCGACTGTATTTCGCAGCAACAGGAAAGGCTATTTGCCAGCGGCACGCATTATGCAACCGATTTTCGTGATATTCCGTTTCACGCGATGTTCGAGGGGCTTGGCGGGCATGGTGAATTGGTCACAAGGCGCGAGGACATTATTCCGGCGGTGCAACGTGCCATTGCAAGCGGCAAGACGGCGTGTGTGAATGTCAAAGTGAAGGGCGTTATCAGCCCAATTGTTTTGGCAACAACATCAAAACGCGACAAGGCGTCGATCGAATAACTGTGACCAAAGGGGCAAATTATGGCGGTTTTGTCTTCTCACTTTTTGAACGCAGTGGATGGAACCCATGCTGGCGCGGTGCCGGTCAGCCTGGTATCTATTGGTGATGATGGCGAGCGCAAAACGCTATTCACCGCCGAAAGTGATGCGCATGGACGATTTTCGCAAAAATTTGACGCTGTTAGCGGGCAGGCGTATGAAATGGTGATTGCCAGTGGCCCCTATTTTAGGCAGGCCCATTTACCCAGGTCAGGGGCGCAAATTCTTGAAGAAATTGTGGTGCGCTTTAGCACTCCTGATCCAGACAGCAGTTATCATATCCCTGTCATTATGGCGCCTAACAGCTATTCATGCTGGTGGTCGGCTTGATTGTTATAAAATTTTTAGAGGCGTGATTGATGAGCGAGTCAGGGCTAAACATGTCGCGTCGTATACGGCGTACTCCCTATACTGATAAGGTTGAACAGCACGGCGTTCGCGGCTTCAGTGTAGTTAATCATATGTTGTTGCCAAAGGCTTATGAAGCTTCGGTTGAAGAGGATTATTGGCATCTTCGCCAAGATGTTCAAATCTGGGATGTTGCCTGCCAAAGGCAGGTTGAAATTTCAGGGTCCGATGCGACACGCCTTGTCCAGTTAATGACGCCGCGCGACCTTCGCCAAGCGCGTGTTGGGCAAGGGCTCTATGTCCCACTGATTGATGAGCATGCAGGCATGGTTAATGATCCAGTTTTGTTAAAACTGGCTGAAGACCGTTATTGGCTGTCGATTGCCGACTCGGATGTTTTGCTTTGGGCAAAGGGTTTGGCGGTGGGCGCGGGCCTTGATGTGCTTATTTTCGAAGCTGATGTTGCGCC
>RGCC01000170.1 GCA_009919335.1 Alphaproteobacteria bacterium
TCAGTGGTGGCAGCATCAGGGTCACCTGCGGTGATAAATACCCCCAGACTGCCGCGGTTTTCGGCTTTGGCCTTTGCAAATGCGATGTCGATGCGACCTGCCATGATTATCTCTTTTCCAATCTAAAAGGGCTTGCGGCTTACATGCGGCCAAGTTTTTCAAGAACTGGAAGCACCGCACCCAAATCCTTGTCGCCGCGACCGCACATATTCAAGATGACAATCTCGTCAGGATCCATATCGCCGATGACGGTGCTGACATAAGCCAGCGCGTGCGATGGCTCTAATGCCGGAATAATGCCTTCAAGACGGGCGCAAAGCTGAAATGCAACAAGCGCATCATCATCAGTGGCGCTAACATAATTGACCCGGCCAATATCATGCAGCCATGAATGTTCCGGCCCGATGCCCGGATAATCCAATCCGGCGGAAATCGAATGCGCATCAGTAATCTGCCCGTCATCATTCTGCAGCAGATAAGTGCGGTTACCATGCAGGATGCCGGGCGTTCCACCGGTCAGCGACGCAGCGTGAAGACCGCTACCAAGCCCCTTGCCAGCGGCCTCAACGCCATAGATGGCAATCTCAGTGTCGTCTAGGAAAGGGTAGAAAAGGCCAATCGCGTTTGAGCCGCCACCGATACAAGCAACCAGCGCATCGGGAAGCCGACCTTCGGCTTCAAGAATTTGCTCGCGCGCCTCAATGCCGATAACCGACTGAAAATCACGCACCATCTGCGGATATGGGTGCGGGCCTGCGGCGGTACCGATAATATAGAAATGCGTGTCGGCATTGGTTACCCAATAGCGCAACGCCTCATTCATCGCGTCCTTTAGCGTGCCAGTCCCGGATGTAACCGGATGGATTTTCGCCCCAAGAAGGCGCATCCGGTCGACATTTGGCTTTTGCCGTTCGACATCTTCAGCGCCCATAAAGACTTCGCATTCCATATCAAACAGGGCACAGGCAGTTGCCGTCGCAACACCGTGCTGACCAGCGCCGGTTTCGGCAATGATCTTGGTTTTCCCCATCCGTTTGGCAAGCAGCGCCTGACCCAGCACATTGTTGATTTTATGCGCGCCGGTATGGTTTAGCTCGTCACGTTTCAAATATAGCTTGGCCCCGCCGAAATGCGCGGTCATGCGTTCGGCAAAATAAAGCGGGCTGGGGCGGCCAATATAATGTTTTTGATAATACAGCATCTCTCGCTGAAATGATTTATCAGCGCGGGCTTCATTATAGGCCTTCTCGACATTCAAAATCAGCGGCATCAGCGTTTCAGCAACAAACCGCCCGCCATGAATACCAAAGCGTCCAGCCTCGTCAGGCTGGTTACGGAACGTGTTTAGATTGGTTTTGCTCATAAAAAGCTCTCATCCTGTCAATGTCGGTAATACCAACGCGCGGCCCCCAGGAATTGTTTTAAACCATTTGGGCTGCCCTAATAAAGGCATGAATCTGTTCTGCGTCCTTTTTTCCGGGGGAGGATTCAACACCAGATGAAACATCGACTGCCTTTGCACCGCTGATTTTGACCGCGCTTGCAACAGTATGACGGTCAAGCCCACCCGCCAGCATCCAAGGCAGGCGGCCGCGATAGCCGGCCAAAATTGTCCAGTCAAATCGGTGCCCGGTGCCGCCGGGCTGAGACCCCGGTTGCACTTTGGCGTCAAACAGCAACCAGTCAGCAAGATCATCCCATTTCGCGCATTGATCCAGATCTTGCGGCGTTTCAATGGCGATGGCCTTGATGACCGGCAAACCGGTACGGGCCTTGATGTCGGCCACATCTTGCTGGGACTCGGTGCCATGAAGTTGCAGAATATCCGGGCGCGCCGCCTCAATCAGCTGCATCAGCTGGTCGCCAATAATATTCACGCTCAGCAATACTCGCAAAGGGTCATTCGGCCCCGCTATATCGGCACAGGCGGCCAATTCGGCCAGTTTGGCCACGTCTAGATGACGCGGCGATCCGGGGTAATGAACCATGCCAACCCAGCGCGCGCCAGCCTCTCGGCAGATATGATAGTCAGTTGCCGATGATATTCCGCAGATTTTAACCTGAGCGGTCATGTCTATCCTTTTAGCTGAGGCCGGATGG
>RGCC01000018.1 GCA_009919335.1 Alphaproteobacteria bacterium
CATCAGCGGGTTCAATCCGATATTCGCAAAAAAAGCACCAATCAGCGCATATTGCATCGAAACGGTATCACCTTGTGCCTGCAACAATCCGTTAAGCCCATAGCCAATCACAAAGGCCGGAAGACTGAGCAGCAATATTGTGAAATAGGCCGCACCAGCATCGCGGTAAGCGCCTTCGGTCGAAATAAAGCTCAACAAATGGGGGCCAATGAAATAGGCCGCTGCCATTAACAAGCCAGATGCAACAATGGCAAACCCTACACCTTGGGTTGCAACCAAGCTGGCGTCATGGTCATTTTTGGCACCAATGGCGTTGCCAACAAGCGCGGTCATTGCCGAGCCAAGGCCAAAGCCCACGGTAACAAAAATGAAAAAGGCCTGAAAGGAAATTGCCAGACCGGCCTGTGCATCGGTGCTGATCAAGCCAGCAAAAAACACATCGACAACATTATAAAGGGTTGAAAATACCATGCCAATGGCGGCAGGCAAGGCAAGCCGCAGGAAATGTCCGGCCAGTGATCCTGTGGTAAGGTCATGCGTTTTTGTCATTCCGATTGCTTACGCTTCATTCACGGTGGTTTCAATCGTCTTTTTGTTGCGATCGTCGGCGCTTTCGCGATAGGTTGCCCGCAGCTAGGATCATCATCATTTTAAAAGGGCGAAAAACATATGTTTGGTACCGGTATCATGGAGGGGCTGAGTTCACAGACAATCATTCTGATGGCTGTTGCTGGTGCCGGTTATGCGCTCTACATCTCGGGCGAAAGCCTCGCCAAGAAGGCTGCAAAGAAAGATACAAACGCGCCGCTTGCCACATTGTTAAAAATGATTGGTGGCCCGATGATGCTGATTGCCATTGGGGTGTTTATGCTGCGCTGGTTAATAAACCGCTTCTAAAGCCGGGTCGCCGACGCCTTTATCGGCGCAATCATCCTGCACATAGGATTCTGGCATCCAGATGGGGCATCCAGATGTGGGGCGGGCTTATAGAGAAATCGAGGCTGCTATTGCCCGGCTTCGGCGATCCGGTAAAGACCGCCTTTGCCCTCGTCACTAAGCAGGAGGACGCTGCCGTCAAACGCAACCGCAACATCACGCACCCGTCCGATAGCGCCGTCCAGCATGACGGATTCTCGAACTGGTCGACCGTTTTCGATTATTACTAGATAGAGCCGCTCGAATTTTAGCGAGCCAACCAGTAGATGCCCGTTTAAATAGGGAAACATCTCGCCTTGATAAAAAGTCATGCCTGACGGGGCGATTGAGGGGGTCCAAACCCACACAGGGTCGCTAAGGCCGGGCGCGCTTGTACCGCTGCCAATACTGCCGCCGATATATTCCTTGCCATGGCTGACTTTGGGCCAGCCGTAATTATGGCCGGCCTCAATGATGTTTATTTCATCACCGCCGCGTGGGCCATGCTCATGCGCCCAGATTTCGCCATTTGACGGGTTGATTGCTAGGCCTTGCGGGTTGCGATGCCCCTTGGTCCATAGTTCAGGGGCCCAGCCGTCCAGCCTTGGATTGTCGGGCGGCGTGCTGCCATCATGGAAAAGCCGGATGATCGCGCCGGCGTGAAGGGAGGGGGCTTGTGCATCATGGCGATCACCCCGTTCGCCAAGGCTGGCATATAAATAGGTTTCATCAAGCACAATGCGGCAGCCATAATGAATCGCATTACGCGTCGGGTTATTTGCGCGGAAAATCGTTGTTCGGTCGGTCAGGTTATTGCCGTCAAATCCGGCACGATCAATCGCGGTAACGGTTTCATTGCCAATTTGCAGGCTATAACAAAGATAGATAGTGACAGCATCATCGCTTGAACCAGTGCCGGCGATATTCCCCGAAATCATGCCAGCTGGCGCTTTTACCGCGACATCTAGCAGCCCGCCCTGCCGGTTCGCCGAAACAGCGGGCAAATTGCCGATGGTTTTGCGATCGCCGGTCAAAAGATCGACAAGAAAAAGATTGCCCTCACGCTCGGTAACAAATAATTGCCGTTTATCCAGAAAATCCATGCCCCACGGGTGCGATAGCGGCGCGCCGATCTGCTGAATTAAGGGGGCGGAGATTGCTGGCGTTACCATCCCGATAGCGCCTATTCCGCCAAAAAACAGCCACCCAACGATTGCCCAAGCAAGCCTGAGATTATGGCAAGCCGCAGCAGTGATCAGGCGGCCGCTTCCTTGCCGAATAGATTTAATCAGATAAAAATGAGGCATCGTTGAAAAAAGCCCTTGCTAGTGGTTCGGCAAATTTAATCCAAAACATACTAGTACTATTTTGCCCCCAATAGTGAGTCGTACTCAAACTATGTGGTTATTCTGTTGCATGGAACAAGTCTTGTGCTGGCAGATTGACCCAAAACAGAAATATAGGCAGGTAATGACCGGCATAGACCTTGATCACATGACAGCGATCATCCAGCACGAGATCGATGCGTTAAAACAGCTGAGTGAAACGACCAAACCTAGCCGTGCGCCGGTGATGCTTGATCAGCAATCAGTTGGCCGCCTATCACGCATTGATGCACTGCAGCAGCAATCTATGGAATTGGCAACCGAAGAACGCCGCCAGCAGCGCCTTTTAGCACTTACCGCTGCATTGCGCCGGATCGAGGCAGGCGATTACGGGTTTTGTTTGAAATGTGACGGTGATATTGCATCCGGGCGGCTGGCAGTTGATCCGGCGGTAACGCTGTGTATTGATTGTGCCTAGCGCGACCCTCAAATGACCTCAACGGTTGGGGGGTTTTTTGGGTTAAGCCAATTCGCGCCGTGCCAGATAGATGCTTTGCAAAAAATCGCGATCTTGAAGCGGGTTATGGAACGGCACCGCAACCGCGCTCGCCTCGCTAAATACCGATTGCAGCCGACGGGTAAAATCATCATCAGGCGGGTCGTTTGACCATAGCGCAAAGATGCCGCCATTCTTGAGGTGATGCTGCAGCTTCATCAGGCCTTCGGGCTGGTAAAATCCGGCATGGGCAGGTGCGAGATGAAAATCTGGTGCATGATCAATATCCAGCAATATGGCATCAAAACGGTGCTCGGGCTGCGCTGGATCGAATCCGTCATGCCCCGCTGCCATCTGAAAAAAATCGCCCTCAACAAAGCGGCATTTGGGATCACCGACAAGGCGTTTGCCTAGCGGGATCATCCCTGCTTCATGCCACCCAATTACCGGGGCCAGTTTTTCGATGATCAGCAGATCATCAATCCGGCTGTCATTCAATGCCGCATCCGCAGTAAAACCCATGCCGAGCCCGCCAACAACAACTGACAATCGCCGGTTATCCGAAATTGCAGCAAGGCCGTGTTCGGCAAGCGCTACCTCAGATGTCGTAAACAGATCGGACATCAAATGTTCATCGCCAAGCATGATTTCCAGCACATCAACATCAAGGCGTAATTCGCGCCGCCGCCGCAGCGATATGGGGCCAATGGCAGTTGGCTGGTAATCGAGTTCTTCGAAATAGCGGCTCATGGCAAATCTTTCGTCACTTTTTTGGTGTCTAGTCATTTACGGGTCATTGAGGGCGTGCGCGTCTGTCGCATTTCAATTATCCGGTTTGCGTGTTATTCAAATAACCATGGATCCGACAAAATCACCAGCATCACGCATATTTAATGCCGATCAAGCGGGTGCTGACCACGCGCCGGCAGCACGTCAGTTCTCTTTTGCACTTTTATGGCGGGGGATCACAAAGCGCTGTCCGCAATGCGGAATTGGGCCCGTTCTATCTGGCTATCTTGCGCCAAACCCCTGCTGTGCGCATTGCGATGAAGATTTCCGCCACATCAGCGCGGATGATGGGCCGGCCTGGCTGACCTTGCTTGTGATCGGTCATGCGGTGGTACCATTGATGATTGTTTTTGGGCGCGATGCAACGATATCGCCGATATTGGCAATTGTCATTCTGGCTCTGGTCACGCTTGTCGGTGTCTATTTTGTGCTACCGCGCGCAAAAGGCGTTTTTATTGCGTTGATATGGCTAACCGGTGCAACTGGACAAGATATGTTCACCGCCGATCAGGAAACATCAGACCGGCCTGCTGATCAGCCAGCTGATCAGTAAGTGCGGATAAGGCGATACCGCCGATCGCTCATCAATCCTAACCGTCAAATACCCCGATTATACTCTCCGTCAATCGCGTGGCCTTTCGCGTGAGGTTTCTGCGTGCCCCGATGAAAAAAAACCATGAAAATCATACAGCAGTGAAAAAAACATTGAAATTTTCATTTATTTCGGTTCAGGATGAAATCATCAGGCGCGGGGGATCGATGCTAATTGATTTAAAACAAGATGCCAAAGCAGGCACCGGGGCAAAAGCCCCCTTAAGGTCAAGCGGCAAGATTGGCAGTGATATTCGTGCGTTGCGCCGGTCGCGCAATTGGACGTTAACCGATCTTGCGGAACGGCTTGACCGGTCGGTTGGCTGGCTATCACAGGTTGAGCGTAATGTTTCCGAGCCGACGCTTGATGATATTCGCAAAGTCGCCAGTCTATTCTCGTTGCCGGTTAGTTTCTTCTTTACCGATGGCGGCCATGGTGACGAGGCAGCCTATATTGTGCGCGCCGGGTCAAGGCGGGTTATGAGTGACGCATCAAAGGGCTTGGCCGAAAGTTTGCTATCGCCGGATCTTGGCGGCGCTTTTGAGATTGTGCATTCGGTCTTTGCACCGGGGGCAAGCTGCCCCGAGCCATTTATCCGCCCAACCGAAGAAGCTGGCTATGTGATCGAGGGCAGCCTTGTGCTGTTTATTGATGGCGTCCGGTTTGAGCTTAATCCGGGTGACTCGTTTCGGTTTGCCGGCGAAGAGATCACTTGGATCAACGAGGGCAAGACTAACGCGGTTTTGATATGGGTGATTGCACCGCCGGTTTATTAATGTGTGACCCATCCAAAAGAGAACGGCAAAGACGGCATTGAGACGAGACCCGAAAAATCAGGCTACTGAAACCGGACGAATAAGACATCGGGCACAAAGAAGAACCTGACGGGCAAGTAAGACCTGACGGGAACGTAAAATAAGCGATCTGGACGCGGAGATGAGCACATGACGCAAGCAACTGTGACTTCAAAAGAGACCAAATTACAGGCATCGGCCAATCTTCCCGCAACTGCGCGTGTGGTGGTGATTGGCGGCGGGGCTGTTGGGTGCTCGGTGCTTTACCATCTGGCGGAAATGGGCTGGTCAGATTGCGTTTTGCTGGAAAAGAATGAGCTGACATCAGGCTCGACATGGCACGCCGCGGGCAATTGCCCGAATTATGTCGGGTCATGGACAATGATGAAGATCCAATCCTATTCAACCGCGCTCTATCGCAAGCTGGGGGATCTGGTCGACTATCCGATGAATTATCATGTCACCGGAGCCATTCGATTAGCGCATAGCCGCCAACGCATGGAAGAATTTCGTCATGTACAGGCAATGGGCCGCCATATGGGGGTCGAATTTGAAGAAATGTCGAATGCCGATATGCAGGCGATCTATCCGTTCCTTGAAACCCATGATCTTTATGGCGGCCAGTGGGATCCATTAGATGGCGATATTGATCCGGCGCAATTGACCCAAGCATTGGCCAAGGGCGCGCGCGATATGGGCGCAAAGATTATCCGGTTTTGTCCGGTGACCGGGGTTGAGCGTATTAACGATGAATGGAAAATCACCACCCCAAACGGTGAAATCAGAGCCGAATATGTTGTGAATGCGGCCGGGTATCGGGCAGGTGAACTTGGCAAGATGTTTGGGCGTGATGTGCCGTGTGTTTCGCTGGCGCATCAATATCTGATCACCGAGCCGATTGCCGAATTAACGGCGCGGGATAAAAAATTGCCGCTGCTTCGTGATCCTGACAGCTCATATTATCTGCGGCAGGAAAAGGACGGGTTGCTGCTTGGCCCTTATGAGAAAAACTGCCGTGCGCATTGGCTGGATGCCAGTGATCCGATGCCAGATGATTTTTCTTTCCAGCTCTATAACGACGATCTGGAACGGCTGGAATGGTATATTGAGGATGCGTGTGCGCGGGTGCCAATTCTTGGTACCGCTGGCATTACGCGGGTGGTGAACGGGCCAATCCCCTATACGCCGGATGGTCTGCCGTTGATTGGGCCAATGCCCGGTGTGCCGAACGCGTTTGAGGCGTGTGTCTTTACCTTTGGGATTGTTCAGGCTGGTGGTGCTGGCAAGCTGCTGGCCGAGATTATCATTGAAGGCGAGGCCGACAGCGATAGCTGGGCTGTTGATCCGCGCCGCTTTACCGACCATGTCGACACGGCTTATACAGCGGCCAAGGCGATCGAGACCTATAGCCATGAATATGCGATGCATTTCCCGCAGATTCAGTGGCCGGCTGGCCGCAAGGCAAAATCTTCGCCGCTTTATGACCGGCTGGCGGCAGCGGGTGCTGAATTTGGCAGTTATGGGGGATGGGAACGCGCTGACTGGTTTCCGGCGGTTGATGCCGACCGGCGGCCGGCCGATAGCTATGACCGCCAGCACTGGTTTGATGCCGTCGGTCAGGAATGCCGCCACGTCGCAGCCCATGCCGGGATTCTGGAGCTTACAGGATTTTCGCGGTTTCATGCGAGCGGCGATGGTGCTGACGCGTGGCTGACCCGTCAGATTACCGGTAATCTGCCGCGTGTTGGCCGCATAGGGCTAGTCTATTTTGCGTCACCAAAAGGCAAGATGCTAAGCGAGATGACCGTCACGCGCTTTGCCGAAAATGATTTTCTGTTGATGAGTGGCGCGGGAGCCTATTGGCATGACCGTGATTTGTTGATGGCGAACCTGCCCTCGGACGGCTCGGTGCAAATCACCGATGTGACGTATGATCTGGCAACCTTGCTGGTGACCGGGCCTAAGGCACCGGCAATTCTTGCTGATCTGACCGGCCACTCAATGGCAAATGATGATTTTGCCTGGTTAGCGTGCCGTAAGATTGAAATTGCTGGCGATGAGGTAACCGCCATTCGCGTGTCATTTGCCGGTGAAGCCGGATTTGAAATCCATTGCAAGATGGATAATATCGTCGCTGTTTATGATGCGATCACTGCCGCAGGTGCGGCTTATGAACTCGCCCCATTTGGAATGTTGGCATTGGACTCGATGCGCCTTGAAAAAGGCTATCGTTCATGGAAATCGGATCTCACGTCAGATTATACGATGCTGGAATCGGGGCTTGGGCGCTGGGTGAATTTCAACAAAGACGATTTTGTTGGCCGGACTGCCCTGCAAGCTGAACAGCAGGCGGGTAGCAAAAATGAGTTTGTGACTCTCGTGCTAGATGATCCGGATGATGGCGAGCCGTTTGGCGACGCTGTCTATCTTAGCAGCGTTGTGATTGACGGAAATGTTGCCGGATTGGTTTTGTCGGGTGGATACGGGCATCGGGTTGGTGCATCGATTGCGATGGCGGTTGTCGATTGCGGTGCGTTGCGGGCGGCAAAGGATATTTCAGTTCTGGTTCTCGGGCGATCGCGCCGCGCCGTACTGGTCGATGGCCATGTTTTATATGATCCAGAAAATATAAAGATGAAGGGCTGATAAATGCAGATTCCGTCAAAAGCGCGTGCGGTTATCATCGGTGGCGGTGTTATTGGCTGTTCGATTGCCTATCATCTTGGGAAACTGGGCTGGAAGGATGTTGTTCTGCTCGAACGCAAACAGCTGACTTGTGGCACCACATGGCACGCGGCAGGCTTGGTCGCACAGTTACGTAACACCCAGAATATGACGCGGCTGGCGAAATATTCACAAGAACTCTATTTCGGCCTTGAGGCGGAAACGGGTGTCGCAACCGGTTTCAAGCGCAACGGATCGATCACCATGGCGCTGAATGACGAGCGGATGGAGGAATTGCGCCGTCTGGCCGCTATGGCGCGGGCATTTGGGGTCGAGATCGACGAGATTGGCCCCAGCGATATCACAAACCGCTATCCGGGGCTTGCAACAAAGGATGCGGTTGGCGGGGTGTGGTTGCCAAAGGACGGACAGGCAGATCCGGTTAATATCACCCAAGCGCTGGCCAAGGGTGCGCGTAATTTTGGCGTGTCGATCCTGCAAGGTGTCAAGGTCACAGCCATTCATCAGGCAAATGGCCGGGTGAGCGGAGTTGATACTGACTTTGGGCCGATTGAGGCTGAATATGTGGTCAATGCTGGCGGCATGTGGGGCCGTGAAATTGGCGCTATGGCTGGCGTTTCGGTTCCACTTCATGCCTGTGAGCATTTTTATATCGTAACCGAGCCTATGCCTGATATTACACCAAATCTGCCAGTGTTGCGGGTGCCAGATGAATGTTGTTACTTTAAAGAGGACGCTGGCAAGATGCTGCTGGGCGCATTTGAGCCGGTGGCAAAACCCTGGGGGATGGATGGCATCCCCGAAGATTTCGAATTTGACTCTCTGCCCGAGGATTTTGATCATTTTGAACCAATTCTTGAGCGCGCGGTCGAGCGTTTCCCAATGCTGGCAACGGCGGGAATCCAGACCTTCTTTAACGGGCCGGAGAGCTTTACCCCCGATGATCGCTATATCCTTGGCGAGGCACCTGAGCTTGATCATTTTTATGTGGCGGCCGGATTTAATTCGGTCGGGATCGCCTCGGCGGGTGGTGCCGGTATGGCACTTGCTGAATGGATGGATAGCGGCAAACAGCCGTTTGATCTGTGGGATGTTGATATCCGGCGAATGCAACCGTTTCAGGCCAATCGCAGCTATCTAAAGGCGCGTGTGACGGAAACGCTAGGCCTGCTCTATGCAGACCATTTCCCTTATCGTCAATTTGCATCGGCACGTGGCGTGCGGCGCTCACCTGTTCATCATTACCTCGAGGCTGAAGGTGCCTGTTTTGGCGAGGTTTCTGGCTGGGAGCGTGCCAACTGGTTCTTGCCACAAGCCGAACGTGATGCCGGTAAAAAAGCCGAATATGTCTATAGCTGGCGCCGTCAGAACTGGTTTGACTATAGCGCGGCTGAACATATGGCAGTGCGGCAAAAGGTTGGCATGTTCGATATGTCCAGCTTTGGTAAGATAAAGCTGGTTGGCCGTGATGCCGAGGCGGTGCTGCAAATGATCGCGGCAAATGATGTTGCTGTTCCAGTTGGTAAGATCGTCTATACGCAGTTTCTCAATTCAGATGGTCATATTGAGGCTGATGTCACGATTACCCGCCTTAGCATGGACGCGTTTATCATCATTACGCCAGCCGCCACAATCCGCCGCGATCTGAATTGGATTAACCGGCATATTCCCGAAAATGCGCACGCCATCGCGGTAGATGTTACCGTGTCAGAGGCAGTGCTTGTCGTGATGGGGCCTGAGGCTCGAGATTTTCTTCAGCCAATGATTCCGCAAAGCCTTGCCAATGAAGATTTCCCGTTTGGGACTATGCAGACGGTTGAAATTGGTCATGCTATTGCCCGTGCGCATCGTGTTACTTATGTTGGCGAGCTTGGCTGGGAACTTTATGTGCCAAGCGATATGGCGGCGCATGTGTTTGAGGCGATTACCGAACGCCGAGACGATCATGCCATCGCAATGTGCGGCCTTCATGCTCTTGATAGCTGCCGCATCGAAAAGGGGTTTCGCCATTTCGGTCATGATATCTCAAACGAGGATCATGTGCTTGAGGCTGGGCTCGGTTTCGTGGTGAAGGAAAATAAACCTGTTGGCAAATTCGGCGGGATGATTGGGGCTGATGCGGTCAAGGCCAAACGAAATGATGGTCTGTCACGCCGGCTGGTTCAGTTTCGCCTGACCGACCCTGAGCCATTGTTATATCACAATGAAGCGATTTACCGAGACGGTGCGCTGATCGGGTATCTGACAAGCGGTAATTACGGCCATCATATTGGTGCCGCAATCGGGCTTGGCTATGTCAAATGCAATGAAGTTGGTGAGAGTGCTGAATCGCAATTAAGTTCGCATTATCAGATTGATGTGGCTGGCAGGCTGGTGGACGCCGAAGTGAGTTTGCGTCCAGTTTATGATCCAAAGGCTCTACAGGTAAAAATCTAGTTATTGGCTCTTGGTGGGGAGAAATATCCATGAACCAGAATAGAACAATCCCTCATTCGTCACGCCGTAGTGGTGGTCGTGAGGCGAGGCGCACATTGCGCGCTGCACCATTGGCCGAAGATTTGCGTCCAGTTCGAGCAGGGCTTGAGGGCGGTAATTTTAAACCGCTCGATGCTGCCGCGGTCAAGGCTGTGGATGCAACAGTCTATCAAATTCTAGAAGAGATAGGCCTTAGTCAGGCACCTGATACCGGCATTAAATATATGACTGAAGCTGGGGCTGTTTTGGGTGATGACGGCCGCCTCCGGTTTCCCCGTGCACTGGTTGAACATACGCTGGCAATTTGTGGTCGGCACATCACCCTTCATGGACAAAATCCGAAGCATGATTTGTTACTATCGGGGTCGCGCGTGCATTATGGTACGGCGGGTGCCGCGGTTCATGTTGTTGATGTTGCCAAGAATGAATATCGCGAATCCTATCTGGCCGATATTTATGATGCGGCGCGTATCGTCGAACAGATGGATAATATCCATTTTTTCCAGCGCCCGATGGTGGCCCGCGATATCCCCGATCCGGCCGATCTTGATTTCAATACTGTCTATGCGGCGATCAAGGGCACGACCAAACATGTTGGGGTCAGCTTTACCGAGGCTGAATATATGAAACCGGTTTTTGAAATGCTGCATATGGTTGCTGGTGGCGAGGATAAATGGCGCGCGCGTCCGTTTGTGTCTAACAGTAATTGCTTTGTTGTGCCGCCATTGCGATTTGCCACCGAATCCTGTTTGGTGATGGAAGAAGCCGTGCGAAACGGTATGCCGGTTTTGCTATTATCTGCAGGGCAGGCAGGGGCCACGGCACCGGCCAGTATCGCTGGCGCGGTTGCACAGGCGCTTGCCGAGGTGGTTGCCGGGCTTATCTATGTGAATGCGATGAAGCCGGGTCATCCATGTATTTGTGGCACTTGGCCTTTTGTTTCGGATTTACGTACTGGTGCGATGTCGGGCGGATCGGGCGAGCAGGGGCTGTTGACTTCAGCCTGCGCGCAGATGCTGCAATATTATGATTTGCCGGGTGGTGCAGCCGCCGGTATGGCCGATGCGAAAATGCCAGATGCGCAGTCCGGCTATGAAAAGGGCAGTACCCTTGTCATGGCGGGATTGTCAGGACTGAATATGGTTTATGAAGCCGCCGGTATGCACGCCTCTTTGCTGGGGTTTTGTCTGGATAGCCTGATCATTGATAATGATATGCTCGGTCAATGTATGCGGTGTGTGCGCGGCATCGAGGTGAATGAAACAACCTTGGGCGTACAGGTGATGAAGGATGTGTGCATGGGTGGCCCCGGCCATTATCTTGGCCATGACCAAACGATTAAATTAATGCAGACCGAATATATCTATCCGGTGATTGCTGATCGTTCCAGCCCCAAAGAATGGGAGGAGTTGGGCAAGCCCAATCTTCTGGATACGGCAAGAAAGCGCAAAGAGGAAATTTTGGAAAGCCCGCATCCGCTGCATATTCCAGATGCGCTTGATAAGGATTTGCGGGCTCGCTTTAATGTCTTGCTTTAATCTCCGGCGTTAATCCCCGGCGTTAATTACCTGTCTCTTTTTCTCTTTAAAGCGATGGCTAATTTCGGATTGGGGCGCCATCATCTAACATAGCAGCAATGCGTGCATGGGTTTCCGGGGTTTTTGCAAGCCGGATAAAAGCCGCTCTTTCTCGGGCAAACAAACCATCTTCATCAATGGTTTGACCTTCGCCTGCGCCTTGCACTATGATGCTGGCGATCTGCATGGCAACGGTTTTGTCATGCGGCATGAAATCGCCGCGATCAACACCATCCTGCATAAATGCATCCATCTTTTCGGCGAGCGCTGCCGGTGCAAGCTCGGCCTCTGGCGGGCGCGGCGGTGAATAATTATGCGCCATTTCGGTTACCAGCTGGATCGCGCGCGGTAATAGCCGGTCACGGTTCATTACCGTATCATCACGGTCAGCAAGGAAATACTGCATTCGCGCCGCCAGCTCGGGCGATGAACCGGTGGCCGCATAGCCAAGATTCATCCATGCCTTCCATGCGGCCTGTTCCCAGTCGCCAAGGTGATGATGCCAGCGTAGATAGCTCTCTTTTACCCCGCCGCCACTCGGCACAACACCAACTGCCGCCTCGACAAGGCCAAGCACTGAATTGGTGTGAACGACAAGGCGGTCGCAATGCGCCAGCACTTCAAAACCACCACCAGCGGCCAGACCTGACGGTGCGCCTACAACTGGAACCGGCGAATATTTCAGCGCTGCAACGGCGCGTTGAAACCGCCATAAAAAGGCATCTATCTCATCCCATTGCCCAGCTTCGATCATGCGGCGAAACGCATTCAGATCAACCCCGGCCGAAAAATGCTGTGCATCATTATGAACAATGATCCCCGCACCATGATCGGTGGCCGCCGCCGCAACAATTTCCATTGATGCGTCGGTTAGCGCATTTGCTTTGGAGTGAAATTCAACAAGCCGCAGATTACCCTCAAGGGCAAATAGGCTGGCCGCTTCATTGCTTAAAATAGGGTGCAAGGTTCGCCGCGTCATATGAAAGCGCATAACGCCATCGGGTAAATTGACCGGATAACGATGGCCATCGGCGTGTCGCACCATCAAATTGCCGGTCTGCACGGTATAATTTGGCGCTCCATCCTGCAGAAATGGCGGCATATCCAGACCGCATTCGTCAAGCAGTGCGGTAAAACGCTGTGCGCCGATTGCGTCGATCATCTCAAATGGCCCGCGCTGCCAATTGAAACCCAGCTTCATCGCATCGTCGATATCTTGCGGTGTGGTGGTCACTGATGGCACTAGGCTTGCGGCATAATGCAGAATTCGCCCCAGAACATTGCGGCAAAATCTGGCCTGATCATCATTACCATCAAGCAGCGGAAACAACGGCTCATCTTGCCGTGCAGCGGCCTCTGCGGCGGCGATTGCTGCTGGTGGGAGTGCAGTTTTGGCGGGTTTATAAGGCGGCATACCATCGCCTTCAAATCCGGCAAACTGGCGCGCCATTCGCACGCCGTCATGACAGTAAAAACCGCCCTTGCCCTTATCGCCGGTAAAGCCTGCGGCAATCATTGCAGCGATGGCCGGATTAGCCCCGCCAACGCTGTGAAAGGCATCGTCAGCGGGAAGGATATTGCCAAGTGAGACCACAACATCGGCCATCAGATCGATGCCGATCAAATCATAAAGCCCGAAAACACCGGTTTTGGGAATACCCATTGGACGGCCAAATAGGGCGTCTGCATCTTCAATCGAAAGACCGCATTTCAGGGTTTCATCAATACCAACCTGAAGCGCAAAAACCCCGACACGGTTGCCAAGAAAACCGGGCGTATCGGCGCAGCGCACCACGCCCTTGCCAAGAACGCGGTCATTAAAATCGGCAAGGCGATCGATTACGTCGGCGTTGGTTTCAGCACCGGTCACCAGTTCAAGCAGCCGCATATAACGCACCGGATTGAAATAATGGGTGATGGCAAATCGCTGGCGAAACGCCGCTGGCATATCCTCGACAAGCAGCTTGATAGGGATGGTTGATGTGTTCGAGCTGACGATGCAATCTGGCCCGATAACCGCATCAAGGCGGCGATATAGTGCCTTTTTGATATCTAGCCGTTCGACAATTGCCTCGATAATCCAGTCACATTCAGCCAGCTTGTGAAAATCATCGTCAATCACGCCGGTGCTGATGCGTGCCGTGTTTTTCTTTGACATTAATTGCGGGGGATCAGATGCCAGCAGCCGGTCAATCGCAATTTCAGCCGGCGTTTTGCCACCCCCAGTCTTGGCCCCAAGGTCAAGCAGAAGAACATTATGGCCGGCATTGGCAATCTGGGCGGCAATTCCGCTTCCCATCGTGCCCGCGCCAATCACAGCAATATTTTTAAAATTTGCAGCCTTCATGTTATGTTCCTCTTTATCAGAGCTCTTTGTCGGGATGATTAACGAAGAGGTCTATACCCCCTTATGAACTAGCCGGCCAGAAATCCTCGCAGCGCGTCATTTACCTCGGCCGGCCGTTCCGCAGGCAACATATGACCAGCGCCGTCAAGAATGATTTGTTGGCTATTGACCAGACTATTTGCCATTGCGATACCGTGTTTGACCGGTGTCATACGGTCGGCACCAGCAAGTATACATATGGCTGGCTGGGTAATTTTCGTGGCGGCGTCTTGGCCAGCTGAATATTGGTTGCAGGCAATAAGATCATTGCGAAGTGCTGTTTCATCATTACTCGCCATCAGCCGGTTGCCATAACCAAGAAAGGAATGTCCGGGCTGGGTATTGTCATGCATATGCGCCATCGGCCCATGACCCCAGCTGGTCATCACGCTAATGGCCTTACCCAAGGCCTTGTCCGACATCGTTAATAGCTGATCATTTACCGGAATTGCCAATGCCCCGGCAATCAGGCCAAGCCGGGTAATGCGACGTGGATAGCGCGACGCCGCATCGATTGCGACGAGACAGCCTCCTTTGATCCTATCCCTTTTGGATCATCCTTTGGCTTTTTGCTGCTTGGCCGCGGCGCGGAATGCCATCTCGAAATCAGCTTTGATATCGTCAAAATCTTCTAAACCGACCGATAGCCGGATCATATCGTCAGACAGGCCGCCCTCGATCATGGCCTCGGCGGAAATATGTGAATGGGTCGTGCTTGCCGGATGGATAACAAGGGTTTTCGCATCGCCAACATTGGCCAGATGCGAGGCAAGCTCGACCGACTCAATAAAGGTACGGCCAGCATCGCGGCCACCCTTTAGGCCAAAGACGATGATCGAGCCAGCACCGCGCGGCATCATGCGTTTTGCCAGTTCATGCCCCGGATGATCAGCAAGGCTTGGATGGCGAACCCATGCCACCTGATCATGCCCACCAAGAAAATCTAGCATCTTGGCGGTATTGTCCATGTGACGCTGCATCCGCAACGGCAGGGTTTCCATGCCTTGAAGGATATGAAACGCATTTGTTGGCGACAGTGACGGGCCAAAATTATACATCCCTTCAGCACGAAACTTTGCGGTAAATGCGGCTGGGCCGAATTCTTCGTAAAAATTAATCCCGTCCATGGCGTAATGCGGGCCGGCGATGGTGGGGAATTTATCATTCTGTCCCCAATCAAAATTGCCACCATCAACAACAGCACCGCCAATAGCAACGCCATGACCGCCAATCCATTTGGTCAGGGAATGAACGATAAGATTAGCGCCGAGCGTAAAGGGCTTGAGCAGCCAAGGCGTATTAAAGGTACAATCCAGCATCAGCGGGATACCGGCCTTGCCAGCAATTTTCGCCACCGCTTCGACATCCATAATATCAAGGCCCGGATTACCGATAACCTCGCCAAAGATCATCTTGGTATTTGGTGTGATTGCCTTTTCGATACCGGCAAGATCTGACGGGTCAACAAAACTTGTGGTGATGCCAAAGCGCGGCAGGGTGTTTTCCAGCAAATTAATGTTGGCGCCATACATGCGGGATGATGAAACGATATGATCGCCTTGCGAGCACAACACCAGAACAGCGGTCGCAAGCGCGGCCATACCAGACGCGGTTGCGGTTGCGGCAACACCGCCTTCAAGCGCGGCAATGCGCTGTTCCAATACGGCAACTGTAGGGTTCGAGATGCGCGTATATAGATGCCCGCCAAGTTCCTGATTATAGAGCGCGGCAGCATGTTCAGTGTTCTGAAACACATAGGATGTCGTCTGGTGAATGGGCACTGCGCGCGAACCATGACGCTCGTCAGGGACGTGCCCTGCATGCAGACTTAGCGTATCGAATTTATAATCACCGCTCATTGTCTTTTGCCTTTTGTTGCTCGTCTCGATACCCCCTTTCTGCCCGCTTCATGAAACCAAGTCAATAAAGCCACTGGCCGAGGTTTGGGGAAAAAGTGATGGGCTGGTATGAAGATGTGTGATCGCTGATGTTGCGCGGTCAGCCGAGGTTGAAATAATCAACCCCGGCTTTTTGCACGATCTGCATCTCGCCGCGTGCAACAAGATGATTTAAGTGCGCGCGCGCCTCGCAGCTGGCAAAGAATAATTCATGGTCAGTCAGCTCAAAGGCAAATAGCGTGGCCATGGCATCTGCAGTTGTCATTGGTCCGGTGGTTGCCGCATCGCGCAATTGTTGGAGCCGCATATTATGATGTTCAATCAAATCTCTTGCCCGAACGCCGCCACCAAAATAAGGCCAATCATGTCCGGGGATTACCAGCCAATCATTATCCAGCTGACGCATCTGCTCAAGATACTCGTAATAATACCCAAGCATATCCACCTTGATAGCGCGCAGGCTGACCGAGATATTTGGCGATATGCGCGGTAACAGGAAATCAACGCAAATATAGAGTTTGCGATCAGCATCGACGAGGCTCATATGGCCGGGTGAATGACCCGTATCAAAGCGCGGTGTCCAGATGCCAGATTTGGTCTGAAACCGTTGATCAGTTTCGATGATAGTTACATCGGGCAAATCGCCCGATAATTTGCGGAAATAATTGCCTTGTGCCCTGATGCGCGCCACCACCGCGTCTGCCAGCCCAAAGCGGGCATAGGTATCACCCATAACAGTGCCAAATCCGGTGTCAGTCTGCGCTAGGCTCCAGCTTGCTTGGCCATGTTCAATCGCGCCCATGTAAATACGAGCACCGGTGATCGCTGCAAGCTTGCCCGCATAGCCAACATGATCAGCGTGGTAATGCGATACGATGATGCCGCAGATCGGCCTTCCAGACAGCGGCCCGTCCAGCATGATCTGCCATTGATCGGCGATCGCCTGACTATTGATACCGCAATCAAGCAGTAGCCAGCCATCTTCTGTATCAAAAGCATAGAGATTGATATGATTGAGCCGGAACGGCAATGTAAAGCGCATCCAGTAAAGATCATCGGCAAGCGCCACCATTTCGCCAGCTTTTGGGGGGTCAATCGCAAGAGGTGTCATGATGTCTGATGCCATATCAGGGCGCGTAATATCAGGGCGCGCGGGTTGAGGGGGGATAGGTTTGTCTGACATCGGATTCATGGGGCTCATGGAATTGGCTCGATAACAATCTGCGGCGAATGGGCGGTTAATAGTTGGCACCGGCAAATCCGTGCTGACGCCATGCTTCATAAATCACGATTGAAACCGCGTTGGCAAGGTTTAGCGAACGATTATCAGCCATCATTGGCAGCCGCAGTTTTTGAGGCTCGGCAATGCTGGCGTGAATATGTGCCGGCAAGCCAGATGTCTCCGAACCAAATAAAAAGGCGTCACCGGGCAAAAAGGCGCGTTCAAACAGGCTGTCTTTGCCGCGTGTGGTGATAGCAAAGAGACGCGGTTGCCCCAGCCAGTCCAGACAGGCAGTCAAATCCTTGTGGATATGAACATCGCTCAATGCGTGATAATCGAGTCCGGCGCGCCGGCAGGATTTTTCATCCAAGCTAAACCCGAGCGGCTCAATCAGATGCAGGCGGTTACCGCTATTTGCCGAAAGCCGGATAATGTTTCCGGTATTTGGTGGAATCTGCGGCGCAAAAAGAATGATCTCGAACATCAGATGAAAGCCTTCGACGTGATCTTGGGTTTAATGATGGGGAAACACCGTATTATTCAAATCATAGGGGATTAGCACCAGCTAACCAAGTCGGATATCACGCCTGTTGTTTCAGCTGGTATGCCGTTAACCATCGATATTCTGGGTCATAAGCGCACGGTGATGAGTTACATCATTACGCCAATTCAGAAATCATGGAAAACGGCGTCTCGTGAAAAATAGGCCCGCAACAGCAATCATGCGATAACAAAGGATGTGATGGTAAGATGATGCCTGCCCAAAATTGATATGGCAGATTCATATGGCAAATTGATATGGCGAATTATTCGACCAGAAACAGCCAGCTATATGAAATAATGACCGCAGGCACTGCCGAATAGAGGGTGGCGACCACCGCCACTTTCGGGGCAATCGCAATCGCCGGAAACAGGGCATCACCATCATTGCTGAGGGCATTACCGATTTGCGCGGATAGTGGCAGAATACCGGCAAGATACATAGTTGTCACCAGAACTTGTGGGCCGCATCCGGGCAAAAACCCAATCAGAATAGCGATCATTGGGGTGAAAAGCGTATAGCCGCTAAAGATTTGTTTGAGATCAATCGCAAAGAAATAAACCGATAAATCAAACACCAGATACGCGCCAACAACCCAAACTGTGACGAAGTTAGTATCGGCAATCGTGCGCCGCAAAATAGAGCCGCCAGCAGAAAAAGCCAGATCGCCTTTAATGCCAAATTGTGGTGCAAGCCGCATGGAAATCGCCAGAACGCCGCCCAACACGCCAAGAAGGCTTGCCGGCTTATCGAAATAGTCATTGGCAAACAGCGCGTCAGCATCAATCTGAAAGGCCAGAAGCCCGGCAAGAATAAAACCCGGAAGCATGATAAGAAGCCAGATACCATCCAGAAACGGTGTGCTGGCATCTTCGTTCGCATGGTCGATATCAGTATTCTTGCCGGTGTCTCCGCGCAAAAAATCACGACCGTGAATATAATTGACGATCCAGCCACTTATTGTTCCGACAACAAAGCCAAGCACTATAATCGCAAGGCCGGTAAGTGGTTCCTGCGCAATTAGCAGAAATGCGGCATCACCCATCGTTGCGGTCAATACGGCGACAACGCTGCCGAAACTCAACCGCCCCGACACATATTGGGTCACAACGATAATCGCACCGCCGCAACCAGGCATCGCGCCCAGCGCCGCTGCCACCGGAACTTGCCAAATGTTTGCTTTGCGAAGCGCTGCCGTTGCATCAATGTTGAGCAGCCGCTCAATACCGTAGAAAAGGAAAAATGTCGCCGCAACGAATGTGCTGACCTGAAGGTAGGAATCGGCAATTGCCTTGAACAGAATATCGGCAAGTTTCGACTCGGCATTGGTCATCAGATAACCAGCAAGCAAAACCGGCACCATGATAAACAGGCTATGTTTAACAGTCGCGCGGCCGTGGGGGCCGCCCGTCGTTGTTCCCGGGTTCGTCATTGGTGAAATATTCTGCTCCATTGCATAAACTTAGCACCTTCTAACTTTGCTCACAACGGCTAATATTGCAGTAAATGATTGCTTGCCCGTCAGATGGGTTTGGTGCCACGCTGGGGACTGGTACTGTATGCCATGCCAGCCATGCGGTAAGCTGTTATAAAGAAATCTGGCGTTATAAATTTGTCTCTCTATCCGCCGGCACTTCAGCAGCGCGCCCAAAGATGTGGCCAGTTAGATGTGGTCAATACAGGCCAAGCCAAGATTAAGGGGTCAGCATGACACAACAGCATAATCATCAATTGTCATTTACCTCGCCGGTTCTGTTGTTTGGTGCGGCGCCGGTTATGCCGTCAACACTGGATTGTGCCAAACAGATGGCCGGTTGGCCGGTTCTGGCGGCGGATGGGGGGCTAGAAAACGCCCGTAAATACGGGTTGCTGCCGCAAGCGGTCATTGGTGATATGGATTCGGCACATGATCTGGATCAACTGCCGGCCGCGGTTCAACGGATTACGCTATCCGGACAGGATGACACTGATTTTGAAAAGTCACTTCGCATCATTTCGGCGCCATTGATTGTTGGCATTGGCTTTTTGGACGGCCGGTTTGATCATGCGCTGGCGGCACTTGATACGCTGGCGCGGCTGCCGGATGACCAGCCGATATTGCTGGTTGGTAATCATGATGTGTGTTGTCAGTCTGGCCGCTTGGTCGCCAGCATTTTCTGGCCTCGACTGGGCTTGAATGGCCGCTTGATGATATTCATATGGCGTTTGGCACGCGGACCGGCACCTCAAACAGAGTGATTGATCAATCGGTTTCAATTCAGCCCGCCATTGGCGATGGCTATGCAGTTATTGCCCCGTTTGAGGCGTTTGATGCGATGCTGGATGCCGCAATGCGGATTGCCTGATTTCGGATTGCCGTTATTGCTTTGTGCCATGGCTGGCCCTATAGTCTGATTTATCACGATTTACCTGCGGGAGATATTCAATGTACAAACCACAGTCATCAGTTACGGCCACCATGCGCCAAGACGTGCTAACCGACGCTATCCTTTATGGCCCGTTCGCGTCAAAGGCGATGTCAGTACCTATGGCAAAGGCCTTTCTTATTGTGGTTGGCAGCTTGCTATTGGCAATATCGGCCCAAGTTAAAATCCCGTTTTATCCAGTGCCGGTAACTGGCCAGACGCTAGTGGTGCTGTTGATCGGCATGACCTACGGCGTTCGGCTTGGCGGTGCTACGGTTGCGGCC